>JBBQGT010000001.1:0-81696 GCA_038323265.1 Tepidiformales bacterium
TTTAGCAATGAGCAGCACGATGGACGCCCTGGTCCACGTCCCCATGTTCCGCGACCTCAACAAGAAGGCACTTGAGCGACTGGAGCGGATCGCTCGCCAACGCACTTTCAACACGGGCGATGTGATCGTGAAGGAGGGCGATGAGGGCGTTGGTTTCTTTTTGATCTCGTCCGGCAAGGTAGCGATCACGAAGGAAGGGCATGAACTTAGCACGCTCGGCGTGAACGAGTTCTTCGGCGAAATGGCCCTTTTGGACAACTATCGGCGGAGCGCGACGGTGACTGCCACGGAGCCAACGAAGTGCCTGGCCATGCTGCGTTCGGACTTTATCGCTGAGCTGCGTTCGAACGCCGACCTCGGGGTCGAGATGCTGGTGCTGATGAGCCGTCGCGTGCGCGACGCGGACGAGCGACTGGCGCACGATTAATTTCGGTTAGTGCTTCGGCTGCTTCGGCGGCCGATCGGTTCGGCGGTAGACGAAGCGCATGCCGGACCAACGTTCGTCTACGGCGCATACTTTGTTATCCACGAGGCCGGCGGCGAGGCCGATTTCCCGAACGCTGTTTCGTTGACGGACATCGGGGCGCCGCGTTGCTTCTTGGGCCAGGCCACCCAGGGGCCGCCCGTGTAGGAGAGCAGCGGCCTGAGCTCCGCGAACCGGTCCGTTAGGGCCTCAAGCGTCGTGATGAAGCAGACGATGACGTCGATGGCGGCGGCTGGTGGTTCGACGAGGTGGACGCCTGCCGGCAGGTCGCCGAGGGTGGCGATGAAGCCAACGGGAGGGTCGACGAGGGCGACGCTCGATGCGTCCTTGATGCCGAGCTTCCTCGGCAAAGGAGTAGCGGAGTAGCCAGCCATCACTTGGACTCCTGCCTAATGGGCTGCGCGCGATGCAGACCCGAGTGGGGCTTGCGCAACGCTTGTGGTGGCGCATCCTAACGCCTGACGAGGTGTGTGATGGCGAAAGTGTCGCGCGCGGTTTTGATTACGGGTTGTTCGACTGGGATTGGGCGGGCGACTGCTGAGCGGATGGCGAAGAACGGCTGGACGGTCTACGCGACCGCCCGGCGGATTGAAACGATCGCCGACCTGGAGGCGAAGGGCTGCAAACTGTTGTCGCTCGATGTCTGCGATGCTGCGTCGATGCAGTTGGCGGTAGCCACGATCGAGGAGGCGGAAGGAGCGGTGGGCGTATTGGTGAACAACGCCGGCTACGGGCAGCATGGGGCCATCGAAGAGGTATCGATCGAGGACGTGCGAAGGCAGTTTGAAACGAACGTCTTTGGGCTGCTTGAGTTGACGAAACTGGTGCTGCCGGGGATGCGTGCACAGGGCTGGGGGCGGGTGATCAACGTCGGTTCGATGGGCGGCAAGCTGACCTTTCCGGGCGGCGGGATTTACCACGCCTCGAAGTATGCGGTGGAGGCGATCAGCGATGCCTTGCGGTTCGAAGTGCGGGGGTTCGGCATCAAAGTCAGCCTGATCGAGCCCGGCCTCATCCGCACGGAGTGGGGCGACACGGCGATCGAAAGCATCGGCGAGGACAACTCTGGACCCTACGGCCAGTTCAACCACGCGGTGGCGGCGAACGTGGCGAGCGCGTACTCAGGTCGGCTTTCGAGGCTTTCACGAGGGCCGGAGGCCGTGGCGGCGGCGATTGAGAAGGCCGCGAAATCGCGGAGGCCGCGCACTCGCTACGCCGTTGCTCCGAGCGCCACGTTGCTGATGAAGACGCGACGCTGGCTGCCGGATTCTGCGTGGGATGCCATGCTTCGACGGCAGTACCCCACTCCGCGCAAGAGCGAATAGGCTCCGGCGGGCGGCGGCGGGCTCACAGGGGCGCGCCGCGCCGGGACCGTATAAAGTCGCAGGGTACGTTTCGCAGGCAGCGCGGAGGTTTCGCCCGCTCGCGCCGCGAAGATCACTGAGGAAAAAACGAAGGAGTCGCAGCATGCCCTACGAATTCACCGAGGCCGGTGTAGCCCGCCAGGCCGAAATCAAGAGCTTCATGAATGACCACATCTATCCGAACGAGACGGAGTACTACCGCCAGTACCACGAGGGCGGCGACCATTCGTACCCGCCGATCCTCGACGAACTGAAGGCCCAGGCCCGAAAGCGCGGCCTCTGGAACCTTTTTCTCCCGCACCTCCGCGAGGGTGACCCGGGGACGAAGCTTTCGAACCTGGATTACGCGCCGATCTCCGAGCAGTTGGGCAAAGTGCCGTTCTCATCGGAGGTGTTGAACTGTAACGCCCCGGACACGGGGAACATGGAGATTTTGAACCTCTACGGCAACGAGGCGATCCGGCGGGACTGGCTGACGCCATTGCTGAACGGTGAAATCCGTTCAGCGTTCGCGATGACGGAGCCGGCTGTCGGTTCGTCGGACGCCACGAACATTTCGCTGAGCATCGTCAAGGACGGCGACGATTACGTGCTAAACGGTCGCAAGTGGTTCACCTCTGGGATCATGGCGCCGCGCTGCAAGGTGATGATTGTGATGGGGAAGACGGACCCAAGCGCGGCTCGCCACCGGCAGCAGTCGATGATCGTGGTGCCGAAGAACACGCCGGGCGTGACGGTCGAACGTTCGCTGACGGTGTTCGGCAACGAGGACCGCGGCGGACACGGGCAGGTGCTGTTCGAAAACGCGCGGGTGCCAGCAGACCATCTGCTGGGCGAAGAGGGCGGCGGCTTTGCGATTTCGCAGGCACGCCTTGGGCCAGGGCGTATTCACCACTGCATGCGCACCATCGGGGTTGCTGAGCGGGCACTGGAGCTGATGATCAAGCGGGCGATGAGCCGCTCGACGTTTGGCTCGTTGGTGGCGCAGAAGGGGCTCATCCAGGACTGGATTGCGGAGTCGCGCATCGAAATCGACATGGCGCGCGAGTACGTGCTCCGCACTGCGCACCTGATGGACACGGTGGGCAACAAGGAAGCGGCGACAGAGATCTCGGGCATCAAGGTGGCGGTGCCGAATATGGCGCTGAAGGTCATCGACCGGGCGATCCAGGTGCACGGCGCGGGCGGCGTGACGCAGGACTTCCCGCTGGCCTACATGTGGGTACACGCGCGCACGCTGCGCCTCGCTGACGGCCCGGACGAAGTGCACAAGATGACGATCGCTCGCCGCGAACTGAAGAAGTACGACCCGAACTTCAAGATGACGCCGTCTGGCGGGGATAGCGACCCGCAGGTGTTCATGCGCCCGTAGTTGGGGCCGGGTTCGACAATGAGAGGCGGTGCAGGAGTGCACCGCCTCTCATTGTTCTTGGGACTAGCGCTTGTAGGGGCCGTCGCGCCATTCGAGGGCGCCCTTGAGACCGGTGCCCGCTTCGTTTGATTCGCGCACTTTGTCCTGCCAGGCGTAGCTGTGGCCGGTGAACTGAGCGGCGGCGTCGAGGTCGGTTGAGGTGCGGACGGACGAGTAGATGCCCATGTTTTCGTAGAAGCGGTTCATGTTCAGCTTGAGCATCGCCAGGTGGTCGGCCGAGATGTTGGCGACGCGGTCCGCGAGGGCGGTGGTGCGCTCTTCGAGCTCATCCTTGGGGTAGCTGTAGTTGACCATGCCGATGCGTTCCGCTTCGGCGCCGGTGACGTTGTCGCCGGTGTAGTAGAGCTCCTTGGCTTTGCGCATGCCGATGACGAGCGGCCAGATCACGCCGGTGCGGCTGGTGCCGAGGCCACGTAGGCCGGGGTGGCCGAGCTGGGCATCGTCGGCGGCGGTCACGAGGTCGGCCATCATGGCCAGTTCGCAGCCGCCGGCGAGGCAGTAGCCGTGGACCTGGGCGATGGTGACCTTGGCCATGTTCCAGAAGTACATGTGGATATCGGTGATCTGCTGCATACCGGTGCGAATGCCCATGAGGAGCGGGCGGCGCTGTTCATCGGCGCGCTTGTAGCGGCGGACTACGCCATCGGCGCCGCCGCGGGAGGGTGTGAGGTCGTAGCCGGCGCTGAAGGTGCGGCCGGCGCCTTTGACGATGATGACGCGGCAGGAATCGTCCGCTTCGAAGTCGTGGAGGGCTTCCCAGAATTCGAAAAGCAGCTCCTGGCTGAGGGTGTTCATCTTTTCCGGGCGGTTGAGGGTGATGCGGCCGACGCGGCCATCGGTGCCGACACGGTCGAGTTTGAGATGTTCAAAGGTACTCATGCGCGGGATTGTACGCCGCGTGTCGGCGTGTCGGAGTGGGCGCACCAACGGCGTTGGGCGCTGGGCTGCTGGTAGGCGCCCGCGGGCAGACGCATAGCGCCTTTGTGGGCGGCTTTGCGCGTTGCCCTTCGCTCTCTACGCTGCTGGCAGTGACGACACTTGCGCGCGGCCACCGGAGTACTCGCAGCGGGATGGAACTGCTGACGGCATTGACGAGCCGTGATCTGCGGCTGCGCTACCAGGGGAGCCTGTTGGGCTGGGCGTGGTCGCTTATCCGGCCGTTCGCGCTGGGGCTGGTACTTACGTTCGCATTGGGGAAGGTGCTGGGGACGGGGATCACGGCCGTCTTTCTGCTCACCGGCCTGTTCCCGTGGTTCTGGTTCCAGGGGTCCGTGCAGGGCGCGGCGACGACTTTTGTGGGGAACGGAGGGCTGTTGAAGAAGGTGCGCTTTCCGCGGGCGGTGCTGCCGTTGAGCGTGGTGATGGGCAACACTTTGCAGTTCGTCTTTGCGCTGCCGGTGGTGGCGGGGTTCCTCATTTTTAGCGGGCACAACCCGGCGTGGAGTTGGCTGCCGGGCATCCCATTGTTGTTCGTACTCCAACTGGCGCTGACGGCGGGAGTTTCGCTGATTGTAGCGAGCATCACTGTGTTCTTTCGCGACCTGGAGCACATCCTCGAAGTACTGCTGAACTTGCTGTTCTACGCGACGCCGATCATCTACTCGGCGGACAAGATCCCGTCGGGTTACGAGTGGATCCTGTGGATTAACCCCCTGGCGCCGCTGTTCGAAGGGTGGCGGGCGGTGCTGGTGGACGGCGGTTGGCCGGGGCGCGACCTGCTGGCAAGCGCCGGGTTTTCCTTTGTGGCGGTCCTGCTTGGGTGGGTGATCTTCCGGCGCCTGGAGGACTCGTTTGCCGATGTTGTGTGAGCGGAGCGCGGCAGGCGGGCCGGCAACGGCGTGAGCGAGCCGCACGTTGCGATCTTGACGGTGACGACGAACGCCGGAGGTCACCTTGGGGCGTATTTCGATGCGCTGGAGCGAGTGAGCTACAGCAACCTCTCGCTGTGGCTTGTGGACAACGCTTCACTCGATGGTTCGGCGGGGCTGGCTGCGCAACGGGCGCCGAGTGCGACGGTGCTGGTGAACACTGCGAACCTTGGCTTCACGGGGGCGTGCAACCGCGGGCTGACGGCGATCCTTGAAGACGGCCGCGCGGACTACGTGCTTTTTTTGAACGACGACACCGAGGCGCGCCCGGGGTTTCTAGGGCCACTCGTAGCGTTGGCCGGGCCGAGGACGATGGTCGCGCCAGCCACCCTGCTAAAGGACAGCCCGGGCAGGCTGGACGATTCGGCGGGTGATTTCGACTGGTGGCGCGGCACGTGGAAGACGAAGACGCTGGGCCTGCCAGCGACGGTGGCGGGCAGCTATCCGCACGCCGTGGAGGTGGCGAACCTTTCGTGTCTGCTCGTGCCCGTCGGCGCGTTCGGAGATGTGGGGCTGCTCGATGACAACTTCTTTGTGTACTACGACGACACAGACTTCTGCCGGAGGGCGCAGGACCGCGGGTACCAGATCATCCTCGAGCCAGCCTCGCAGGTGGAGCACCGCAAGGGCGCAACTCTCGGCGGGCAGCTTTCGCCGGTCGGCTGCTACTACCTGACGCGCAACCGTCCGTACCTGATCTGGAAACATGCTGGAGCGGCGCGCTTTGCGGTTTTCGGTGTGTATTTCCTGGGGACGAGGGTGGCACGCATGGCGTTGTGGGCGCGCGCCGGGCGGTGGGATCTGGTGCGGGCGACGCTTGCCGGGCTGCGAGATTTTGTTCTGCGGAGGATGGGGACGGGCCGGCCGCCAAAAGGGTGACAGAGTTGGCTCTATACAATCTCAATCGGCGATGCTTAGGATTCGGCAGCCTCTGAACGAGGCCGGAGCTGGGAGCGGTCGAATGGCGGGCGATACAGAGTTTGGATCGTTGCTGCGGTTGTTTCGCATCCGGGCAGCGTTCAAACAGCGGGAGCTAGCGGGAAGCTCAGGGCTTTCGCCAAGTTCGATCCAATCGTACGAATATGGGCGGAGGCGGCCTGACGCAGCCTCGGTGGTGCAGCTCCGCGCGGCACTGAAACTCGACAACGCGGACTACGCGCGGCTGCGGCAGAGCGCCGGCCTGACGGCGCCGGAGAGCGGATTGAAGGCTTCGTTGCTGAAAGCGCGGGGCGCGCCGAATACCGTTTGGGACGAGGTGCAGGGCTGCGATTGGATCTCGATGGTCACGAACGAGCGGAAGGAGATTGTCGCCTGGAACCGGCTGGCGAACCGGGTCGGCGAACTGGACCTGGTGACGCTGACACAGTTCCGCCGAAGTGTGTTGCGGATGGCGGCGACGGAGCATTTCGACCGCCACCTGACGAACTGGGCAGAACTCATTGGGCGGCTGATTGGCATGCTCAAGGGCGAAGGCGCGGATATCTCGGCGGGGCCGGCGGCGCTGTACGTCCAGGCGGTGGTCGATAGTATCGGCGCCGAAGATCCACGGTTCTTGCCGCTCATTTTCGACCTCTTCGTCAATGCGCCGCCCTGGCGGGCCGAACAGCGGAACGTGCACCCGATCAAGTGGCGACTCGACGATGGGACGGAATTGGCGTTCTATGGCGTTTTCGGGGACTGGAGCAACTACGACGGTCTGTGGTCCTTCGACTGGCACGCGGCCGACGCCGCGACTGCCCGGTGGGTCAACGCGGCACTGGCCGACGACGCCACGGATGTGACGCCGCCAGAGCGAATGCCGTTCAACGAGGAGATCCAGAAAGCGCGAGCGGATGCACGCTTCTCGCGCGCCGAGCTGGCGAAGCGTTCTGGGGTGGCCGAGGCGAGTATTTCAGCTTACGAACGCGGCCGGCGGACGCCCTCGCGCGCCGCGCTGCTGGCCGTTTGCCGGGCATTGACGATCGATGGCTATACGACGAATCGCTTCCTACGGGAGGCGGGCTTCGAAGAGGAACCGAGCGACTTTGCATGCTGGATGGCTGGCGAGGCGCCGATCGGTGTGTACAAGGGTATGACCCCGCTTCACGCGACAAGCGCGGCAGCGATCTACGGCGAATCCGACTCTCTGGCGTGGCCGAATGTGGTGCTCGACGGCGCGTGTCACGTTGTCCATTCGAACCCGCACGCGCGGCGATTGGTGGACCTCACGAAGTTCAGGGCACTACCGGGGAGGCCGGGGCCGCACCTCATGCAGTTGATGGTGAGCAAGCAGTTTCGCCAACAGATTGGCAACTGGGCCGAGGTGGCCGGCGTAGTGCTGCCAGGTCGGCTGGAAGCGCAGGTGCTGGGGAACACGGGCCAGCAATCGGCATCAAGCATTCGCGCGGTGGCTGAGCATCTGCGCGGGAGCGAGGCTGAGGGCCTGGGCCAACTGTTTGACGTGTGGGCGAATTCCCCGGGGTTCGATAGCCTGCGACGTCCGGGCGTGCGGCTTGAATGGCGCACGGGAGAGGGCGAGGACCTGGCCTTCAACATGGTCTTCTGCAGTTGGAACGCGTACGACCCGTACAAGGCCATGGACCTGTTCCCGGCGGACGAGGCGACGTTCGGGTGGCTGGGGCGCGAGTGAGCGGTGGGCGTGGACAACGTTCTTGGCAAAGGCACCGGTCCGGGAGCAACGCGCTCCCCGACTGGTCGCGGCTGTTTCGGGCCGCTACGGCTCTTCCAGGTCTCCGGGCTGCAGCGCGTCCCGTGCCCCTAGAGCGGCGCCCATGAAGCGGAGTTCGCGGCCGAAGCGGGTGGTGCGTTCGGCGACGCCTGCGAGGTAGGTGCGCGAGTCGCTGACTTTTACCCAGAGGCGGCGGCGCGGGATGTAGAAGGTGATGGCGAGGCCGATGATCGCCATGCCGACGGCCACCCAGATGAAGGTGTCGCCGGGATCGCGGCGAACGCTGACGCCGGAGGCTTCGACGCGGCCAAGCATTTCGTAGGTGTAGCCGCCCGAGGTTTGGACGGCCTTGCCGGGGGTGAGGACGACGTTGTTGAGGTCGATGCCGCTGACGAAGAGGTAGGAGTTCCCAGCGTGGTCATCAGCCATCTGAATGGTGGCGGCGCCGTCATCGGAGATTGCGCCGGGCATTCCGCCGACACGCTGGGCGGGGATTGGGCGGGCGTCGGCGTAGGTGAAGGTGTAGCCGGCGTCTGTGGCTGATTGGCCGGCGGCGAGGTCACGCGGCGGGAGGTTTTCGCCGGTGAGGGTGAGGCGCAGGACGTTATCGACCACGCGCCAGGCGACGGCATAGGTGACGAACTGGGTTTCGCCGGCGGCGGCGGCCTTCGGGAAGGTGAGGAGCGAGAGGGCGACATCGTCTTCCGGGCCGAGGGCCGTGCCGGTGTCGGTGTCCATTTGCGGCAGTTCCTGGTCGAAGAGGACGGTGCCCGTGGCATCGGTGACGCGCATGACGGGCACGGCGGTGGTGCGACTCTCGAAGTCCAGGACGTCGTTATAGAGAACTCGGCCGTCCGGACTGGTGACTTTTAAGCGGGCGAGGTCGTTGAACCAGGCGGCCTGATGAACCTTGTAGCCGAACGCATGGCAGGGGTCGTTGACGGACGTTTGGCAGGTGACCGTTTGTTCGCCGCGGCGCACCTGAATGGTGCTGTGGAAGTCGACGATGTTGCCTGCGTCGTCCTTGCCGCGCACGGCATCGACCATCGTCACGAAGATCTGATTCGGACCAGCGGAATCGAAGACGGGCGCGCCGGGGGTGGTCTCGGCGATGACAAGGGTGCGATTGAAGCCCGCGAAGGTGGTAAGTAGCGCGCCGACGAGGAGCATGAGCAAGGCGAGGTGGCTGAGGAAGGTGCCGTACTGGCTCCAGGAGTAGCGTTCGGCGAAGAGGTAGGTGGCGCCGTCTTTCTCGCGGATGCGTTCGACGCGGTAGCGCTTCTGGCGAAGGAGGGCATCGACCGCTTCAACCCCGCCGGGGTGGGTGAAGCTGGCCGAGTGGTGGGCGCCTTCGAAGTAGCCATCGCCGACTGCTTTCGTGGGGTGATGCACGCTCCGCCAGGTTGGACGGAAGCGGCTGACGGTGCAGACGGTGACGGCGACGATGATGATGATCCAGAGGCCGTTGAACCATGAGGTGTGGAAGACATCGAAGAGGCCGGCGCGGTCCATTGTCGCCGTGAGAGAGCCGAAGTCCTGGCGGCGGAGCTCCATCCAGGCGGAGCGGGCCTCGGGATTGGCGCGCATGGGGCCGGGCACCTGAGGGATGACCACGCCGATGAACCCGGCGACCACCGCCACGCCGACGAGCGTAAGGGCGAACTTCACGTTGATGAGCAGGTTCCAGACGGTGCGCAGGGGGTCGATACCCGAGGGACGGAGGGTTTGCGAAGCGGCGGGTGAGGAGGTGGTCAAGGGTTCGTCGCCGATCGGACGTGGGTGGCAACGCTGGTCAGAACATCCGGTGCAAGGCGTCCGTAGTAGATCTGCTCGATTACGCCATCCGGGTTGAGGAGGAAGCTCATCGGCAGGCCACGGCCGACGCGGTAGGCGTCCGAAACCTCGCCTGAGCGATCGAGCAGGATGGGGTAGGTGACGGAGAATTCGGCGGTGAAGTTGCGGGCGGTGGCAGGCTCTTCCTGCTGGTTTACGCCGAGGACCACGAGGCCAGCGTTGCCGGCATTTGGTTTCGAGCCTTCGTAGAGCGCTTGCAGGTCGGGGGTTTCGCCGCGGCAGGGGCCGCACCAACTGGCCCAGAAGTTCACGAGCACGTAGTCGCCGCGGTAGTCAGAGAGTTGGACGTCGGCGCCGTCTGGCGAGCGGAGCTTGAAGTTGGGCGCGGCGCGGCCTTCCTGGGCAGCAGCGGCCTTGCCGGTGGGGTTTAACTGAGCCGGCAGGGCGACGATGCCGAGGCCCGGCGTGCCGCCGCCGCTGCTGCTGCCATTGTCCCGAAATTCGAGGAACCAGAGAGCTGCGCCGACGACGATGACGATCAGCGCGGCGACGCCGAGGGTAGAGCTTGCGCCGGAGTATTCGCGTCTGCGCGTGGGCCGTTCGTCGGGGAGTTCATCGGTCATGGCGTACGAACTGGAGGGTACCAGAGGGAGGCGCTGGACGGGGTAAGGGCGCTGGTCGGCGGGGCTTTCGCGGAACTCTCACGCTAACGTTAGAATGGCGCGCGAGGGAGACAACCTGTGACAACTGGACCACTTTCCGGCGTCAAAGTGCTGGAGTTTACGCAAATCATTGCGGGGCCGTTCTGCGGCCTGCACCTGGCGGATATGGGTGCCGACGTAACGAAGTTCGAGCCGATCGAGGGTGAATCGTGGCGCCTATTCGTTGAACTGGTGCCGAAGGAATCGCGCACCTTCGCGAGCCTCAACCGGGGTAAGCGCGGGGTGGCGATGGACATGACGCGGCCGGAATCGCAAGCCGTGATCCATCGCATGGTGAAGGATGCGGACGTCGTGTTGCTAAATTACCGGCCGGGCGTGGCCGAGCAGTTGGGGATCGACTACGAAACGCTGAGCGCAATCAACCCGCGGCTGATCTACTGCGAAAACACGGCGTTCGGACGCAAGGGGCCACTGGCCCATCGCGGCGGATACGACCTAGTAGTGCAATCGCTGACAGGGCTGGTGGCGGGCGAATCGAAGATGCAGGGCGATGTGCCGACTTACGTCTACCCGGCGATTGCGGACTACGCGACTGGCATCCAGATGTCGAACAGCATCTGCGCGGCGCTTTACTACCGGGAGAAAACGGGCAAGGGGCAGAAGATCGATTGCACGCTGATGGGCACGGCGATCGCGATGCAGACTTCGCAGTTCACATGGATCGATGCCTGGGACAACGACGTCATCCCGCCGATGCTGGTAGGGATCGCGCAGGCGCGGAGCGAGCAGAAGACCTTCCTGGAGCAGGTGGAGGTTCACGCCAAATTCCGGCCAGCGGCGGCGGGCAATATCTACTACCGCATCTACCAGACGAACGACGGGTTCATCGCCGTTGGCGCGTTAAGCATGGCGCTGCGCATCAAGTTCATCGCGGCGACGGGGATCGTGGACCGGCGGTTCGAGCCAGACGGCGGCTTCAACATGGCGCCTGATGGCTGGGAAGTGGACGGCCCAAAGCTGGTGACCGAGACCGAAGCGCTGTTCCTGACCAAGAAGACGGAAGAGTGGGGCAAGATATTCGAAAAGCATGGTGTGCCGGCCGGGCCTCTGCTCTTCATCGAAGAACTGTTTGGGCACCCACAGACGTTGGAAAACGGTCTCGAGGTGGAGATCGACCACCCGATGCTGGGGCACATGCGGATGGTTGGCCCGCCGTTCCAAATGTCCGTCTCGAAGCTGGCGCCGCAGGGGCCGAGCCCGATGCTGGGGCAGCACACGGATGAGGCGTTGACGGAGGCGGGCTACAGCGAGGAGGAGATCGCCAAAATGCGCGAAAGCGGGGCGATCCGGTAAGGGACGAAGGAGTTAGCAGTGCTTAGTTGGGCGGCGGCGGCGCCTTCGAACTTTGTACTTGGCGAGGACACTGAGCACCAAGCACTTTGGCACTCTCTCCGCTAGCCGCCGATGCGCTGGTGGCGTTTCTTTTCGGACTGTTCTTCGGCAGCGGCGCCACTTGGCTGTTTGGCTTCCTGGATGCGCTGGAGGCGTTCGGTTTCGATCTCGGCGTCGCGTTCTTTGCGCCAGTCATCAAGAGAGTCGTCGCGCCAGAGGGGCGCCTCGGTGTCCACCTTGTTTTCTTTCTTGCTCATGCGCCAGGCCATGACGGCGCCGATGGCCATGGCGACCGGCAAACCAACAGCGGAAATCATTTGCAGAAAGCCCATGGGTAGAGTGTGGCTGCCCGGCCGGGCAACTGCAATGCGTCATGGTCTGGGCGGCTTTCCGAGGGTGGAACGGCGCTCTGCTAGAACTGTTGCAGCGAGTACTGGGCGGTGTTCATCATCGCCCCCAGGACCATGATGATAAGGGTGAGGGTGAGACCGCTCATGCTGAGGAGCATGGACTGGCGGCGAATGCTCGCGAGTTCGCTATCGGCGACCGTTTCGCCAGCGGCCCTCGCTTCCATGCGGCGCAGGAGCTTCGGTCCGACCACGAACATGTGCACGGCTGTGATGACGAGCATCACGACGAGGATGGCCATCTTGATCGAGAAGATGACGCCGTAGCGCAGGTCGTTGAAGCTCAGTTCATCGCGGCCGGGGAGGCTGTAATAGCTGCGGAAGGTGCCGATCAGGTAGATGCCGGCGATGAGGATGAGGGCGAGGCCCACGCCTCCAAGCCAGGCGAAGCGAACGGTCATGGTGCGCATGGCGGCGACGCGCGTCGGCAGGTCCTGGATGGCGCGGGAGGCGGGCACCCAGGCGACCGCGAGGAGGAACTGCGGCCCAACGAAGAGGGCGATGCCAAGGATGTGCATCCAGATGGCGGCTGCGTGAAGCGTGTTTTCCAAGCGAAGGTCCTTGCGGGCGCTGTCTGGCAGCTGGCCGCCTTCGGATTAGACCCTACAGCAGGGCATGGGTGAAGCGGGTGCGGACTAACGTTCGATAGAAAGTACGACTTCGATTGAAGACGGAGGCGCTACTGGGGGAGCTGACGGAGGGCTTCGCCGTTGAGCACCGAGATAGAACCGCGAGCGAGCTTGATCCAGCCTGCGCGAGCGAAGGCGTTGAGTTGCTTGTTCACGCTTTCGCGGCTTACGCCGAGCATTGAGGCCAGGTCGCCCTGCGTGACTTTGATCGGTGAGCGGACGCCCCTGGTGTCCGAATTGCCGGCTGAGAGGCGCAGGATCTGCTTGGCGAGGCGGTGTTCGAGGTCCAGGAAGGTCATATCGGCGAGCGCTTCGTCGGTGCGGCGGAGGCGAAGGGAGAGCGTTTCGAGGAGAGCGAGGGCGGCGGCCGGACGGGCTGCGAGCCATTCGACGAAATCGCCGCGGGTGACGACGAATGTGCGGGTGGCGCGCGTGGCAGTAGCGGTGGCTGAGCGCGGCCGGCCATCGAGGAGGGCGAATTCGCCGAAGCAATCGCCAGTTTCGACTGTGGCGACGGTCGCCTCGTTGCCAGCGCCGGAGAGGACGGTGATGCGTACCTGGCCTTCGACGACGACGTGAAGGGCGTCACCGGGGTCGCCTTCGTGGAAGATGGCCGTGCCCTGGGTGAAGCGCCGCACGCGGCCCCGGCTGGCGAGGGCCTGGAGGTCGTCCTCGGCCAGGCGCGCGAGGAGCGGAAGGTCGCGGATATACGATTCCTGGGCGCCTTCACCGACGGTACTTGCCATGGCCATCCTTATACCAGCTTACTGTCTTGTGTGAAGTATCCATCACACAACGCCGTTGTGAACTGTGATGCTTCATGGCTTTGCGCGCCGGCGGGACGAACCGCTGGTGACTGGGGGCTGGGCGGGCCACAGCGACGGGAAACCGAGACGAGCCATGTTTCACTAGGGCGGTTGGTTCTGGGCGACTGTGCATTTGCTGGCGAGTAGCCCGCTCCCGCTAGTCGCCCGCTCCCGCTAGTCGCCCGCTCCCGCTAGTCGCGGTACAGAGACGAGGCGGGCTATTAGCACTCCGAAGGGCTCAACTCGCGGAAGCGATGCCACGGGCGGCCACGCCAGTGCGATATGCTGTTGCGTGGCGCGCTGGCCACGAGGTTTGTTGATGATTGAGAAGCTGCCATTCGGGCGTACCGGGCACAATTCCACGCGGACGATCTTTGGTGCGGCGGCGCTTGGGCGCGTGAGCCAGGATAAGGCGGATGCTGTCCTGGAGACGGCCCTGTCGTACGGGCTCAATCATATCGACACCGCGGCCTCCTATGGCGATTCGGAACTTCGCCTGGCGCCTTTCTTGAAGTTGCACCGCGACGAATTCTTCCTCGCATCCAAGACCGGAGACCGCACTTATGAGGGAGCGCTCGCCAGCATCGAGCGTTCGCTCGAGCGACTCGAGGTCGAGCAATTGGACCTTATCCAACTGCACAATCTTGTCGAGCCCGACGAATGGAGCACGGCGATGGGCAGCGGCGGTGCGTTGGACGCTGCGATCGAAGCCCGGGAGCGCGGGCTTGTGCGGTTCATTGGCGTCACGGGTCACGGGACGCGGGTCGCTGAGATGCACCTGAAGAGTCTTGAGCGCTTCCCGTTCGATTCCGTGCTGCTGCCGTACAACTTCACGATGATGAGCCAGCCGGAGTACGCCGCAGACTTCGACGCGCTGTCCAGGGTGTGCGAGGAACGCGGCGTGGCCATGCAGACGATCAAGTCCATCGCCCGGCGGCGCTGGCAGGGCGAGGACGGCCCACGCTACTCCTGGTACGAGCCGTTGCGTGACAGCGAGGCGATTAGCCGCGGCGTGGGCTACGTCTTCGCCCGTCCCGGCGTCTTCCTGAACACTTCAAGCGACGCGACTCTGTTGCGCCAGACGCTGGAGGCGGCAAACAGCGCACCGCAACCCTCGTCGTCTGAGGCGCTTCAGCGGGACGTGGCGCAGCACCAGATGGAGCCGCTCTTCGTGCGGGGCGTCTCGGACACGATTTAGGGAACCCACGCTGCGTGGTTCTCGAGCCGGTAGAGTCGGGACGGGCAGGGGGTTGGTCCGATTGGCAGGGTATTACCCGGTGATAGAGCCGTACGAGCATGGGATGCTCGCGGTGGGCGACGGCAACCAGGTGTATTGGGAGACGTGCGGCAATCCCGAGGGCAAGCCGGCGCTGGTGCTGCATGGCGGGCCAGGCTCGGCCTGCACGGTTGGCGTGCGCCGTCTATTCGACCCCAGTGCGTACCTCATCGTCCTGTTCGACCAGCGCGGATGTGGGCGGAGTACGCCACACGCAAGCGACCCCAACGCGGACTTGAGCGCGAACACAACGCAGCACTTGCTCGGCGATGTCGAGCGACTGCGGGAGCATCTTGGGGTTGAGCGATGGCTGGTATTCGGCGGGTCGTGGGGTTGCGCCCTTGGGCTGGCTTACGCCGAGAAGCATCCGCAGCGGGTTTCGGAGTTGTTGTTGACTGGCGTGGCGACTGGGCGGCGTGCGGAGACGGATTTGCTTACGCGAGGGCTTGGGAGATTGTTTCCCGAAGCCTGGGCGCGATTTCGCGATGGAGTGCCCTCGGCGGAACGCGACGGAGACCTGATCGAGGCCTACTCCACGCTTTTGAACGACCCGGACGAAGCGGTGCGAGCGAAGGCCGCTCGCGATTGGTGCGATTGGGAGATGGCGATGGTGCCAACCTCGCCGCCGAACCCGCGCTACGAGCGGGCGGAGTTCAGGCTGGGCTTCGCGCGACTGGTGACGCACTACTGGCGGCACGGCTCGTGGCTTGAGGACGGGATCTTGCTGAAGCAGGCGGGGACGTTGGCGGGCATCCCGGGCGTGATCGTGCAGGGCAGCCTAGACCTTGGGAACCTGCTGGGCGGCCCGTGGGAATTGGCGCATGCGTGGCCGGGCAGCGAACTGATGCTGGTTGACGAAGCGGGGCACGACTCTGGCACGCCGGGGATTGTGGAGGCGTTGGTGGCGGCGACGGACCGGTTTGCGCGAGGTGGGTGAGAGGCGACCACTAGTCACTCTTGTCACACGGATCGATTGTTCGAGCCGGGTTAACGGTTCGGCTTGCGCCTTTACGCTCGCAGCGGGCTTATGGCGATTCAGGTTCGGTTGTGAATACGGGCCATTCGTTTCGCGTCATTGTTCTCCGTAGTTGGAACGCGTGGCGCGGATTACCCTTGTTGGGTCATGTCTGAATGGACTTTTCTTACCAACCACGCCCACGTCCTGCTTTGCATCACCGAGGATCACGACATCCGTCTTCGCGACCTGGCGGAGAAAGTCAGCATTAGCGAACGCGCTGTGAAGCGCATCGTGGCTGACCTTGAGCACACCGGGTATATCTCGCGCAAGCGCTTCGGACGACGCAACCGCTACGAGATCCACACGGAGCAACCGATCCGCAGCCCGATGGCGCGGACGCTCGAGATCGGAGCACTGCTCGCTCTGCTGGTGCCGTTCGTCTCGACTTCGCTGTAGCGCAAGTCAAGCGACGCAGCTGAGGCCCGGGGTAACGAGCGTCAGTCTTGCCTTTGGCGCGAAGCTTCCGCACGGTCGCGCACTCTCGCGACCGCTTCGTGCGTTCGCGTTGGCGGCGCGAGCGGTGGGATGAGCGGGCTGGAACGTTGGACGTCCCGCGCCCCACCGCCCAGCCTAGCCCGGTTTCGTGGCCGCGAAGAGGGCGATTGGGATGCTGAATGCCCAGGGTGCGTCTTCGACTTCGAAGGCCGCGCGGAGAGTGGGCGTGGCATCGCGGAAGAGCTCGCGGAGCATGGCCACCTTCGCGGGGGGCGTGCGCATCCGTTCGACCCAGTTGGCTCCCTCCAGGCGAAGCGCGTAGCGGTCGAGGAGCGTTGGTTCGAAGCCGGCGACCTTGAGCATGCGCAGCCATTCGGTGGCGCGCCAGTTGCGCACATGGGACGAATCGCGGAGCAGTTCGAAGCAGTTGTAGAACGTGTCCTGTGTGGCGTCTTCAGGGGCGATTGTATCGACGAGCAGGAAGCGGCCGCCGGGACGGAGGACGCGGAAAGCCTCGCCGAGGGCGCCCGCGGGGTCGGCATAGTGGTGGGCGTTGACGCGGCTGGTGATGACATCGAAAGAGGCATCGTCAAACGGCAGGGCAGAGACGTCGCCCTGCTCGAAGCTCATGTTGGTGAGGCCTCGTTCAGCGGCAAGCGCCGCGGCCGTCGTGAGCATCTCGGGGGTGACGTCGAGAGCGGTTACGTGCGCTGCTTTGGCGGCGGCGGCAAGGGCGGAGTGGCCGGCGCCGCAGCCCAGGTCGAGGACCCGCTCCGTGCCCGTCAGTTCGGCGGCAGCGATCATGGCCGCGAGGTCTGGGCCGTTAGCGTGGTAGGTACTGACGGCGTACGCGGCGGCCACGGCTCCGAATTGGTCGCGGACGGACTGGGTGGAAGACGTAGTCACGGCGATCCCTCCTGAGGACTGCGCCAGCGTAGGCGAGCGGACCGGCGCGGGTCTAAGATATGCTTCGCACGAAACACATAGCCGGAGAGCATATGGAACTGCATCAGCTTCGCTACTTGCGGGCGGTGGTCCGGGTGGGCAGCGTGACCAGAGCGGCAGAGGCGGAGCACGTCGCACAGCCTTCCGTGAGCAAGCAGTTGAAGTTGCTGGAACGAGAACTTGGCGTGCCGCTGTTCCATCGCGTTGGGCGCCGAGTCGTGGCGACGGAGAGCGCGCACGCCCTGGCCGATTGCGCAGACCGCGTGTTCGACGACATCGCATCGACGGTGGCCGGGCTTTCGGGAACGGCGAACAGCGGGATGCTGCGCATCTGCGCGACGGAGACCGTCTCGGACAACCTGCTCCCGCTGGCATTGACCGCCTTGCGCGAGCGGTATCCCGCGGCGCGCATCCGGGTGGAGATGCTGGGCACGGACGACGGAATCGCGCGAGTGCTGGCGGACGAAGTGGACTTCGCGCTGGTGGTGCTGCCACTTGCCGACTCGCGACTGGAGGTCCACGCGCTGCTGGAGGAGGAGGTGCTGCTGGCTACGCCGCGCGGGCACGCGTTTGCGGAGCTGAAGGCGGTGCCGATCGGACTGGCGCTGACTGATCCCGGCCTGCTGCTTTCGATGCCGGGGCACGGGCTGCGAGCGATGGTGGACGAGCACGCGGCGAGGCTAGACCTGACGTTGAACGGGCGCATCGAACTGCGCAGCCAGCAAGCGTTGCTGGCGATGGTGGCGGCTGGCGGGGGTATCGCGTTCGCGCCAGAGATGAGCTTGCGAGCGGCAACGGGCGTGGTCGCCGTGCCCCTGGAACCGAGGCAGTGGCGACAGGTTGGATGGGTGCGAAGGCGTGGGCGGCACATCCCTCCGATTGGTTTACGGCTGTTAGAACTGTTCAGTGATTATGCCGCGCAACCTACCGTCGCTGGGGGCCGGGAAACGAGTGCCGCCGGGGTCTTGGAGGACGGTAAACGGGCCGGTTAGTTTCGATTCGAAGGATTGACGTTGTTCAGTTCAGCATTTCAGATCCATAACAGAATTGCAGTCGACCGCTACAGAGCCGTAGGAAGAATCGCGGTTTTAGGGCAGAAATGCCGCACATCGTCATAACGGATGAGAAACACACGGGCTTTCTGCGGGCTTTCCAGCTGAAACCCTTAGGCCGGCGATAGGGCCTATTGAGTGGCTAGGATGGGATTGCCACATAACCCCAACGGGGCGTGAAAGTGTGTGCGAAGGGCGCGTTTTTTCACATAAAGCCGTTGTATCAGGACCCCAGCGGGACTACCGTACCGGACACGTCAGCCCCGGCAGGCGGTCCCAGTCCCCCGGCCCCCCGGCCCCCGGATCAGCGGAAGAGACAGCGATCACTGGCATTTTGAAAACCGCCACTTCAGTGTGGGAGAGAGGAGTTTGCGTTCGCATGGAAATGTCACCGACAGCCCCCCGTGACCTTTCCGAAACGTGGCAGGCCGTGCTGGGCCGGCTGCAACTCGAAGTCTCACCGCATAGCTTTAACACCTGGCTTCGGGGCACGCGGGCGCTGCTGCTGGAAGGGGGCAAGCTGGTCATCGAGGCGCGGACGGCGCTGAGTTGCGAGTGGCTGAACATCAAACTGGGGGAAGTGGTGGCGAAATTCGCGGCGGTACAGGTGGGCCACGCGGTGGAAGTCGAATTCGTACCGCGCGGCAGCGTTCAGGCCGCCCAGGTCCTTCCCGTGGCTGCCATCGCGGCCCGAGTTGTCGCGCCGAGCGCCGTGGTTGGACGGGTTAACTGCGCGTTCACGTTCGAGCGGTACGTGCCAGGCGAAGGGAATCAACTGGCGTACGAATCGTGCACGCGGCTGTTGGACGGCGATGAGCAACCGATCAGCCCGGTAGTCATCTTTGGCGCACCGGGAATGGGCAAGACGCACCTGTTGCACGCGCTGGCCTGCCGTGCAGCGGCGGCGAACCGGCGGGTGGCGTGCCTGAACGCCGAGGAGTTCACCACACTCTTTCAGAACGCCATCCGCAACAAGGAGATGGACGCCTTCCAAGACTCCGTGCGGAGCGTCGACCTGTTCATCATCGATGACCTGCAGTATCTCGCCGGCAAGACGGGGACGCTCGATCAACTGGTACACACGATCGATGCGGTGACGAATTCCGGCGGACATGTGGTGGTGGCGAGCGAGCGCCATCCGTTCGAGCTGGAGCTGCCTGAGCGGCTATCCTCACGGCTGGCGGCGGGGATCATCACGCGAGTCGAGCCGTTCATCATGGAGGAGCGGCGAGAGTTCATCGATCACGTGGCGCGCAGCCTGCGGGCGGGGCTGCCGATGTGGGCCGTGGAGCGCATCGCCGGTTGCGAAATCCCCTCGACGCGGGTGCTGCAGGGCGCCGTGCATGCGGCGGTGGCGCTTGGGCGTTGCGGGCGGCTGGACCCGGCACGGCTGGATGCCGACCTGACGCGGGTGGCGACGGTTGATGCATCGCCGGCTGGCTGCGACGACCGCGAGACCCTCGAGGCAATCGCGCGCTACTTCGAAACGTCATTCGAAGAACTGACCGGCCGTAGCCGGGTGACGGCGGTGAGCAATGCGCGGGCGATCGCGATCTTTGCGCTCAAGGCGCGGGGGCGGAGCCTTTCGCAGATCGCTTCGGTGCTGGGAAAGCGGGACCCGAGCACGATCAGCCAGCTGCAGGCGCGCGGAGCACGGCTGCTGGCGGCCGATGCGGTGTTGCAGGCGCGGCTGGCCGTTTAGGCCGGAGCGTACCGCCAGCCGGTCACCCTTTCCGGCGTGACTTCGATCAGCGGCAGCGATTCGAGGGCCATCGTGCCGTATTGCGGATAGCGCAGGCGAAGAGCGGCGAGGGCTTCAGGACGTTCCTGGCCACTGGCGACGATGGTCGCCTCGCCATCGATCCGGACCCACGCGAGCTTCAGCCAGTCTCCCTCGTAGCGGTCGGCAAGGAGGCTGACGCGCGAGTCGCGACGGATGTTGCGGAGGCGCGCGAGTTGGACGCCCGGGCGCTTGGGTTTTTCATCGATGGCGATGACGATGGTATCGCCGAGGAGGACGAAGCAGACGGGCACAAGGTGCGGGCGGCCGTCGGAGGCGATCGTGCCCAGGCGGGCGACGGGGAGGGACTCAAGCAGTTCGCGTTGCCAGGGTTCGAACATGAGCGCTACGGTGCGGCGGCCGGGCGGGCGGCGCAAGTCTGGCGCGACGGTGGGGGGCGGCTTGAGTAGAGTGAAGGCGTGACGCGCGTTGTGCTGGCTGCGGATTTCGGGGGGACGCATCTGCGGGCCGCCCTGGTGAGCGAAGAGGGCCACATTCTCCAGCGGCAGGAACACGACACTCCCGAATCGGCAACTCCGCAGAGCATCATCGGCGATGTGGTAGAACTTTTGGCGAGCGTCGCGGCGCTGGGCGACCAACGGCCGGAAGCGGCGTGCATTGCTACGGCGGGCCTGATCGATGCGGCGCGCGGCCGGGTGATCCTGGCGCCGAATATCCCCGGCTTTCGCAATTTGGTGCTGACAACGCCGATCGCCGAGCGCTTGAACATCCCGGCGTACATTGAAAACGATGCGAGCGCGGCGGCCCTTGGCGAGTTCCGCTTCGGCGCGGCCCGTGGCACCCGGCACCTGTTGCACGCGACGATTGGGACGGGCATCGGCGGGGGGATCGTCATCGATGGCAAGCTCTATCGGGGGGCGAAAGGCCTGGCGGGCGAGATCGGGCACATCATTTTGGACCCGGCGGGACCGCGCTGTAATTGCGGCTCTCGCGGCTGCCTGGAGGCGATGGTCAGTGGGGTGGCGTTCGCGGCGCGCGCCGAGCGGCTCATCGCGTCGGGAAAGTCGGCGATTCTCAAGGAGATCGTAGGCGGTCGCGAGCCAACGGCGGTTGACCTCTACGCGGCCGCTACGAAGGGCGACCAGCTATGCGAGGCGGAGATCCGCCACGGCGGGCACCTGCTGGGACTTGGGCTCGGCAGCCTGGTGAACGTGCTGAACCCGGACGCAGTGACGGTGAGCGGCGGCTTGCTGGCGATGGGTGAAATGCTGCTGGGGCCGATGAAGGCGGCGATGTTCTCGCTGGCGTACGGGCCCGCGGCTGGGACGCTGCTGAAGGTGAGCACGCTGGGTGATGACGCGGGGCTGCTGGGCGCCGCGGCTGTGGCACTGGAGTATTTGGAGGCGGGGTAACTGCCTTCAAGCAGTGAGGAGGGCGGAATCGGCGAGGAACTGGAGCGCTTCTTCGAGGTCGTCCGGGAGCAACTCGGGGGCGTCGTCGCCGGCGAGTTTGGCAACTTCGCTGCGGAGGTCGCGTTCGAGGGTGCCTCGATCGCGGGCGCCATCGAGGAGGGACAACAGGAGGGCGGGCAGGCCATCCAACTGGATCATTTCGTGGCGGAGATTGGTGACCACCAGGTCTCCCTGGAGGGCGCTGTAGCGAGCGTAGCGTCCGGCTGTGGGCCGCTCACCGAGGGTGCGAGTGAAGCCGTCCGGAGAGAGCGTGAGCATCAACAGCTGGTCGGATTTGGCGAGCGCGGTGAGCAGGCTGGTGGCAAGGATCGGGCCGTGTTCTTTCACCGCATCTTCAGCAAGGCCGCAACGGGCGACCGACTCGACGAGCAATTCTTCGAACGGGACTGACGAGGGGTACGCGTCGATCAGGAGGTTGAGGGCGGCGTTGGAGACGGGATGATCGGTGGCGAACGATTCGCCGGTTTCGGCGCGATAGGTGACCACTCCGGGCACTGTGGGGGTTGCGCCTTCGGTCTCAACACTGGCGTTTGAACTGATGCGGAACTTGCGGAAGGTCTCGACGCGTGGGGCGAGGCGGCGTTCGATGGTGAGACCTGAGTGGCAGAGGAAGGTGCGGCGGAAGTAGCGCGAACGAAAGAAGTCGAGGTACTGCTCGATTTCAACGATGCTCGTTGCGCGCTCGGCGATGATGGCGCGAAGGTTTGGCGGCAGGTTGGTGACGAGCATGCTGGAAAGCTCTGGCTCGGCGAGGTATTGCAGGCCTGCGGCGGCGGCGTTCGAGGCAAAGTCCGTGAAATAGAAGGCGTCGTTCGTGTCGCTCAACTCGTCGTGGTAGATGCCCTGGTTCGATCGGCCTTCGAGCGAGGACGTATAGAAGGCGAGGAGAGCGCCCTGCGGACCACGGCCCACCGGGACCGCGCCCGCGAGCTTGCGGGTAATGTCCAGGGCGTCGCGGACGCGTTCGCCGGGCCTTTCAACGTCGCGGGTGTGAAAGCGCATCATGTCGCGCACGTAGTTCTTGAACAGGCTGCCGGGCATTGCGTTGTAGCTGATGTAGGCCACGCCATTCTTCGCGAGCGAGGACTTGCAGAGGCGGAGGAGCGCATCGCGGACGGGCGCTGACACCCACGAGTAGATGCCGTGGGCAACGATGTAGTCGAACTGGCCCAGATCGTTGGGCGGATCGAGGATGTCACCGAATTGGAGGCGGACGTTGGGCAATCCAGTGGCGGCGATGACGCCCTGGCCGATGGCAATTTCGCGCTCTGAGTAGTCGAAGCCGATGAACTCGCTGCCGGGCAGGGATTCGGCCATAGGGATCAGGTTTTCGCCGGCCGCGCAGCCAATGTCGAGCACGCGGCAGTTTTCGGGGGGCGCGGGATCGAGGCCGAAAAGGTGGGCCATGGAGGCAAGGCGGTTGACGTGGCTGAGGACCTGTGCCGCTCCGTCATAGGGCACTTCGTCGTAGGGGTTGGACATGTGGGTTCAAGCGTGAGGCACGTGGCGGCGTAGGGCAACGCCCCCGCCGGACTCCTGACATGATGCTGTCAGGAGAGCGTGGCACGCGGCGATCTTCCTGACAGACTGGTGTCAGTAGGGCTGTCGTAATGTAGCTGCGAACACATCACACAGGAGTTAGTTATGGACGTCACCGGATCCTTCATCAATATCACCACCGACGATGCTGCTCGTCTGGGGGCGTTCTACCGGGACACGGTGGGCCTCACTCAGGAGGAGGGCATGGGGCCGTACGCCTTCAAGTTCGGCGGCACGACGCTCGCGTTCGACGGGCACAGCGAAACGCATGGGGCAGCGAAAGAGCCGGCGCGCGTGCTCTTCAGCATGTTCGTGGACGACCTCGCAGCGGAGCAGAAGCGGCTTGAGGCGGCCGGCGTGAAGTTCTCGCGCACCGCCGGCAAGGAAGAATGGGGCGGCACCATCTCCACGTTCGCTGACCCGGACGGCAACCTCATGCAGCTCATCGAGTTCAAAGGGCAGTAACGCCGCTTGCGACGTGCCGACCGCCTGTTTCAGATCATCCAGCTTCTTCGGCGGCGGCACGTTGTCACGGCGGCATTCCTTGCGCGCGAACTCGAAGTCTCGGAGCGCACGGTTTACCGCGACATCCGGGACCTGGTCAGTTCGGGAGTGCCGATTGATGGCGAGGCAGGGGTGGGCTACACGCTGCGCCGGGGATTTGACCTACCGCCGCTGATGTTCACCGAGCCGGAGCTCGAGGCGATGGTGCTTGGGGCGCGCGTTGTTTCGAGTTGGGGCGATCAGGCGCTTGGCCGGGCGGCGAACGACGCCCTGGCGCGGGTCGAAGCGGCGTTGCCGGACCGACTACGCGAAAAGCTGACGAACACACCGCTGTTCGCGCCCGGGTTCCACGTCCCACCGGAGACGATCGCCTCGCTGACGCCGCTGCGGGTGGCGCTGGAGGAGCGGCGGATCGTTTGGGTGCGGTATGAGGACGGGGCCGGCGAATCCACGGAACGCACACTGCGGCCGGTTGGGCTGTTCTTCTGGGGCTATCGCTGGTCACTGAGCGCGTGGTGCGAGATGCGCCAGGATTTTCGCAGCTTCCGACTGGACCGCATCCGGCAGATGGAGTTGCGCGAAGAGCGCTTCACACCCCAGCCGGGGCAGACCCTGGCGGACTTCTTCAAGATGCACGAGGCGGAAACGGGCGTGACGCGCGACGACTGAGGTGGGCTACACTGCGGCGACTTTCCTCTTCGAAGGTGACGCCTAATGAGCAGTGCAAGGGTCCCCATCCACGCCGAGATCCCTCCACCAGTGATCCACGAAGTGAGCGCAGGCATCTACGCCTACGTCCAGATGGACGGCAGCTGGTTCCTGAACAACACGGGCACCATCGTCGGCGAACGCCACGCGACGGTGGTTGATTCGACGGGCACCGAAGCTCGAGCGCTGGCTTTTCACCGGGCCCTGCGGACGGTGACCGATAAGCCGGTGAACACGCTAATCAACACCCACAGCCACGGCGACCACACGCACGGCAACTTTGTGTTTGCGCCGGAGGCGGCGATCATCGCTCACGAACGCTGCCGTCGGGAGGTGAAAGCGGTGGGGAATGCCTCGCATGCGCTCTTCCCGACGGTGGATTTCGGCGATTGTCCGGTGACGCCGCCGTTCGTGACTTTCGAAGACCGAATCAACGTTTACGTGGACGACCTGAAGGTGGAGCTCATCTTTGTGGGGCCCGCGCACACGACGAACGACATCGTGGCCTGGATCCCCGAGCGCAAGCTGCTGTTCACCGGCGACATCATCTTCAACGGTGGGACGCCGTTTGCGCTGGGCGGGTCCGTGGGCGGGTGGCTGGTAGCGCTCGAACGAATTGAGGCGCTGGGCGCCGAGACGATCGTGCCGGGGCACGGCGAAGTCTGCGGCCCGGAGTCGATTGCGGCGGTAAGGGCTTACCTAGAGTTCATCATGGGCGTGGCGCGCGGGGGGTTCGAAAGGGGGACACCGCCGCTTGAACTGGCTACCGGGCTGGACCTCGGCCGCTTCGCCCCATTGCACGACGCCGAGCGGCTGGTGCCGAACCTGCACCGCGTTTACTCGGAGCTTAAGGGCGAGCCATGGGGGACGCCGCTGAACGCTGGCCAGATGTTCTCGGAGATGTTGGCGTACAACGGCGGGCAGCCGCTGCGGTGCCTGGCTTAGGGTAGTTCCCAGGGGCGCCGTTTGCCGCACGAAAGAGGGGCGGGAGATTGCTCTCCCGCCCCTGCGTTCGTTCTGGTGCTGCGCGGGTTTAGTCGCGGCGGCGAATGGCTACGGCGCTGCCAGCGCTAAGCATGATGAACCCACCGATGCCGAGAGCGGCAAAGAGGAGCATCGAGCTACTCTGGGTGGCAGCGATGGTGTTACCGGTTTTTGGGGCGCCAGGAGCCACGCCGCCGGCGGCGGGGGTTCCGGGGATCTGGGCGCGGATTTCGCCGCCAGGATTGGCGATCGAGTGGATGTTGACGTAGAGCTGGCCCGCGTTCAAGGCGGTCATGAAGTCTGCCCAGCTCTTGCCAGCCATGGGGCCGATGAAGTCAGCAGCGGTGATGCTGCCACTCTGGGTGATGGCGTTGGTGCCAGCCGCGTTGGGGCCGTAGAGGAAGGCGATGACGGGGCCATTCGTGCCGGCTGCGCCGAGGTGAATGTGGGCCGCAGTCATGCCGGCGCCGGAGGCCGTCAAGGTGAAGGCGAGCGACGAGCCGCCGGGAGTGGCGCGGAAGGTGCCCGAGGCGACACCGTTGGTTACGGGCGGCACTTCGTTGGAGCTGCGCAGGATGAGGTTAATCGGGGCGTTCTCCGGCTGAAGGGGCGACTGAGGCCCGGCCGCCGTAGGCGTCGCGGTTGGCGGAACAGTCGTCGGCGTGGCGGTAGCGGTGGCAGTTGCACTGGCGGTTGCTGTCCCTGTGGGGGCGGTGGTTGGCGTGGTGGTAGCAGTCGCCGTGGCACTGGCGGTGGGCGAAGGCGATTGTGCGAAGGCGCTGTTGGTGGTGCCAAAGAACACACCAAGTGTGACGGCGGCAATTGCCGGCAATGCGATCCAGCGCAATCCGTGCCTGGTTTTGAATACGCTCATGCGTCTTTCTCCTCTTTCTTGGTAAAGGTCTCTCTGATTGCTCACCATACGCCCGCCCGCGGTAGGAAGATGCCTCTGCGCGGGACAAAAGTGACCCGCGAACGTAAAGAAATGGAAAACAGTCTACGCGTGGGCATGGCTGCGACCGAAGTAAAGCGACAGTCTACGATGACCGCCAATGACCGAAGTAGCGAGGGAACCGGCGAGCCCAAGTCCCGTTAGCAGCGGACTGGCGATCGCCGCCGCGATTGTCGCCTTCGGGTTCCTTGGATCGCGGTTACTGGGTGTGTTGCGGACGGTGGCGATCGCCGGTGCGTTCGGGGCTTCACCGGAACTCGATGCCTACAACGTGGCATTCCGCATCCCGGACTTGATCTTCCAGGTGCTGGCGGGGGCGACGTTAGGGAGCGCCTTCATCCCGGTGTTTGCGCGGATTGCGCGCCGCGATGGCGATGACCCGGCGTGGAAGTTGGCGAGCACCGTCCTGAACCTCGTGGCGGCGTCGACGGCTGTGCTCTGTGTGGTGGCGTTCGTGTTCGCGCCGTTCATCGTGCCGCTGACCGCGCCAGGGCTTGGCGACGATGTGGGGCGCAACGCCGAACTGACGGACAAGGCGGTGAAGCTGACACGCCTGATGCTGCTCTCGCCGCTGCTCTTTTCGGTGAGCGGGATGGTGACAGGAATATTGAACGGGAGGCAGCGCTTCTTTCTCTCGGCGCTCGCGCCAATGCTCTACAACGTCGCGATCATCTTTGGTGCGGTGGTGCTTTCGGGGCCGTGGGGGGTGGAAGGGCTGGCAGTTGGGGTGGTGATCGGTGCGGCGCTGCACCTGGCGATCCAACTGCCGGGGTTGTTCAGGGAGCGGATGCGCTACACGCCGAGTTGCGATTGGCGGGACCCAGCAACGCGCGAGGTGGCGCGCTTGATGGGTCCTCGCGTGGTGGGCCTGGCGGCGGCGCAGGTGAACTTCCTGGTGACGATCTACTTCGGGTCGAAGATCGGGTCGTCGGCCATTTCGAACCTGAACTACGCGTGGTTGCTGGCCGGGTTGCCGCTTGCGCTGTTCGGCATCGCGCTTTCGACCGCCGTCTTCCCGCGACTGGCGGGGCACGCAGCCGAGGAGGACATGGCGGCGCTCACCCACACCATCTCGCGAGTGTTGCGCGTGATCATGTTCCTCACCATCCCGGCAGCGTTGGGGTTGGCGCTGCTGCGGTTCCCGGCAACAGTGGTACTGCTCCAACGCGGCGAATTCAGTTCGGCTGATGCGGCGATTACGGCCGCAGCCCTGGGGTTTTACTGCCTGGGAATCGTGCCGCAGGCGGGCATCGAAATTCATAGCCGGGGCTTCTACGCGCTCGGCGACACGCGCACGCCGGTCGTGCTGGCGGTGATGGCGGTGGCCCTCAACTTCTTCCTGAGCGCGGTGCTGTGGCAACGGTACGAGCACGAAGGGCTGGCGTTCGCGGTGTCCGTGTCCTCGTGGTTGGAGTGGGTGATGCTTTACGTCTTCTACTTGCAACGAACGGGCGCGAGCGCGGCGACGGACCTCGCGGCGATCGCGCGGTTCGCGATCTGCGGGGCGGTGATGGCGCTCTTCTTGGCGCTTGGTCTGGGTCTGGTGGATTCGGGCGGGCGGCTCCACGAGGCGGTTATCGCTGTGGCGGGCGCCGTGGCGGGCGCGGCGGTGTACGCGGGGATGGCGAACTGGCTGGGCGTGGACGAACTACGCGAGGCCGTCTCGCGGGTGGCCGGACGGTTTCGGCGAGGCGGCGGTGCTACGCCGGAGGAGTTGGTGGCGCCGCTGTAACGGCGCCAGGCAACCTCGTCACTGGCGTTCGACGGGCCGCTCCGACGGACCTGTTGTAGGCTTTCGTCAAAGAGGTGCCATGGGTTTCATTGTTAGTCGCCAGAGCCTCACCGGCTCGTCCGTCCAATTGCCAGCCCCCACAACGCGCGAAGACGGCCAGGTAACGTCCCGGCTCGCTTTCACAGCGACCGCAGCCGTAACAGCCGCAATTTCGGCGCTCGGACGATCAGAGGACGTACGGTTCTCGCCGGGCAACGGCCTGCTCGCGATCGCTGGGACGAAGCGCGACCGGTGCCTGGTTTTGCGCGTCAAGATTGAAGATGGCCCGGGCGGGCTGCGCGTCTCCGCGGATGACTTCCTGACGCTGGGCGGCACTGCTTTGCGGTACCCTCACGGCCTGGATTTCATCGACGACGAGACCCTGGTTTTTGCGAACCGCCATGGCTTCGTTTCGATAATCCGCCTTCCCAGTGGGGAATTGGGGGGACGTCATTGCGACGGCCAGGCGGTCAACGTGATCCGGGGGAGCCTGTTGGCAGCGGTGAAGACACCGGGGTCCGTTGCCTCCAGACAGGAGGCTGACGGGCTGGTCAGCATCCTCGTTTGCAACAATTACGCGCACCGCGTCACACAGCACGTCGTCGACCCGCAAGCCGGCTATCGGTTGAAAGAGAGCAAGGTCCTGTTCCGGCGCGGTCTGAGGGTTCCGGATGGAGTGGCGCTCAGTCACGATGGCTCCTGGACCGCCATCAGCAGCCATGACACGCACGAAGTGAAGCTGTTCGCGACGGCGGGCAAGCAGGGTCGCCAGGCTGAGGCGGCCGGGACTCTTACGGGGGTCGACTGCCCCCACGGCCTGCGTTTTTCGAACGATGACCGCCACCTTTTGGTGGCTGACGCCGCGGCCCCCGTGATCCACGTCTTTCGCCGCCAAACCGGCTGGGACGGCAACCACGACGTTACACGCTCGGCCGTCGTACTGGACGAGGAGACGTACCTGCGCGGCAGGCACAACCCGGAAGAAGGCGGGCCGAAGGGGATTGATATCGACCGGACCGGCCGGGTGGTGGCGATTACTTGCCAGGAGGAACCGCTGGCGTTCTTCGCGCTCCGTGAGATAATCGGGGAGTGCCCGGCGGGCACCTAGGGCGTCAGGCTCATTGCGCCCGCGCTGGCCCGCGCGGCGGGTTCGGCGACAATGGTCGGGTGACTGCGATTGATGATGCCCTAAAAGCGAACCACAAATTTGCCGCCCGATTTGCTCCGCCTCTCCAGCCGCCAAGGCCGAAGCTGGCGCTGGTGCTGTGTATGGATGCGCGCATCGACCCGATACGGGCGCTGGGTTTGCCGCCCGGGCACGCCCATATCATCCGTAACGCGGGCGGGCGGGTGGCGGATGCGATCCGCAGTCTGGTGGTGAGCCAGTCGATCATCGGCACCGAGGAGGTGGCGATCGTGCACCACACGCAGTGTGGCATGCAGACGTTCACCGATGCGCAGATTCGACAGAAGCTGCGTGACGAACGCAACGCCATCGCCGACGACATCGCGTTTCTCGCCTTCAGCGACCTCGAACAGGCGGTGCAGGACGACATGCGCATCTACCGGCAGTCGCCGCTGCTGCGCCAGGACATCCCGGTACGGGGGTTCGTCTACGAGGTGGAGACGGGGCGGCTGCGGGAGATTGATTAGGGGCGGAGGCGAGCCGCCGCGTTGCTACTGAGGGCAGATTCACCCATACTCGCACAAATGTTCGCAGAGTTGCAGCGTGCCCGGGACTGACCTTCGCGAGAGGCTGCGTGCGGCGCTTCACCAGCCGGCGCGGCCCGAGGGCGCGCTGCGCGTAGATAGCGTGACGGAACTGAGCGACCTTTCGGCGCTTGGGGGGCGCTGGTTCCAATCGCCGTTTGGGCCGGGGTACGTGGTAGAAAGCGTGTATGAAGCGGGGCACGAGCACGGCCGAATCGCGCTCCACCGCGCTCTGACGGTGGACCCCGTGCGGCTGGGCGGACAGACGCGGGACCCACGCATCGCCGAACGCAAACCGTCAGACTTCCTCTACGTGGACACCGAGACGACCGGCCTTGGCGGCGCTGGCTCGATGGTGTTCTTAGCCGGGACAGCGCGCTTCGATGGAGCGCTCCTGCGGCTGCGGCAGTACTTGTTGCCGGCGCCGCAATACGAAGGAGGCCTGCTCGGCGGGCTGGCGGAGGACCTGGCCTGGGCGGGCGCACTGGTAAGCTACAACGGCAAATCGTTCGACCTTCCGATACTGGAGGCGCGCTACATCCTTTCGCGCCAGCGTCCAACGTTCCGCCAATTGCCGCACCTGGACCTGCTGCACCCCAACCAGCGACTGTTCAAGGGGACCTTCGATTCGCACAAGCTGACGCGGTTGGAGGTGGAGTTGCTGGGCTTCGAACGGGAGGACGATTGCCCGTCATCGCAGGTGCCGGAACGGTATTTCAAGTTCCAGCGGACGAGCGACCCGACGCACATTCTGCCTGTGCTGCGGCACAACGCCTGGGACATCCTTTCGCTGGTGGCGCTGGCGGCGCATTTGGCCTCGGTGTGCGAGGGCGAGGAGTACCCGTTCCAGGCAGGCCGGGCGGCGGAGTATGCGGGCGATTTTCGCTCGGCGGCGGCGCATTTCGAGACTGCGATCGGGCGCGGCCTGGGGCGGGTGGAGCGGCTGGACGCGATTGAGCGTGCTGCGCGCTGCCGGACGAAGCTTTGCGATTGGGAAGGCGCGGCCAGCTGGTGGCAGGCGCTCATCGACGAACCGAGAGCGCGGCGCATAACGCCGTATGTGGAGCTGGCGAAGATCCAGGAGCACAAACTGAAGGACCTCCCGGCAGCCTACATGCTGGTCTCCGAAGCGATCGGGATGGCCTCGCGCGGGCTGGCGCGGACGGGGCCGACAGCGAGCGAAACGAGCGCCGAATCGCTAGCGGTGCGGGCGGCGCGGCTCGAAGTGAAGCTGGGGCGCGCGCGGAACTAGGCGGGAAGAGGTGGGACCTGGCGCCGGGGTTGGTGAATCGGCTAACCTGGTGCACCCCGCGTCCGGAAGTTCGACCCTGCCGGAGGATTCGGTCATTGGGCTCTGTTGGCGCGATATCCACGCCGTGCTGCAGAACATTTCGGTGCAGCAGAAGCACTACCAGTCGATCGGACAGATCCTGCTGGGGGTGGAGCCGGCGGGCAAGGTGTAGGGCCGTGGGCAGATGGAAATGGCCGGCATTTCGGCCGGCCCACTCGGTTGCGTTGCTCGCGCTTAGCCCTTGCCGCGGCTTTTGGGCGGGGGCGCTTCGGTTTCGACTACGGCTTCCCAGCAGAGATAGAAGAAGAAGAGGCCCAAGAGGATGGGCGCGAGGAAAGCCGGGTGGTGGCTTTCGAAGAGACCCCAGAAGCCGCCGAGGACCATAAAAGTAAGGGCCGCGACGTAGACCATGAACGCTGGCCAGCTGAATCCCAGTCCGGACATGCCCGGCACCTCCTGCGGTTACGTGGGCATCCTAGCACCGCTCTATCGGGCGGTGTAAGGGTTTGCGCAGGCTTAACCGCGTAAGAATTCCGAGAGAATCGGTCTACGATCGGTGAAGGACCGGTTACGCCGGAGGCCTCCCGGCCGGGCATGCCGCGGCGGCGTCCGCTACCAACGTTGTGCGGCGATTCGGGCTTAGACGGCGGTCGCCAGTTCGGTTTCCTGGGAGGGCACCATGCCCACGAGGACGCGTTCGAGGGCCATGGTGTGGCTGCATGTGGCCCATTCGCTGAAGAAGCCGCAGTTGCAGTGCCACGCGCCATCGCGCAGAGCTACTTCGTGGTCGCTGTTTTCGCCGTGGAAAGCGACATGGAGGCCATCTATCTGCATACGATGACGCTCGCCCGCGTAGGCCTTTGCCTTTTCGACTTTGCCGATCAAGCTCGACTGCATGATCTGCTAACCCTCCAAAAACATGAACGCTGAGAAGCACAAACGACGGCGCATGTAAGCGCCGTCGTCACGGGTTGTGGGATGCCGAATTGAACACCCATCAGAGGGAACGTACGCCGGTGGCGAGAGGGCTGTCAATAAACAATTTACGGCTGGCGATTAACCGTCACGATCGACGAAGCCCGCTCGGGGCCTGCCCAGCCTTGTCGAGAACCGCCAGCACGGTTGCCTTCTGCGAGCGCGCCGCGCCGCCCGCCGCTCAGCCCCTTGGCAGGCCGAGGCCGCGGGTGGCGATGACGTTGCGCTGGATTTCGGAGGTGCCGCCGGCGATGGTGGCTGAGACGTTGGCAAGGTAGTCGCGGGTGTAGCGGCCGTGGCGGACGGCGCCGGGACCTTCTTGCACCTGGCCCTCGAGGCCGAGCGCTTTGATAGCGGCCACGCTGGCGTTCTGGCGCAACTCAGAGCTGAGCAGCTTGGCGGCCGACGCTTCTTTGTTCGGCACACGGCCAACCTCCTGCATTGAGGCTATCGAGTAGGAAAGCATCGAACCGACGAGCACGGTGGTGTAGAGGTCGGCGAGGTTGTGGCGGGTCTGCAGACTGCGGTTGGGCCGTTCGCGGACGACGGCCGCAAGGTCATCGAGGAAGCGGCGGGTGCCAGCAAAGACGGCGATGCTCGAGCGTTCGAAATCGAGCGTGGCGGCAGCGTGGTACCAACCGCGGTTCTCTTCGCCCACCATGTTCTCCTTCGGGACGCGCACGTTATCGAAAAAGACCTCGTTGAAGCTGTGGCTGCCGGCCATGTTGACCAATGGACGGACGGTCACGCCGGGGGCCTTCATATCGAGGATGAAGGTGCTGATGCCTTTGTGCTTCGGCGCGTTGGGGTCCGTGCGAGCGACAAGCCAGCCGAAGTCTGCGCGATGGCCATCGGAGGTCCAGATCTTCTGGCCGGAGACGAGGTAGTCATCGCCATCGCGGACGGCGCGGGTCTGGAGCGAGGCGAGGTCCGAGCCTGCGCCCGGTTCGCTGAAGAGCTGACAGTAGTAGCCGGTGCCGCTGGTGATGGAGCTGAGGTGTTTCTTCTTCTGTTCGTCCGTGCCGTAGGGGATGAGGATAGGGCCGACGTAGAAGACGCCGCGGCGGTGGGCGCCTATAGGCGCGCGGTTGTAGGACATCTCTTCGTTGAAGATGACCTGCTGCATGGCGGTGCCGCCGAGCCCGCCGTACTCTTTTGGCCAGGGGAGGGCGACCCAGCGGCGTTCGGCGAGCTTGAGGGAGAATTCCGGCGACCAGCCCATTTCGCCGCGCAAACGGTCGTCCACCGGGCCTTCCGGTTCGGGCGGGAGGTTCACCTTAAGGAAGTCCTGGACTTCCTTTCGGAACGATTCTTGTTCGGGCGTGAAGCGGAATTGCAAGGGGCACCCCCGGTTGGTAGTGCCCGCATCATAGCCTCGCTACGGCGACGGAGTGCGGCTCGCTGCGGCGAGGAGTGCTGAGGCCAGGCTATCGCCCGTGCCTATCGTCTAATTGGCGAAGCGGACTACCGGGCTCGTGCGGCCCCAGAGTTCTTCGAGGCGGTAGTAGGCGCGCTGGTCAGGCGAAAAGATATGGACGATGAGGGCGCCGAAATCGAGCAGCACCCAGCCGCTGTTTGGCGAGCCTTCGCGGTGGCGGATGTCGTGGCCTTCCGGTTTGAGCGCTTCTTCGAGGTAATCGGCAAGGGCGTTGAATTGCAACGGCGACTGCGCGGTGGCGACAACGAAGTAGTCCGTGAAGGAGGCGGTGCGGGAGATATCGAGGAGGGCGATGTCGAGCGCCTGGTGGTCAGAGAGGACATCGACGGCCCGTTGGGCGAGGGTTTCGGAATCCAGGAAGGGTGCTCCAGTGCCCGTGCTGCCGGGCCTATGAGGAATTGGCGTTAGGACGATGGTAGCACAAGGCAGGGAGGGGCCAGCGTTCGCGCGCTTTCCCAGTGATGCGCGTCGGCTACACTCGAATGGTTGCGGATCTGCCGCCATTGGAGTCTGAGTGCCCGAAGCCCCTGCTCGCGTTGTTGTCGGGATGTCCGGCGGAGTCGATAGCTCCGTCGCGGCGGCGCTGTTGGTGGAGCAGGGGTACGAAGTAATCGGGGTCACGATGCGCCTTTGGACAGAAGAGCGGCCCGAGGAACTGAGCGGGCATCAGCAGTGCTGCAGCGTGGAGGACGTGGACGATGCGCGACGCGTGGCCGGGCAGCTGGGCATCCGCCACTACGTGATGAACTTCGAAGAGGAGTTCAAGGCGAAGGTGGTGGATAACTTCGTGGCCGAATACGCAGCGGGGCGGACGCCCAATCCATGCGTGCGCTGCAACGAGCACATCAAATACCGGGCGTTGCTGGACCGGCTGCCCACGTTCGAAGCGCAGTACGTAGCGACGGGGCACTATGCGCGCGTTATGCAGGATTCCACCGATTCACGATTCACGATTGGCGATTCGCGATTCCCCGCCGCCGCACCCGATTCACAACTCACACGGCTTTATCGAGCCGTGGACCTTTCGAAGGACCAGTCGTACGTATTGTACATGCTTCAGCAGGAGCAGCTTTCGCGGCTGATTTTGCCCATCGGCGGCTTGACGAAGGTTGAGGTCCGCGAGCATGCGCGGCGGCTGGGGCTGGATGTGGCGGAGAAGCCAGACAGCGTGGAGATCTGCTTTGTGCCGGGGAACGACTACCGCGCGTTCGTGGAGCAGCGGACAGAGTTGGCGCCCGGGGAGATGCGCGACACAGAGGGCGAGCTTGTGGCCGAGCATCGCGGGGTGGCCGCGTACACGGTTGGGCAGCGCAAGGGGCTGGGCATCGCGGTCGGCGAGCCGCGCTACGTGACGGGCATCGATGCCGCGCGGAACATCGTGACGATCGGCCCCGAAGAAGACCTGTTTGCGGATACCGCAGAGGTGGGTGAAGTGCGCTGGACAGCGGGTGCTGCGCCCGCGATGGGGACGGTGTTGGAAGCGAAGGCTCGCTACAAGGCGGAGCCAGCGGCGGCCACGCTGCTGGCCTCGGACGGCGAAGTGGCGACTGTGCGGTTCGCTAGGCGGCAACGGGCGCTCACTCCCGGGCAGGCGATCGCGTTCTATTCCGGTGAAGAGTGCCTGGGCGGAGGGACGATCGAGCGGGCGAGGCGGGCGTAAGGGTCAGGCCGGCGCTCGCTGCCACGGCTCGTAGAGGAAGTGCTGAGCGGCTGAGGCGGCGGTAAGTCCCTCGTGGGCGGCAGTTGCTACCTGGTGAGAATGAATGCGCGTCACGTCGCCGGCGGCGAAGACTCCCGGCACGTTCGTCTGCTGGTCCGCATCGACAGTAATGAAGCCATCCGTAGAGGTCTTCACGCCAAGTGACTTCGGCAGGTCGCTATTTGGGACGCTGCCCTGGAGGCTGAAGAGGAAGTCGGCAGGCAGGCAGGAGCCATCGCTCAGCTCGACGGCGATAAGCACTCCAGCGTTGCCAACGACGCCCGCCATGCGCTTGCGCAGGAGGGTGATGCCATGTCCCTTCAGCCGCGTTTGGAGGGCGGTACTCACCTCGCAGGCGAGCTCGTTCGTGAGCATCACAACGTTGGGCGTGAACTGGAGGAACTGCAAGGCGGTGACGGCCGCTTCATCGTCGTTGCCGAGGATTACGAGGCGCTTGCCACGAGTGCTGTAGCCGTCGCAGACGATGCACCAGAAAATCGAACGGCCAACGTACGATTCCCAGTCTTTGAACTCGGGGAAGTGATCCTGCACGCCGGTGGCGAAGACAGCACAACGAGCATGGATTACGGTGCCGGAATCCGAAACCGCCCTAAAGCGTTTCCCGGCCGCCTCGACGCTGCAGACGCCTTCGTCGATGAAGGCGACCGGATAGCGCTGAACCTGGGCCCGTGAGATATCGCGGAACTCACGAGCCGCGATGCCGCCGGGAAAACCCAGGTAGTTGTGCGTGACTTGCTGGAAGGTCGATCTGCCTTGTCCACTGTCGAACACCACAACCTGGCGGTTCGAGCGGGCGAGTTGAAGCGCCGCGCTCAGGCCGGCTGGGCCACCGCCAACGATGAAGGCGTCGTAGGTTGGTTCGTTGCCTGAGGGCTTCGCCATGGTCACTTTGCCTCGCGCAGCTGCGGGGAGTGGGTCATGGTTTGGCCGAGCCACCCATCTGCTGGGTTGCATCGCGGCTCCAGAAGCGATGCTTGGCTATGGCTGCAGCGAATTCTTCGGCGAAGGAGGCGTCGCCCCTGGCGGCGAGCACGACGCCCGCCATCGGGTCACCGCCCGCAGACGCCGGTTGCGAACCGACGGCAAGATCCACTGCGACCCGCACGAGGTCGGCGCCCTCTGCGCTGCCGCCGATCGGCTTGTAGTGTGCGTGAGCTTCGCGCAGGAATTGGATGGCCGCCGCGCCGGACTGCAGGGCGGCGATACTCTGCTTGCCACCCGGGATGTACACCGCATCGAAAAGCACTGAGCCCACGGTGGCGAAGGTCTTGGTGGCCTCGGCGCTGCCGGTGCCCACGCCTTTAACGGGACCAAGAGCAGCCGAAACCACGAGCGGCGTGGCGCCGCCCGCGAGGAGGACGGCCTTTACGGCTTCGAATTCTGCCGTGGCGAACCCATCGGCTACGAGCACCGCCACCTGCCTGCCCTTGATCGAGTCCTTCGGGCCGTTCTCCATGCTCAAGGCTGCGGAGGCGGTTAGTCCTTGGTCGCGGGGCTCGGCTGCGCCGCGCGCTGGTCTTCGCGCAACTTTCGGCACGCCAACGGCGGAGGCTACGGCAGCGGCCAGTTCGAGATCGATGTTCGCGAGGATTTCGTTCACCACGCGCTCGCGGATCTCGGGCCGCACCACCTTGGCCAATTCAAAGCGCAAGGCGTTCGTCAGGTGCTGCTGCTCGACGAGGGAGAGGCTGTGAAAGAACAGGCTCGCCTGACTGAAGAAATCGCGAAAAGCCTCGGTGCGGACGCGCGCTTTGGGGCCCTCGACCATTTCGGGGACGTGCACATAGCCGTCTTCCCCCGTGGCGAGCACGGGGCAGCCACCGCCAATCGAGTTCGGATGGTAGTTCGCCTTGCCCACGTTGAACGTGTCTCGATGATACCCGTCCTGCTGGTGATTGTGGACCGGCGCGAGCGGCCGGTTGATCGGGATCTCGTGGAAGTTCGGTCCGCCCAGCCGGGTCAACTGGGTGTCGAGGTACGAAAAGAGTCGTGCCTGGAGCAACGGATCGTTCGTGACATCGATCCCCGGCACTAGGTTGCCGATGTGGAAGGCGACCTGCTCAGTTTCCGCGAAGAAATTGTCGGGGTTGCGGTTGAGGGTCATCTTGCCGACGCGTTCGACCGGCACAAGTTCTTCAGGGACGAGTTTCGTGGCGTCAAGGATGTCGAAGGGAAACGCGTCGGCCTGTTCCTGGTCGAAGATTTGCAGGCCGAGTTCGTACTCTGGGAAGGCACCGGCTTCGATGGATTCCCACATGGTGCGGCGGTGAAAGTCGGAGTCCAGGCCTGCGAGCTTTTGGGCCTCGTCCCAGACGAGTGAGTGCGTGCCGGCGAGCGGCTTCCAGTGGAATTTCACGAACCGCGCTTTCCCTTCGGCCGTTACCAGCCGGAAGGTGTGTACGCCGAAGCCTTCCATGGTGGCGAAGCTCCGCGGGATGCCGCGGTCGGACATCAGCCACATCAGATGGTGGGCAGTTTCTGGAGCGAGCGAAACGAAGTCATAGAAGGTGTCGTGGGCTGACGCGGCCTGGGGCATTTCCGAGTCTGCTTCGGGCTTCACGGCATGCACGAGATCCGGAAATTTGATGCCGTCCTGGATGAAGAAGACCGGCATATTGTTGCCAACGAGGTCGAAGTTCCCGGCCGAGGTGTAGAACTTCGTGGCCCACCCGCGGACGTCTCGAACCGTATCGGCCGAGCCGCGCGATCCGACGACCGTCGAGAACCGCACGAAAACCGGCGTCTGTACTTCCGGATCCTGAAGAAATGCCGCGGCGGTGTACTCCGCCAGCGGCCGGTAGACCTGGAAGAAGCCATGCGCGCCGCTCCCGCGAGCGTGGACCACGCGTTCTGGAATGCGTTCGTGGTCGAAGCGGGTGATCTTCTCGCGCAGGTGGAAGTCTTCGAGGAGTGATGGACCCCGCTGGCCCGCGCGCAGGGAATCGTCCGTCTGTGGGATGCGGACGCCCTGGTCGGTGGTCAGCACGCTGTCCTCAGGGTGGCTGCGGAAAGGCTCGAGAGCGGCCAGCTTCTCGTTCGCAGGCTGGCTTGAGCCAGCAGGGGCTTTTGCTTTAGCGGGACGGTCGGGCATCGCGGCTAACCTCAATCAGTGTTGTCGCGGGTCCTCCGCTGGAGAAGCGTAGTAGGGGAGGGACGCGGTCGTTGTAGCAGGAGCGTCGTCCGCGTTGCAGAGACGTGACAGTCGGAAGAGGGAGAGCCGGGCGGCACTACCAGGCGGTCCAGCCGCCATCGACTACGAGCGTGTGGCCGGTGATGAAGTCGCTCGCACGGCTGGCGAGGAATATCGCTGCGCCAGCCAGTTCGTGCGGTTGGCCCCAGCGGCCCATCGGCGTCCGTTCGACGATGAAATCGTGGCGCTCTTCGTCTTCAAAGAGCGGGCGGGTGAGATCTGTTTCGAAGTAAGTGGGAGCAAGGGCGTTGACCTGGACGTTGGCGGTGGCCCATTCAAGGGCAAGGACTTTGGTGAGCTGCTCGATCGCCCCCTTGGAGCTGGCGTAGGCGGCCTGGGACGGCAAGGCAACCTGGCCCATGATGCTTGAGACGTTGATCAGCTTGCCGGAGCCTTGAGCGACCATGTGGCGCCCGGCGGCCTTCGCGCAAAGAAAATAGCCGCTCAGGTTCGTTTCGAGGACGGCCTTGAACTCGGCAAGAGTGAGGTCCAGCACTGGCTTGCGGATGTTGATGCCGGCGTTGTTGACGAGGATGTCGATGTGGCCGAGGGCGCTCATCGCGTCTGTAAATAGCGCTTCGCAGGAGGACTCGTTCGTGACATCACAGGTGACGGCGACGGCTCGGCGCCCAAGGGCGGCGATCTCGGGAACCAACGCATCGATTTCCGAACGGGTGCGGGCTGCGGCGACGATATCGGCGCCAGCGGCGGCCATCGCAAGGGCGATTGTCCTGCCCAGTCCGCGGCCCGCGCCTGTAACCACCGCCACGCGGCCGGTGAGGTCGAAAAGCTGTGTCCCTAGCAGTTCAGGTGGGCGGTCCATGCTCGCACTCTAGGGTTATGGCCGGGGTCACACCACTGCCGCCGGCCTGCACTGGAACCGGGCAGCTCTAGACGCCGAGGGCGGCGCGGAGTTCGTCGAGGTGGGCGATGACGCGATCCGGGATGGCTTTCGGGGTTTCGCCCATTTCCAGGCGGTCGCGGTGGATCCAGGCGGCGTGGATGCCGGCCGCCTGGGCGCCTGCAATGTCGGCGTAGAGGTTGTCGCCGACGTGCCACGCCTCCTGGGGATCGACCCCAACCACCTGGAGGGCGTGTTGGAACACTTTGGGCGAGGGTTTGCCGTGGCCGAATTCGCCCTCGATGACCATCACGTCGAAGTGCGATTCGAGGGCGAACTGGCCGATCTTCCAGCGTTGCATGGTGGCCGGACCGTTGGTGATGAGACCGATCTTCAGGCCGGCGGCGCGCAGGCTGGTGAGCGTTTCGAGGGAGTCATCGAAGAGCCGCATGCGCGAACTGTTCTCCTCCCAGTAGCGTTGTGAGAGGTGGGGCGCGCGGCCGAGATCGAGGCCATGCTGGGCAAGGGCGATGCCGATGACGTGCGTGCGCGCTTCTTCCAGGCGGGTGCGCCATTCGCGTTCGACCGCGGCCTCATCGCTCCAGAAGCGCTGCATCTCGGTGCGAATGGTGGCGCGGAGCGTAGCGGATTCGCAGCCGAGGGTGGGGGAGAACTCCTCGCAGACGGCCTCCCATGAGGCATCCACTCCGCCGGAGGTGTTGAGCAGGGTGTCGTCCATGTCAAAGAAGACAGCGCGAGGGAGCATGGGTTCTAGGGTAGCGCGGTTGGGTGTTGGGTGGTGGCTGTGGCCGCCAGATTCTTCGTACCCCACGCACTTCCCTTAGTAAGCGCGCAGGGCTGGTCGTAACCGGACGTCGACTATCTTGGAAGGGATGCCCATCGCTCTCTCCACCGCCCGCCGCGCTTATCGCCGCCTGTCCGGCCAGGACGCCGCCTTCCTTTCATTCGAAGGCGAGGGCCGACCGATGCATATCGGTGCGGTGGCGTTCGTCTCCAGTGATGGCTGGCGCGATGCCGCTGGCGCGTTCGATTCGGGGCGCCTCGTCGCCACACTGCTCGAGCGGGCGAAAGCGGTACCGGGTATGGACCAGCGCCTCGCACGCGCGCCGATCAGCGGCTGGCCGGTCTGGGTGCGCGAACCGGCTCTCGATTGGTCCGGCCAGGTGGAACTGCACGAACCTGTGGCAAGCGAAGTGGACGTGCGCAGCATCGCTGAAGCGGCGATGGCCAAGCACCTCGACCGATCGAAGCCGCTCTGGAAGCTGGTCATCGTGCCGGGCGTGGGTGACGGCGAGAGCTTCGCGGTCATCTTTCTCGCACATCACTCGTTGGTCGATGGCATCGCCGGCATGGACCTGATCACCCTCCTCCTGGACCCGCGCGAGGGTGCGGGCTCGCCCGTGCCGCTCAACTTCGGGCCGCTTCGTTCCGATTCCCAGATGAAGGCCGCCGAGCTGGCGCGCTGGGTCGAACTCCCCGCTCTTCTGACGCTCAAGGCTGTGCGGCTGGCGACCAACAAGCGCCGCTTCCGGCGGTTCGTGCGGCGCGGTGTGGCGCTTGTCCGCACGAGCGTTCGGCTGCTTACGCCGGGGCCGAAGACTGGCCTCCGCAGCCGCAACGAAGGCGAGCGCACAGTCGCCTGGTTCAGCGTCGAAGAGCGCCCGTTGCGACTCGCCCGCAAGCGCCTTGGCGGCAGTCCGAACGACCTCGTCCTTGCAGCGGTGGCGCAGGCGCTTTCGGAGATGGGCACGCATCATCGCTTCCTGCCGCTGAAGCTGCGCGCCGCCGTTCCGGTTTCGTTCCGCACGCGCGCCCAGCGTTACGCCCTCGGCAACCGGATCGGGCTGCTGCTCACTCCGTTGGAGATGCGCGACCGAGATCCAGGGCGAACGGTACGCCGCATCCGCCGCCACACGGCCATCCAGAAGCGCCGCGGTGATGCCGAAGGATACGAAGTGCTGACCGAACTGACGGCCTGGACCGGCCAACGCAGCCAGAAGTTGCTGCACTGGCTTTCGAGCACGCTGCACTCCTATGGAATCCTGGTCACCAACGTCCCCGGCCCCGCGCGCCCGTTCACGCTGGGCGGAGCTGAGCTGAGCGAGATCTACCCGCTGGTGCCGCTTTTCGGCTCGCAATCGGTGAGCGTGGCGGCTGTGCGTTATCGCGGCTCGTTGCGTATCGGCGTCACCTCATCGTGGGCGGACCGCCAGATGGTGGACGAATTCGCGGCGCGGCTCCAGACGGCGTTCGCAATATTGACCCGCGCGACTGCCGCGATCGAACCGGTGCGTGTGCCGAAGGCCGCTGGCGAAGCGCGGCCCGGCACGTTCGCGGCAGGCTGACGCGCTGGTGGCCACGCGCGATGACTTCGAGACGGATGTCGAGCCCCTTGCCGGGCTGATGCGCGACCACGTTGAAATCCTCGAGTTGATTGCCGACACCATCGAGGCGATCCTGGCTGGGCTTGGCGCGGAGGGCGATGCAGCGCTCGCTGGAGCGGCCCTGGAGAGCGTTCGGGACCTCGCCGCCTACCTCGCTGAAGACCTCGTGGTGCACATCGCCAAAGAAGAGGATGTGCTCTTCCCGGCTCTTCGCGGGCTGGCGACGGAGATTGACAAAGTCGTCTACGAAATGGTCGAACAGCACGATGAGGTACGCCTGCGTAAAGCGAACATCGAGCGCACGCTCGCCGCGCTGGATCATTCGCACGAAGAAGTGGAAGGCGCGGCCGAGGCGCTGGCCGGGAGCCTCGCGCGCGCTGGCTCGGGCGCGCCGACGGCGGCCGTCCTGGCCGAGTTCCTCGACGGCGCGAAGCGCCAGGCATGGATCCTTGAGGGCCACTTCGGCGACGAAGAGGAAGACCTGTTTGTGCCCGCGCTGGAACTACTCTCGCCCGAAACTTTCGGGCAACTGGCGGCGGCGGCGGACGCTTTGAACGTGTAATCGGCCGCACAAACCCCGCCCTGCGCGTTCGAGACTTCTTTTTGGGCGGCAAGCGCATAGCCTCGGACTGGCCATACTGGCGACGCTCCCTTGATGCGGAGTTCCAAAGGAAGGGGTGCTTCAGTGAAAGCAAGAGTCGTGCGCTGGGTCACTTTAGTTGGGGTCGCAGGAGCGCTTGCCGTTGGTTTAGCGGGCTGCGGCGGTGACGATGGCAACAAGGACGCTGGTGGTAACCCGGGAACAAGCACCGCCACAGTTGCCCCGAGCGGGGGTGGCTCGACCGCGAACGGCTCGACCGCGAATGGCCCGTCCGACGCCGACAAGAAGTACGTCTCCGGAATGTGCGCAGCGATCAAAGATTTCAATGCGGCGATGGACAAGGTTAACTCCATCAAGTACGAGAGCGGGACCGAACTCATCAAGGTCGTTGTGGGACCTTTCGACAGCTATGCCAAGGCGATCGCCAAAATCACTCCTCCGGCGGACTTGAGGGACTACCACACGAAAGTTGTCACGGATCTCAACGCAACCGCCAAAGCCCTGGGGGAGGGACGAGGGCTTGAAGGGATCGATTCACTAGTGATAAACACTGCTCAACTCCCGGTGGAGACAGAAGCCCGGCTGCGGAAGGCAGCCGTCGGTAACGCGGACTGCAAAGGCAGCGCTTACGTGCCGTAGCGTCGATCAACGCATAGCACGCACCGTCACTGGGGGCGGATGGCTACCGTCCGGGGCGTGGGTTACCGGTTCCAGGCGTAGCGCGAAAGTCTCAGGACTCAGACTCAGGACTCGTCTGGCAGCTGCATCCCCATGATGTTGTAGCCGCTGTCCACGTAAAGCACTTCGCCGGTGATACCGCGGGCGGCGTCGCTGCTGAGGAAGGCGGCCGTCCCGCCCACGTCGTCGATCGTCACGTTCTTGCGCAGAGGGGCCTGGCTGGCGAAGGTGCGCTGGTAATCGCGGAAGCCGCTGATGCCGCTGGCGGCGAGGGTGCGGATTGGCCCCGCGCTGATTGCGTTGACGCGAATGCCCTCCGGACCAAGGTCGCTTGCGAGGTAGCGCATGGCTGCTTCCAGTGAGGCCTTGGCGACGCCCATAACGTTGTACTTGGGGACCACCTTTTCGGCGCCGTAGTAGGTGAGCGTGAGGATGCTGCCGCCGTTCGGCATCAGCGGCCGTGCCGCTCGTGCGAGGGCCACCAGGGAGTAGACCGAGATATCGTGGGCCAGGGCAAAGCCGGCGCGGCTGGTGTCCACAAAGCGCCCGGCGAGGTCTTCGCGGTTCGCATAGGCGATGGCGTGCACGAGGATGTCGATCGTGCCGAATTCCGCTTTGGCCTTCGCAAAGACGCCCTCAATCTCTTCGTCTTTGGTCACGTCACACATTTCGATGAAGCTAGCGCCGACGCTTTCGGCGAGGGGACGCACGCGCTTTTCGAGGGTTGGCACGCCGTAGGAGAAGCCGAGCTTCGCGCCTTCAGCGTGAAACGCCTTGGCTATCCCCCAGGCGATCGAGTGGTCGTTGGCTACGCCAAAGATCAGAGCCGTTTTACCGGTTAAAGCACCCATGCGGGACAGCGTAGGACTGGCGGCGGTTTTGAACCACAGAGCGGGGGGTTTGAGAGGGAAGGTGGCCGGACGACAGCTCGCAACAGCGGTGTGCTGGTTGTGGTTGGTTGCCTCAGCGAAGCGGCCTGACGCCTAGCCGCGAATGACGGCGTCCACTTCGATTTCAATCAGGATTGCGGGTTCGATGAGGGCGACTACTTGCACCATGGTGGCTGCCGGGCGGATCTCGCTAAAGTGCTCACCGTGGGCGCGACCGAACTCCTGCCAATTGGCGATGTCGGTGACGAACATGCGGGTGCGGACGACGTCGGCCATGTTCGCGCCGGCCTCGGCCAGTGCTTCGGCGATGATTTCGAAGCAGCGCCTCGCCTGTAGGTAGGGGTCATCGCCGCCGGCGATGCTGCCATCGGGGTTGGCCGCCGTGGTGCCTGCGACGAACACGTGGTTGCCTTCGCGCACCGCCCGCGAGTAGCCGACAACGGACTCCCACGGCCCACCGGACGAGATCAGTTGGCGTGTCATGCGAATGATTAAAGGGCCGGTGGACGGGTGCTGCAAGGGCGAGTGTGTTTCGAGCGCCTTGCACCGCACCCGGCGAAGCAGGTCGCGAACTGGCGGACAAGCGGTGGCGCGCTCTTCAGCCACGCATGCCGACGGTCGAAGACTTAGGCATGGATCTCGCTGGTGACCCCCAGGTCGTTTCCCTTGCTGAGCGTACGGCCGCTTTTGGCGCGCAGGTTGAACGAGACACGCAGAACATCCGGACGTTGCGCCGCGAGCTGGACGCGCTCTGGGTTTCGCGCGCCACGCCGGATGGCGGAGTTGTCTGGGTATTGCGCCAGCGCCGCGTGGAACCGCCGCGCCGTTCGGCCTGAGATGAACGAAGACTAGGCTCGTTCGCACATCCGGCGAGTTACTTCCCAGACCATTTCGCAGTTTATCCGCAGGCTTTCGATGCTCACGCGTTCGTTGTGGCCGTGAATCGTGCGACCCACGTCCGGCGTGGTCAGCCCGCCCGAAAAGCCGTACGAGATCTGCCCGCGGTTGCGCAGCGTGCTGCTATCGGTGAACCCGACGGTCATGCCGGGCACCACGACGGCCTCCTCCATGTGGTCATGGATGACGTCTTCGATGGTGCGGAAGAGTTCGGTATCGAAGCTGTTCGTCTCGGACCAGCCGGTGTGGATGCGCTCGATGCGCACCCTGGCGTCGTCAATAACTGCTGTCAACTCGGCGATGAAGGCTTCGGGCTGGACGCCTGGCAGCAGGCGGCAATCGAGCGTCGCTTCGGCAAAGGCCGGGATGACATTGACCTTCACGCCGGCAGTCAGACCCGTGGCGCTGATCGTGTTCGAAAGCAGGGCGCGCACCCGCGGGTCGTTCGCGGCTGATTGTTCGAGGCCGCGCGGCGAGGAGTCACCCCGGTAGACGCCGGCGCGCGCGAGGCGGTTGAAGTACTCCTGTAGCCCTTCGGAGACGGCCAGCGGCCGTTGCCAGGCCTGGATAGCGCCGAGCGCGCGGGTCAAGCGGTCGACTGCGTTATCGCTGTGGGGAACGGAGCCGTGGCCCGGTGTCCCTTCGGCCACAAGGCGCAGCCAGACTGGCCCCTTTTCGGCCACCGCGATGTTGTAGACCGGGCGCTCCACGCCGAACAGTTCGGTGGTGCCGCCGCCTCCTTCGTTTATCACAAACTCGGCGTCCAACGACTCCGGGTGGTTGCGTTCAAGCCAGCGCACGCCGAACTCCGAGCCGGCCTCTTCGTCCGCCATGGCGAAGAAGATCACGTCGCGCGCGAGCGGCACGGCCAGCCGCTTGAGGTTGAGGAAGGTGACCAACTGGACGATCCCGAGGCCCTTCATATCGAGTGCGCCGCGGCCCCAGATATGCCCGTCTTTGATCAGACCGGAGAACGGCCCTTCGTCCCAGAACTCGCGCTGCACGGGCACGACGTCGGTGTGGTTGAGGAGCATAAAGGGTTGCTTGCTGCCATCGCCGGGGAGCACCGCGCGCAGCGAGAGGCGATCGTCGCCGGCATCGAACAGTTCGTAGGGGATGCCTTCGCGCTCGAGGATCGCGCCGATGAAATCGCAGGCCAGGCGCTCGTTGCCCGGCGGGTTCGAAGTATCGATGCGCAGGAACTGGCAGAGCAGGTCGATCGCTTCGTTGTGGACGGCGTCCCAATCGGGGGCGGCTGTGGGCATGGCGAAACTCCGGGCGGGGTGTGCGGGGAGTATACGGGTGTCCCAGACTGCTCACTCGGCCAGTGCGCGAGGGCGTGGCGCCGAACTGGGGAGAGGCCAAGGGGTTAACCCCGTCATGGCCTCCCGACTCCCCGATTTTACAGACATAAAGATGCAACATTGTTAACTATCCGCCCAACCTGACGGGCAAGCGGGCCATGCCCCGCTGCCTGCCGCGCCGTTGGCCGAACTGCCGTGGAACGTACAGCGCGCACTCGTGGAACGTCGCCGACTGCGATTCAAGCAGTGGGGCATCGGCCGCACCGAGTATGAAAACAACGAGTGGAGCCTCTGGAACGTGCCCGAAGACGCGGACTACGTCTCGCGCCGCGCGGCGCGGCTAGCGGAGACGTGACGCAGCGCCCAGGGCTGGCAGCGTTTGGTATGCTGGGCCTATGACGATCGTGACCGTTGATGTTGCAAAGATGCGCCTCTCGGAGCTGGTGGCGGCAGCCGAGCGCGGCGAGGAAGTGCTGATCTTGCGGGACGGCAAGGCGGTCGCACGGATTATCAAATACGGAGAGCCCGCGCCGTAGCCAGAGAGCGTGATGGTGTCAGCAGCGGCCGGCGACTCGCCGACTACCGTAGCCGTCATCTGGTAGCGACGTCCTCCGCTTCAACATCCGCGCTACTCCACGCGCAGCGGCTCTGGCGGCAGCTGCCCGGCCAACAGCGGCGGGAGCAGGGTGGCCAGGGCGCGCGGACGAAAACGTCAGGTGAGGCGGCGATTTCGGCGGCGTTCCACCAACGGTGCTCGGCGATGTCGGCCAGTTCGGCCTCCGTCCATCCGGCCCGGCTGATTTCGCTGCCGGAGGCGCGGGCCAGCTGGTAGCGCTCGTCAGCGTGGAACCATTCGCCGCGCCGTTCCGAGCCCAGCCAGACGCCGGTGTATTCGCGAAGCCACACCCAGGGGCCAAAGACGACGTCCGTCATCCCGGTCTCTTCGATGATTTCGCGCCGCGCCGCTTCTTCGGGTGATTCGCCCGGCTCCGCGCCGCCGCCCGGCGGAAACCAGACAGGGAGGCCGGTCTGAGCATCCACGAAAGACAGGCGAAAGAGCAGCAGTCTCGCGTCCGGGTCAAGGAGCAGTACCCGCGCGCTGGCGCGCCGAAATGGCGCTTCCCTGGTACCCGGGGTCATTCGTCCGACCCTAGCCGTAGACGAGCGCGCGGTCCAGCATCGCCCGGCTGATGACGACGCGCTGGACCTGGCTCGAGCCCTCAACGATCATCAACTGGCGGGCGTCGCGGTAGTGGCGTTCGAGCGGATGGTCCTTCATGTAGCCCTGGGCGCCGAGCACCTGGAGGGCATCGAAGGCCACGCGGTTGGCCATCTCGGTGGCGTACGCCTTGGCGATCGAAAGGTTATGCGCGTACTCCTTGCCGAACTTGCCCTGGTCCACCAGCCACGCCGCCTTGTAGACGAGGTTGCGGGCCGCTTCGATTTGGATCGCCATGTCCGCGAACATGAATTGAATCGCCTGGAAATCGACGATTGAGTTGCCGAAGGCTTTGCGTTCGCGCGCCCACTCGAGGGCATAACCGGCGGCCCCTTCGGCCAGGCCTACGCCCCGCGCGCCGACCGTCGGGCGCAGGCTGTTGAGCGTCAACATGGCGTGATTGAAGCCCGCGCCTTCGCTCAGGCCGAGGAGGTTTTCTGCGGGTACGCGCACATCCGAGAAGCTGAAGTGGGCGGTCGGCACGCTGCGCACGCCCATCTTGTCGTCCGTACGGTCGATATGAACACCGGGCGCGTGGGCGTCGATGACGAAGGCGCTGATGCCCTTGGCGCCCGGCCCACCGGTACGCGCGAGTACCGTGAGGAAGTCCGCGACTGTGCCGCCGGAGATGTAGACCTTGTTGCCGTTGATGACGTAGTCGTCGCCATCACGCACAGCTCGTGTCTCGAGGTTGGCGGCGTCCGAGCCGTGGTCCGGCTCGGTCAGGCAGAACGCGCCCTTCGTGACGCCGTTGGCGGCGTCCGGCAGGTAGCGCTGCTGCTGCTCGGACGTGCCGCCGAACATGATCGGCCGATTCGGCAGGCCGGTGAGCACGAGCATCAGGCCGGCGCCGCATTCGTACTTCGCCACTTCTTCAATCGCCAGGCAGAGCGGGAGGATGCCGTTGCCCGTGCCGCCCATCGATTCGGGGATGGCCATGCCCAGCAGGCCAGCCTTCTTAAACGCTTCGAAGTAGTCGTGGGGGTACTCGCCGGTTTCGTCCAGCTCCTTGGCCCGCGGGGCCACCACATCCTTGGCGATGCGCCGGGCGGTGTCCTTTATAAGGCGGTTCTCTTCCGAAAGCTCAAAATCCATGCGCGTAGTGTAAGCGCGCTGCGGCGCGTAGTGCTTGGTGCTAAATGCTTAGCGCCAGGCCAGGCCCCGCGTCCCTCTGCGTAGCGGTTGACTAAGCACTTTGCCTTTACTGGGGATTCCCCTGATCTTGCCCAAGCCACGGTAAATGTTCGTGAATTACTTCACACGCGGGGGTGGAAAGCTGATAGCTTAGGGGAGGACGAGGTTCGCCGAACCGTGCGAGTCCGAGAGCGACCTAACGTTCCCTTGCTATTCACAGCGGCGCACTGGTCCGCGCGCCGTTTTCGGCCGTACATGAGGATGAGGTGGCACTAGTCTTGGTGGTGGATTCGGATCGCAGCCTGACCTTTGAACGCACGCTTTACTACGGCACCAGGCTGGTCGCGCAATTAGCGCAGAACCTGCTGCTGGCGGCACTCTTCGTCCTTGCGGGAACCAGTTCTCATGCGGCCATTGGCTTGAGCAGCATCTTCGTAGCCATGCTCGTCCCCGCGATCGTCTTCGGGCTGCTGGGCGGGGCCATTGTGGACCGCATCGGTCCAGCGCGCGGGCTCGCCCTCGGAGCCACACTGCGCTTTTCGGTGGTGGCGCTCGCGGCGCTTTTCTTGCACGGGCCAAGCGTCATCTGGGTGATCGCTTTTGCCTATTCCGCCGTCTCGCAGATTTTTTCGCCCGCCGAAATGGCGCTCGTCCGCACGTTGCGACAGGACCGGCCGGGCCAGGCGCACTCGTTGCTCGTTGCGCTGCAGTACGCCGGACAGGGGATTGGCTTCGCGGTCATCGCCCCAGCACTCTGGTGGCTGGGTGGCGTGAACGCCATGCTTGTTGGCGCAGCGGTTGGATTCCTCGCCCTTTCCGTAATTACGCTCGTGCTCGCCGCCCGCTTGCGGAACACCGCGGCTGCGCAGGCGTTGCCCGCGCGCTGCGCCTTCAGCTTCAAGGACACCGTCCGCTTCTTCCGCGGCGAAGCACTGGCCCGCGACGCGGTGACCGTCCTCGCCGTGAAAGCGATGGTCTCACAGGGCATCATCGTCGCCCTCCCGCTCTATCTCAGCCAGGACATCGGGCTTGGGCGATCGGCGCTCGTCTACCTGTTGCTGCCGGGCATTGCGGGCATGGCGGCAGGGCTCGCGTGGTCCGCTCCCGCTGTTACGAAGGCTCGGGCGGCCTGGTTCATGCGCGCTAGTTTGCTTGGGCTCACGGTCGGCGTCTTCGCGCTCGCGGCGCTCGATTACGGCCTTCGCGCGGTGTACGAATACAGTCGATTCCAAGTCCTCGTGGACCTCCACGTTTCGATGAACACAACCTTCGTGGTCGCCCTGCCGGTGGCCTTCCTGATTGGGCTCTGCCTGAGCCTGAGCCAGGTGGCCGCGCGCGTGGCTCTGACGGAGACGGCTCCACTCGGCCAGCAGGCGCGCGTCTTCGCTGTGCAGAGCACGCTCACCGAATCGCTCGTGGTGCTGCCGCTGCTGCTGATGGGAATTGGCGCGCAGTACGCCGGCGCCCGGCCGACTCTGGCCGCGATAGGCGTGCTCTCGGCGCTCGCATTCGTTGTCATCCAGCACCCGCGGTTCCAGCCACGCCCGCGCTTCGAGCCCTACGCCCTCATCCCCGAGCTCGTCCCGGTGTACATCGAGGACTGAGGGGCGGGGACTCGGCATCTCGCCAGGTCAACCGCGCAGCTGAAAGCCCTGGCGTCTTCGCGAGGCTCCTGGCCTTCCCGCTACACTCCCCTCATGCCCACTGCCAATCCGATTCGCTTTTGGCGCTGCCACCCTGGTGGTGAGCTGCCGTTGCCGGCGGCTGCGCATTTCGCATCGAACGGAGGGGGCCGACCAAGTCTTCGGTGCAGATGATGAGGGCGCGGAGGAACAGCCACCTCCGTACCCACGAGGCCGCCGACTTCCGTCCTGGAATTAGTGTCTAATCGGATGCTTGGGCAGGCTGGCCGGTGACTTTCCCGGTACCGCCGACTTGAGCGCTCGAGCCGCTGTGTTTGCCAGGGCATTGAACTCGCTGGGCATTTGCCCTTAGCCGGTCCCCGTGCCGCATCACCGGAGACTACGGGACGCGCGCTGCGCCTGACGGTTCGACCTGCTCGAAGAGCGGCTTTGCGGCGTTCTCGGCTGCTTTGAAGGCGGGGCCTGGGTAGACGCCGATGAAAAGCACGCCGAGCATCAGGCCCGCACCGAGGACCCACATGACCGGGCTGATCTTGAACTTCACCGTGCCTGGCGCGGGATCGAAGAGGAACATTTGGCGAATGATCATCAGGTAGTAATAGAGGCTGATGAAGCTGTTGAGGACCGCCAGACCGACGAGCCAGAGCAGCTCATCCGTGGTGGCGCCCTGGAAGAGGAAGAGCTTGGTGGCGAAGCCCGCGAAGAACGGCAGTCCAGCGAACGAGAAGAGCGAGACGGTGATGACGAGAGCGAGGAACGGCTGCGTTTCGGCCAGACCTCGGAGGCCTTCAACGGTGTCCTTGCCCGTCTTGTTGTGGTACGCGGTGAGCGCCGTGAAGAGTGCCAGCGTGGAGAGCACGTAGCCAATGATGTGGATCAGCAGGCCGCTGGTGGCGTTGAGACCAACCTGCGAGTCGCCGTAGCCGATGGCGGCGATCGTGATCAGCATGTAGCCCACCTGGCCGATGGAGCTGTATGCGATGAGCCGCTGGAGGTTCGATTGCTGGATGGCGAGCAGGTTTCCGGCCGTCATAGTAATCGCTGCCAGCGTGGCGAAGGCCCAGCGCCACTCCACCGCATCGACCACGAGGGCGACGCTGAAGAGGCGCAGAATGAGCGCGAAACCGGCCGCCTTCGAGAGCGTTGAGAGGAAGGCGGTGATCGGCATCGGCGCGCCTTCGTAGGCATCTGGCGCCCACATGTGGAACGGCGCAGCCGATACTTTGAAGCCCACCCCGGCAAGGATGAGGACAAAGGCGACCACGACGCCAGCGTTCGTGCTATCCCCGCGATCCGCCAGGGCTACGGCGATGCCGTCGTAGCTCGTTGTACCGGTGATGCCATACAGCAGGCTCATGCCATAGAGGAACATCGCGCTGGAGAACGCGCCGAGGAGGATGTACTTCAGCGCCGCTTCGCTACTTCGCGCATCGCGCTTCAAATACCCGACCAGAATGTAGAGGCAGAAGCTGAGCAGTTCGAGCGAGATGTAGGCGGTGATCAGTTCGCGCGCGGCCGCCATGTAGACCGTCGCGCAGCCCGCGATGAGGAGCAGTCCGTAGTACTCCGCCGCCGTCTTCGTTTTGGTGCGCATATAGCCTGCGGACATGATCGAAACGGCGGCCACGATGCCCGCGGCGAGCAGCCGGAAGTAGGTCGTGAAGTTATCGGACTGGATCAGGCCCTGGAAGGACTGCGGCGTCTTACCGATGAAGAAGAAGGCGGAGATGCCCCAGACCAGCGCGCCGAGGGCGGTAAGGTAGGCCAGGTAATCCCGGCGAACGCGCGGGAAAAAAAGCTCGACAGCGATGACGAGGATCGCCCAGCCAGCGGCGATGTATTCGGGGATGAAGATCGTGTAATCGCGCATGCTAGCCGATGACCCCCGGGATCGCTGCAACGGTGTGGCCGATGCGGTCCGTAAACGGCGCCCACCAGACGCCCATGAGGACGATCGAGCCGATCAGCAGACCGCCGGCCATCGTCTCCAGCGGGGTCAGGTCTTTGAGGTCTTTCCAGCGAATATTGAACGGGCCGAAGAAGACTATTGCGAACATGCGCAGCATGTAGGCTGCTGCCAGTGCGGCTGCGAAGATGGCAAGCCCGCCGAAAACAGGGTAGGCGCGGAAGACGCCGACGAAGATGTGAAATTCGGCCGTGAACCCCGAGAGCCCCGGCAGTCCGACATTAGCCAGCCCGGCGACCGTGTAGAAGACCACCCAGACGGGCATGACCCTCGTGATGCCGCCAAAGTCTTTCAGGTCGCGAGTGTGGGCCTGGTCGTAGAGGGCGCCGATCAGGAGGAAGACGAGGGCCGTCATCACGCCGTGGCTGAACATCTGGAGGACGGCGCCGGTTACGCCGATCTGATTCATCGTCGCTAAACCGATCAGCACGTAGCCCATATGGCTGACCGAGCTGTAGCCGGTGAGCAGCTTGAAGTCGCGCTGGGTGAGCGCAGCCGTGGCGCCGTAGACCGCGCCAATGATGCCGAGGACCATCAGGCCGGGCATCCAGAACTCGGCGCCCACCGGCAGCATCTGGATGCCGAGGCGGATGATGCCGAACGCCCCGAGCTTCATCAGTACGCCGGCGTGGACCATCGAAACGGCCGTCGGCGCGGACATGTGGCCATCAGGCGACCAGGTGTGGAACGGCCAGAGCGCGGCCAGCACGCCGCAACCGATACAGATCATCGGGAAGAAGATCTTCTGGAAAGTTGGGCTGAGGGTGCCGTCGTTCCCGGCGGCGAAGAGCCGCTGCATATCGAAGGTGCCGAGATTCGCTTCGTGGAAGACGGCGAAGATGCCGACCCAAATGAGCACCGAGCCGCCGACGAGCATCATCGTGAGCTTTAGCGCGCCGTACTCTTTGCGAGTTGAGCCCCAGACGCCGATGAGCAGATAGAGCGGCATGACCGCCAGTTCATAGAAGAAGAAGAAAAAGAACAGGTCGAAGCTAAAGAACGTCCCGTACACCCCAGCGATGAGCACGAAGTAGAGGATGAAGAAGTCTTTCGGGCGGTAGTTGAGCTTCCAACTGGTGATGGTGCCGGCGAACGCCACGATGCCGGTCAGCAGGGCCATCGGCGCTGAGATGCCGTCGACCGCGAGATGGAGGGTGATGCCGTCCTTGCCGAGGAAGGCGGTGTTCTCCACCCAGACCCATTTGAGCGTCATTTGAATCTGATCGCCGCCCGCCTGGTAGGCGGCGAAGATGTAGATCGAAAGCCCGAGCATGACGGCGGCGAAGAACGCGGCGACCACGCGGATGGCCATCTTCTTCTCGCTGGGGATGAAGAGGATGATCAGCGCGGCGAGCAGCGGCGCGGCGAGCGTGGCGAGGACGGCGTAGCCCTGGCCCTCATCGAAGGTCATGCGTTAAGCCCTCACCACCAGCCCGAGGACCGCCAACCCAACAACGCCAAGCGTGATCGCCATCGCGTAGTTGGGCACGCGCCCGGACTGCAAGAATTTCAAAATGTAGCCGCTGTAACCGGTGACCTGCGCCGAGCCATCGACGCCCGTGTCGTTCACCATGTAGCGGTCGAACCAGGCGACGAGGTAGCTGAAACCGAGGACGCCGCGGTCGATGGCCTTCTGGTACATCTCATCGAAGTAGAACTTGTTGACGAGCATGTCGTAGACGCCGGGGTTCCAGTTGGCCAGGCGGGTGGACTTTTCGGTGCTGTTGCCCCAGTACATCCAGGCGCCGAGGAAGATGCCCACCCCGGCAATCGCCACCGAACCGCCCGCGAGCGCCCAATTGATGTGGTAGCGCTCCGGCTCTTCGAGGAAGACGAATTCAGTGATCCCGCCGGGAAAACCGAGCGCCGTGCCCACGCCGTGCCAGACCACAAACCCGGCAACCACCGCGAGGATGCCGAGGAAGACGAGTGGGAAGGTCATCAGAAAGCCGGATTCGTGCGTGTGTTCGTAGACGTCGCGGTCCTTGGGCTCGCCCATGAAGGTGCGAATGAAGAGGCGCGTGGTATAGAAGGCAGTCATCACCGCGGCGAAGCCGAGCAGGATCAGCGCCCAGCCGCCATCCCAGTTCTGAGTGGCGTGGAGGATCTCGTCCTTGCTCCAAAAGCCTGCTAAGGGCACAACACCGGCCAGCGCGAGCGAGCCGGCGAGGAACGTGGTGCCCGTGATCGGCATCTTCTTCCAGAGTCCGCCGAGCTTGTCCATCTCCTGGTTGTGATGGGTGGCGTGGATTACGGAGCCGCTGCCGAGGAAGAGCAGGGCCTTGAAAAAGGCGTGCGTCATCAGATGGAACAGCGCGGCGTCCGGGTGGCCGGAGCCGAGGGCCACGAACATGAATCCCAACTGTCCCACCGTGGAGTAGGCCAGTACCTTCTTGATGTCTGTCTGGGCGAGGGCCATGAAGCCTGTGAGCAGCGCCGTCACCAGGCCGACGATCGTGACGATCAGGAGTGTGCCATCGGCCACTTCGAAGAGCGGAAGGAGGCGGGCCGTGAGGTAGACGCCGGCAACCACCATCGTCGCCGCGTGGATCAGCGCGCTGACGGGCGTGGGGCCTTCCATGGCGTCCGGCAGCCAGACGTGGAACGGGACCTGCGCGCTCTTGCCCATGCAGCCGAGAAAAACGAACAGCACGCTGACGAACAGATAAGTGGAGCCGATGCCGCCGTTCTCGGCGATCTCAATGATCTCGCGGATGTTGAAGGTGCCGGTGGCGCGCCACAGCAGGATGATGCCGATGAGCAGCCCAACATCGCCGACGCGGGTGGTGACGAAGGCTTTCTTTGCGGCCTCGGTGGCGCTGCGCTTCTCCCAGTAAAAACCGATGAGCAGGAACGAACAGACGCCGACAAGTTCCCACGACATGTAGACCAGCAGCAGGTTGTCGGCCATCACGAGCATCAACATCGAGGCCACGAAGAGCTGAAGGAGGGCGAAGAACCAGTAGTAGCGCGGCTCACCCTTCATGTAGCCGATGGAGAAGATGTTCACCATCAGGGCCACGGTCGTGACCACGCCGAACATCACGATCGTGATCTGGTCGACGTAGATGCCCATGCGCAGCTTGAAGGCAGATTCGCCGACGCCGATCGTAGACCACTTGATCGACTCGGCGATCGCCGTGTGGCCCGCTTCGAAGTCGTAAAAGTTCAGATAATCAGCGAGCACGAAGAAGGAGAGCACGAAGGACGTGCCAATGGCGAGCACGCCGAGGTAGTCCCCCTGGCGCGGCATGTAGCGGCCGAAAAAGGCAAGGACAAAGAACATGCCAGCCGGGATAGCGGCGAGCAGCCACGCTTGTTCAGCTCCCACGCGGGCCTCCGGCGATGCTGGCCTTCAGGCGGGCAGGGGCATCGGCGCGCGCTTGAGCGCCGGAAGCCGCGATCCGCTGTGCGCAATCTAATTCGGCGATCACCATTTAAGTTGGGCCACTTCATCGACGTTGGCGGTTGCGCTGTTGCGGAACATGCGAATGATGATGGCGAGCGCCAGGCCCACCTCGGCGGCGGCCACGGTAATCACAAAGACGGCGAAGATCGCGCCCGTAATTTTGTCCGGATCGAGATAGGCGGCGAAGGCGACGAAGTTCAGGCTGACGGCGTTGAGCATCAGTTCGACAGCCATAAGGACGAGCACGGCGTTGCGTCGCGCGAGCACGCCATAGACGCCAAGTGAGAACAGGATAGCGCTCAAGACGAGGTAGTTTTCGAGAGGTACCATGCCTACTCCCCCTCTTCCTGACGCGCGAGGATAATCGCCCCTACCAGGGCTACCAGCAAGAGAACGGAAGCGATAATGAAGGGCGGGCCGTAGTCCACAAAGAGCGCTTTGCTCATCACTTCAATGGAGATGTGCGAAGGCTTGTCGCTCACATCGCCGGGCCACTTCACGGCCACTGCCACCCCCATGAGGATGGCCAGCAGGCCTCCCCCGGCGATTGCCGCGAATGGCGCCTGGCTGCCGCTGACCGCTTCGGGCACGCCCGTGGCGCCCTGGCGGGTCAGCATTAGGGCCAACAGGATGAGCACCGTCACCGCGCCGCCGTAGATCAAGAACTGCACCAGGGCGAGGAAATCAACGGTCAGGAAGACGTACATCGCACCCACGCCAGCGAGGCTGCCGATGAGGAAGATGGCCGAATGCAACACCGAGCGGGAGAACACAACGCCGGCCGAAAGGGCCACTGTAGCGGCCGCAAAGATCCACCAGAGGACTTCTGTCGCCATCGGTTAGTTCGCCCCCGGCACAGTCCCGCCGAGCTCGCGGATCGTGTTAGCGATGTCGTCGGGCACTGCTTCGCCGGCGGCGACCAGTTCGTTTGCTTTGCGTTCGGCGCGCATTCTTCGGGCGCGCACTTTCTCGGGCGAATTGGGGTCGCCTTTGGGCCCAACGCCAATGCCCGGTGGGAAGACCATGTGGCCCTCAGCCGCCGCCGCCGGGGCGGCGGCGCCCCCTCCGGCGCTTGCGGCGGGCGCCGATCCAGCAAGCGAGGCCCAGATCGAGCCGCCGGGGGCGAGGTCGCTGCCCAGGTCGTGCAGCGTGGCTGTAACGTCGTCGGGGATGGCTTCGCCGGCGGCCGTCAATTCGTTGAACTTGCGTTCGGCGCGCATGCGGCGGGCACGCACCTTCTCCGGTGAGTTGGGGTCGCCCTTGCCGCCGGTGCCAACGCCAGGCGGGAATCGCATGCTGCCGTCGGGCATTGTGCCAGTGAGCGGGCCTGCCGCAGCAGCTGCACCACCGGCGGCCCCGCCCTCGCTGCCGGCAAGCGACGCCCAGATGGAGCCGCCGGGCGCAAGGTCGCTGCCCAGGTCGTGGAGGGTAGCGGTGATGTCGTCGGGGATTGCTTCGCCGGCGGCGGTCAGTTCGTTGAACTTGCGTTCGGCGCGCATGCGACGGGCGCGCACCTTTTCCGGTGAGTTGGGGTCGCCCTTGGGGCCTTCGCCAACACCCGGCGGGAATCGCATGGTGCCGTCGGGCATGGTGCCGGTAAGCAGTGCGCCGCCGCCACCACCGCCGCCCGCGGCAGCGCCAGGCGCCGCAGCCGCTTCGCCGGGCTTCATGTTCGCGTAGTGCTCGATCCGCGCGGTCACTTCGGCGGGTACGGGCTCGCCGCGATCGGTGAACGCCTTGGCCTCGCGCTCAGCGCGCATGCGCTTCGCCCGGATCTTCGATTCGGAAAGGATCTCGACTTCTTCGCCGCCCGCGGCCGTCGCGCCCGTGGCCTTCGCCGCCACAGCTTTGACTTCGGGCGGGTGCTCCTGGATGGCCAGCCCTTCGCCGCGCGCAACACGCTCCTGCTGGGCGATGCGGTCTTCGGGCAGCGTGCCCTTAAAGGTGATCTCCGGCAGCGGTTCGCCGCGCACCGTTTTCTCTACCAGTTCAACGCTGTCCTGCGGGCGGTATGGGAGCATCACCTGGCCGCTCTTGTGCGGGTAGAGCAGGTCGCTGATGTCCATATGCAGGTCGCGGCGGTCGTAGGCGCTCTGCTCCGGGCCGCCCCAGCTGTTGTCCATCACGATCGCTTCGAACGGGCAGACTTCAACGCAGATGTTGCAGCGCATGCAGCGCCCGTAATCGATCCAGAACTTGTCGACAATCTTGCGGCGGTTGCTGGTGCCTTCCGGCGCCTTCGGGTTGTCGATCATCACCGCAGTCATGCAATCGACCGGGCAGTTGCGCACGCAGATGTTGCATCCCGTGCACATCGGCTCTTCGTGGTCGAAATCCCAGAGGAGTACGGGAAAGCTGCGCTGGCGGACCGGCAGAGGGTGCTTTTCGTCCGGGTATTCCACGGTCACGGGCTTGCGTGAGAACGTGGAAAGGGTCACGCCGAGGCCCTTGAGAATGCCTTTCATCGGGCAGCCACTCCCACCTGTTTGTAAGTTCCCACCAGCTTGCTCTTGGGGCGGTGAATGGCCCGCGTGATGATAATCGCGACGAGCAGCGCGGCGCCCGCCCCGCTGGTGAGCGTGAGCAGGATTGGCGGCCAATCGTAGACCAGGATGAAGCCGTTCATCAGCAGTTGGACGAGGGCCATCGGCAGAAGCACTTTCCAGCAGAAGCTCATCAACTGGTCGATGCGTAGGCGGGGCACGGTGATGCGAACCCACATGATGGCGAGGATCCAGGCGACGCTCTTGATGAACGTGATGCCCAGTTGCCAACCCCAGTCCGGGCCCCACCAGTCGCTCGTATCGGGCACCGCCCAGCCACCGAGGAAGACGATCGACCCGAAGACGCTGAAGGCCCACATCGAGGCGTATTCGGTCAGCTGGAACATGCTCCAGCGCATCCCAGAGTACTCAACGAAGTAGCCGCCGACGATCTCCGATTCGGCCACCGGGATATCGAATGGCGCGCGGTGCAACTCCGAGAGCATGGCCGTGAAGAAGATGATGAAGGCCAACGGCTGGAGGAAGATGAAGGGCGCGTACTGTCCGTTATCCGGCGTAAAGCTCTGCCGCATGGCGATCTCGTTGAGGTTGAGGCTGCCTGCGATCATCGCCACTGAAAGCAAGCTCAGGACCAACGGAATTTCGTACGAAACCATCTGCGCGGCCGCTCGCACCCCGCCCAAGAGCGCGTACTTGTTCCCCGAACCAAGGCCGGCCATCAGGATGCCGACTATGTTCAGGCCCAGGATGGCGAACACGTAGAACATCCCGAGACTGAGGTCGCGTACGCCCCAGTCCTTCGCGAATGGCAGCGAGACGAGGACCATGAGCACCGGGATAAAGGTCAGGTAGGGGGCGAATTCGAACACCCATCGGTCCGCGTTCGTTGGCCGGATATCCTCTTTCGATGCGAGCTTGATGGTATCCGCGAAGCCTTGCAGCAGGCCCGCCGTGCCGGTCTTTGTGGGGCCAAGCCGTTGCTGGAAGCGGGCCACCACCTTGCGCTCGCCGTAGGTCAGGTAGATGACCACGAAGGTCATGACCAGCACGATTACGAGGATACGGATGATGGCGTCCACCCAGTTCCACACGCCAAACACGGGGTCGGAGAAGAGGAAGGTCACTTATCCACCTCGCCCAACACGATATCGAGCGACCCGAGGATGATAATCGCGTCGGCAAGGTAGTTGCCCACCACCATCTCCTTGAGCGCGGCGAGGTTGCAGAAGGAGGGCGAGCGGAGCTTCATGCGGTACGGTTTTACGCCACCGCGGGCCATGGCGTACACGCCATATTCGCCCTTCGTGCCTTCGGTGCGGATGTAGCATTCGGCGTTATCGATGCGCAGTGTCTTGGGCAGGTCCGGGTTGAGCACCAGCCCCTTGGGCATCTGCTCCAGGCACTGTTCGATGATCTTGGTGCTCTGGTAGATCTCCGAAAGACGCACGAAATAACGGTCGAAGATGTCGCCGCTTTCGCCGATTGGTATATCGAACTTCATGCGGTCGTAGACGCTGTAGGGTTCGGCTTTGCGGAGGTCCCAGGGGAGCCCGGTGGCGCGCAGGATCGGCCCCGTGATGCCAAGGTTGACCGCCCGGCTGGTGGACATCGGCGAGAGGCCCTTACAGCGCTCCACGAAGATTTCGTTGCCGGTGAGCAGCCCATCGAGGTCTTCGAGGCCCTGGTTGATGGAGCCCAAGAGCCAGCGGACGCGCGATTCGTAGTTCTCCGGCAGGTCCGCCATCAGGCCGCCGGGGCGGAAGTAGGTGGGGAACATGCGGTCCCCCGAGACCTCTTCGAAGAAATCGTAAATCCGCTCGCGCTCGCGCCAGGCGTAGATGAAGCTTGTGCCGAAAGACCCCACGTCCGCGCCGAACGCCCCGAGAAACATGAAGTGTGAGTTGATGCGCGAGAGCTCCATCATCATCACGCGGATGTACTCAGCGCGTTCGGGCACTTCCAGGCCGGCCATCTTTTCGACGGCCATGCAGTAGGCGCCTTCGCAGCAGAGCCCGGCTAGATAGTCCGTACGGTCCCACCAGCCCATGGACTGGCGGTAGTCGTGGTTCTCGGTCAGCTTTTCGAGGCCGCGGTGCAAGTAGCCGATGTACGGCTCGCAATCGACCACCACTTCGCCGTCTACCGTGAGCACCATGCGGAACACGCCGTGCGTCGCCGGGTGCTGGGGGCCCACGTTGATCGTCATATCAACAGTGTTGAAGCTATCGATGGTTGTGACGCGTTCTTCGGGCCAGACGCTCATTAGAACTTGAACCCCGGCACACCCTCTTCAATACCCTGGAGGATCTCCACGGTCTGAAGCGGGTGGGATTTGAGCAGTGGGTGGATGCGCACGTCTTCGTCCAGCAGCAGCGCCTTGGGGTTCGGGTGGCCATCGAAGACGAGCCCGAGCATCTCGGCCGCTTCGCGTTCGTGCCAATCGGCCGCGCCATAGATGGAGGTGAGCGAAGGGACGTGGCGGTTTGCCCACGGCACGGTGACCGTCACCTGCACTCGGTGGTTGTGCTTAAAGGAATAGAAGTTGTACTTCACGGCGAGCTTGTCTTCGCCCATATCAATGCCCGTGATGTTGGCCAGCATGTCGAAGGCCAACTCCTTGCGTTCGAACAGGCCCTGGACGAGCTCGAGCAGATCCGCCGCCGCGACTTGCAGGTCGGCATCGGTTTTCGTGCTGAGCACGGTGAAGGCGGCCTTCGGCAATGACTTATGGATCAGGCCGGAGATGCCCGGATACTCTGGTGGCGAAGCGGGAGCCGGCTGGGTCATCCGACCATCCGCTTGTCTTCCATGATCTTCTTCTGGAGCGCGAGGAAGCCATCGAGCAGCGCCTCGGGGCGGGGCGGGCAGCCGGCGACGTAAACATCCACGGGGATTATCTTGTCGACGCCCTGGAGGACGCGGTCGTACTCCGTGTAAGGGCCGCCGTTGGTGGCGCAGGCGCCCATGGAGATCACCCACTTGGGGTTCGGCATCTGTTCGTAGAGCAGCTTGATCGCCGGGGCCATCTTCTTGGTCACCGTACCGGAGACGATCATCACGTCGCTCTGGCGAGGGCTCGGCCACGGGACGATTCCGAAACGGTCCAGGTCGTGATTGGACATGAAGGTGCCGATCATCTCGATCGCGCAGCAGGCCAGCCCGAAGGTCATCGGCCAGAGCGAGCTCTTGCGGCCGATGGCGATCACGGTGTCCGCGCCGACCTGCATGACGCCAGGCAGGGCCATCCGGTAGACGGCCTTGGTCACCGGCAGGTCGATGGGCGTGAGGCGCGAAGACTCGGAGCCGTAGTCCGGCTTATAAGGGCGGGCGAGGGCAGCCTGGGCGGCCGGGGTCAGTTCGTTGCTCATCGCCACTCCAAAACGCCTCGGCGCCACGCATAGCCGAGGCCCAACGCGAGGATCCCGACGAACGCCAGCATCTCATAGAAAACGAACCGGGGCAGGTCGAGGAAGGTGACTGCCCACGGGAAGATGAAGACTGTTTCGACGTCGAAAATCAGAAAGAGGATGGCGATCAGGTAGTAGCGGACGTGGACCTGGGCCCAGTTGCGGCCGATCGGCAGCATGCCGCATTCGTAGGAGACGCCTTTCGCTCGCTCTTTGGCGTAGGGGGCCAGCACGCGCGCGGCGATGAGCGCCGTGAACACCAGGATGAAGCCCGCGATGGCCGCGATCATGACCGCCGACCAGGTGTCGTAGAAACTCATGCGGCCAACCCTCGCGACCGGCTGCGCGTGCGCACACCAGCCAACGGCAACGCCCCGGCAGGCCGAGGAGCGGAGGCGCGTTGGAGGGTCATTTTGGCCGGTCTCCGAATCTGCGCGAGGCACCGAAAAGGGCTCGCGATTGGTTGTGAATCAGCACACAAACTCTACTGCGAGCGATCAAAGGGGGCAAGCGCGGGGAACGCAAGTGCTGAGCGCTGACGTCACTATCGCCGTCGCTGAGCACTCCGCTACGCTGATCTGGTGCCTTCGCCCATGAACATCCTTGCCGTTAGCGGCAGCGTGCGGGCTGCGTCTTCCAACGCGGCGATGCTGCGCGCTGCTGCGCGGCTGGCGCCCGAGGGGATGGCGTTCACCTTTTACGAAGGCCTCGATTCGCTGCCGCACTTCAACCCGGACCTCGACCACGATGGCGAAACGCCGCCCCCGGCTGTGGCGGCCCTGCGGGCGGCGTTCGCGGCGGCAGATGGCTTCGTCGTTTCGAGCCCCGAATATGCGCACGGAGTGCCCGGTTCGCTGAAGAACGCGCTCGATTGGCTGGTCTCCAGCGGCGAGCAGATCGGTAAGCCGCTGATCCTTATCAACGCTTCGCCCAACAGCGGACAGTACGCCCAGGCGGCGCTGCTTGAGATCCTCACGGTGATGTCGGCGAACGTGCTTGAAGAGGCGTCGCTCACGCGGCCATTTCTTCGCGCCAAGCCACCAGCGGAAGGCGAGTTTACGCCGGAGGACGCCCAACTTGTGCGCGCCAGCCTGGCGGCGCTCGGCGCCGCGGGTGCCGGGGTATAGCTAAGGCTGCGGCTCGATCACCGCGAACAGATCGCTGAGCGGCAATCGGAAGCCCGGCAGCACGCTGCTGGTCAGCGATTCGCTCGTGCCAAGTGTGCGCTCGCCCTCCGCTTCGAACACTTCGACTTCACGCGCGGTTTTGTCTACCAGCCAACAGACATCCACGCCGTGAGCGCGGAAGAAGCGGCACTTCGCGCGCAGCTCGGCCCGCGTCTGGCCGGTTGAGCGCACTTCGATCGCCAGCGTTGGCGGTGCGCCGTTTGCGGAAGGCCGACCGGCTGCAAAATAGCTAGCATCTGGGAGGCGAAAGTTGGCGGGGAACGCAGCGCGGATTTCGGGGCCTGTGCGCCCGCCATGCTCCTTTGCGTACAGCCAGAGTCGGCCGACCAGCTCGGCCACCAGGAATCCGTGGTCGTCGTCAGGCATCGGCTTCTGAAGCACCACCCCATCCACGTATTCCAGGTACGGCTTTTGCTCCGGCAGGGCGAGGAACTCAGCCTCTGTCATCCGCCGCCCGTGGTGGACAGACGGCGCATCCCGGACAGCGACCCGCGCAGGCGAACTCATGCCCCCAGTATACCGCGCGCTGAAGCCCTCCTTAGCTCACGACTTCGATCGAATCGACCACCTTTGGCGCGGCGCTGAGCGTGCGATGCACCGGGCAGCGAGCGGCGATGCGCAGCAGGTCGTCGCGCTGGGCGTCTGTAATGGGGCCGCGAAGGACGATCTTGCGGTGCAGCACTTCCAGGTGACCGGTCCCTTTTTCGACGCAGTCGGTGCAGTCTTCGGCGTAGGTGCGGCCGTGCTCTACTTCCACCGCCACTTCCTCGAGAGGGATGCCCTTGCGGCGGGCGTACATCTGGAGGGTCATGGCGGTGCAGGCGCCAAGCGCCCAGAGCAGCAGGGTGTAGGGCGATGGCCCCAGGTCCTGGCCATCGTCTTCGAAGGGCTCATCGGCGATGAGGCTGCGGTGGTCGGCGGTGAGCAACTGGGCGTGGGTGTAATCGGGCAGCGACTGGATGATCACTTTCGGCATGGGGAGATGCTACGCCGGGGCGGAGTGTTGAGTGGGACGGCTTAGCCGTGGCGCGTGGAGAAGCCGCCGTCCACTGGCAACACCACGCCGGTGATGTAGGCCGAGGCTTTCGAGGCGAGGAAGATCGCCGTGCCAGCCATATCCGAAGGCTCGCCGATGCGCCCCAGGGGGTTGGTGGCGCGGATGTTGGCGCCGAAGGTTCGCAGCGTTTCGGCCATCATCTTTGACTCGAACGGGCCGGGGGCGATGGCGTTGACGATGATCCGCTGGGGCGCCAACTGGTGCGCCATCACACGCGTCATGTGGTGAACCGCCGCCTTGCTCGCCGAATAGGCGTAGGTCTCCTGGGCGGGCACCTGGATGCCATCGATCGATCCGATATTGATCACGCGCGATGGGCTGGCGTCGCTTGCCGACTTCGCGAGCAGGGGCGTGAGGAAACGCGTGAGGTGGAAAATGCCCTTCACGTTCAGGTTCATCACCTTGTCGAAGGCGTCGTCCGGGTAGTCGGCCATTGGCGCACCCCAGGTGGCGCCGGCGTTGTTGACGAGGATGTCGAGCTGCGTTTCGCGCGCGGCGAGCGCCTCCGCGAGGCCCCTCGCGCCCGCTTCGCTGCCAAGGTCCGCGGGCAGCGAGATGCATTCGCCGACCTGCGAAAGCTCGGTCGCCACGGCATCACAAACGTCCGCTTTGCGCGACGAGATGTAGGTCTTGGCGCCCGCCTCGACGAAGCCGCGGGCGATCATCAGGCCGATGCCGCGAGAGCCGCCGGTGACCAGCGCCACCTTGCCTTTAATCGAAAAGAGGTCGTCCATGTGGTTCCTCCAGCGCGGTGTGCGGGCATTGTCGGTCGTGGGTCAGCAATGCGCTTTTTGGCTCGCGGGCCATGGGCCGTCCAACCGGTTAAGGCCGTTCTGCGACGGACCTGAGGAGTTGCGTCTTCCGACTCGGCGGTGAGCGCCCAGAACAACCTTCAGCGCCAGTTCTGGGGGGACGAGAACGTGTCTATGTGACTGTAATCACGCCTAAACGGCGTGAGCGATTGACCCTGCGAGAAGCCCGCCAATTGGCGGCTGCTTGGGTCGCTGCGCCCGTTTAGGACCAGGTCCTTGCCGATTCGTGACCCGTAGGCTCGATCCGCGATAGGCTATCCGGCGTGCCGGAACAGGGCTCGGGGCCACACTTCACGCCAGGCAAGGACAAACGTGGGCGCATCACGCGCTACCGGGTTGAACTGCCGCGCGCCGAAATCGTGGAGGGCGAGCGCGGCCACTTCGAAGCGACGGAATACGCCGAGCGGCGCAGCGGCTGGTTAGGCCGCCTGAGAGACGTTGAAGACCGCGTCGTAGGCTCCACCATGTCGAGCACGCGGCTGGAAGGGGAGCGGCTTTCGAAGAAGGTGGCGCTGGCCATCTTCTCTTCGGATGCGCTTTCGTCCACGGCTTACGCTACCCAGGAGATCATCCTTATCCTCGTCATCGCGGGGACGGGCACGCTGGGCTACAGCCTGCCGATTGCGACGGCCATTGTGGCGTTGCTTGGTATCGTCATCGTCTCGTACAGCCAGTTAATCCGGGCCTACCCGGCGGGCGGCGGGGCGTACACCGTGGCGCACGAAAATCTCGGGCGCTGGCCCGGGCTAGTGGCCGCTGCTTCGCTGCTCATCGATTACACACTGACGGTGGCGGTAAGCATCGCTGCCTGTGTGGAGGCGATCGTTTCGGCGGCGCCAGGGGTGCATCCGTACGCCGTCCCGCTCGCCGTGGCCCTGGTGGTGATGATCGCCCTCGGCAACCTGCGCGGGGTGCGCGAATCGGGCACGATTTTTTCGATCCCTACCTACGGCTTCGTGTTCATTCTCTCGGCGACGATCATCATCGGGATGATCAAGGTCTTCTTCGGCGATAGCCCGAACATCCTGGCCGTCGGTCACCCGTCGCAGAATCCAATCGCGGAAGGCGACCCGCTGATGTGGTTCCTGGTGCTGCGGGCGTTCTCGGCGGGCTGCGCGGCCCTAACGGGCGTGGAGGCGATCTCCAACGGCGTCTCGTCGTTCAAGCGCCCGGAGTGGCTGAACGCCATCAAAACGATGGCCGCCATGGGTCTCCTGCTGGGCTTCCTCTTCCTCGGCACAACGCTGTTGGCGCGCCACTATGGCATCGTCTACGTCCACGGGGACCGCGAGACCGTGATGTCGCAGGTGGGCGAGCAGGTGTTCGGGCGCAACATCATCTACTACTTGTTGCAGGGCTTCACGGCGGGCATTTTGTTCCTCGCGGCGAACACGGCGTTCAACGGCTTCCCGTTGCTGGGCGCCATTCTCGCGCGGGATGGTTACTTGCCGCGCGTCTTCCATCAGCGGGGTAACCGGCTGGTCTTCAGCTACGGGATCATCGCCCTCACGGCCTTCGCGATTGTCCTGCTGATCGCCTTCAACGCCACCACCACACGGCTCATCCCGCTTTACGCACTGGGCGTGTTCCTCTGCTTCACGCTCGCCCAGATAGCCATGGTCAAACGTTGGGGAACGATTAAGAGTGCGGGTTGGAGGAAATCGGCGATCATCAACGGCTTCGGCGCGGTGGTCACGGGGTTCGTCTTCCTCATCATCCTTGTGACGAAGTTCGGCGAAGGCGGCTGGATGGTTGTCATCCTCATCCCAGTCATTACCTACTGGCTGTTCCGCATCGGCGGCTTCTACAAGAAATTGCAGCGCACATTGCACGTCTCGCCCGAGGCGGTCCTCGACCTGGTCCCCAAAGGCCCATCGCGCATCCCCGTGATCGTGCCGGTGGAGGAGATCAACCTGGCCACCGTAATGACCCTCGGGGCGGCCTGCGAACGCTCGCGCGATGTGACGGCCGTACACGTGATGGTCGACCCGGATGAACGCTCGACGGTTGCAGCGCGCTGGGACCAGCAGTTCCCGAACATCACCCTGGTGGTCATCGATTCGCCCTTCCGCACCGTCGCCGACCCGATCGCTTCGTACATCAACGACCGCCTAAAGAACCAGCCGCACGAAGTGACGGTGATGATCCCCTCGCTAGAGGTGCACCACTGGTACCACCGGCCGCTGGTGAACCAGAGCCTTGGTCGCCTGACGACGCTGCTGGCCCGCCGTCGCCAGGTGAACATCGTCAAGATCCCGTTCAGCGCCGGGGATCTCGGACGTCGCAGGCGCCGTGCGCTGGGAATCGACGTATAGGCGATGGCCGAGATCTATCACATGGTCCTTGCTGCCGATTGGGAAGCGGCGCGCGGCGGCCTGGCGCTCGAACCGGCGAGCCTGGCGAGCGACGGCTTCATCCACTGCACGGCCGGCGAACGCAACCTGTTGGAGGTGGCCGAAGCGCACTACCGCCGGTTGCCAGGCGACTGGCTGGTGTTGGTGCTGGACCCCGCGAAGCTCAGCGCCGAAGTGCGCTGGGAGGTGCAGCCCAACGCCATGGCCTACCCGCACATTTACGGGCCGCTCAATCTGGATGCCGTCACCGAAGTAAGGCCGTTCCCGCGCAACGCCGAGGGCGGCTTCCTGCTCTTTCGCTAACACTCGAATTGGGTGCTGCGCCGTTCGGATCCGTGCGGCCGCTTAGGTTAAGGTGGTGAGCAGACCGAGTGCTGCCACGCCCAAGATGACGGCGGTCAGCCAGCCTAACCCCAGGAGTAAGCGGCCGGGTACGAATTCCCCAAGCACCTTCCGATCGCCGGCGATGAGCATGATTACCACGAGCAGCAGAGGAGCAGTGACGCCGTTGATAATCGCCGCCACGTAAAGCGCCCGGATTTCGCCCACGCCCGCGAAGTTCATCCCTATCCCCAGCATGGTGGCGATGGCGATCACGCCGTAGAACTGCGGGGACTGGCGGAACGTGGTGCTCAGGCCTTCTCGCCAGCCGAACACCTCCGCCGTTGCGTAGGCCGAAGACCCGGCGAGCACCGGTATCGCCAGAAGGCCCGTCCCGATAATCCCGAGGGCAAACAGCAAGGAGGCGAAATCGCCAGCAAGCGGGCGCAGCGCTTCGGCCGCCTGGGCCGCTGTCGTCACATCCGTCCGTCCGGAGGCGTGCAGTGACGCTGCGGCTGTCAGAACGACGAAGTAAAAGCCAATGTTCGCCAACACCATCCCGGTGAACACATCGACGTGGCAAGCCCTCAACAGCCGGCGCAGTTCGGCGGCAGGGACGGCGGGCGGCCGGAGGCCGCGTGACTCATCCTCTTCCACTTCCTCGGACGCTTGCCAGAAGAAGAGATACGGTGAAATTGTGGTCCCGAGGATGGCCACGAGCGTGGCCAGCACCTCGCGGTCCAGGGTTACGCGGGGAACAACGGTAGCCTGGATCGCCTGGCCCCAATCCGGGTGGGCAAAGAACGCCCCAATCACGTACGCGAAGATCACGAGCGTCAGCACCTTGAGATATCGCACAAATTGGTGGTAGGGCACTACCACTTCCATCACCGCGATGGCGACACCAATCGGCGCCACGAGGATGATCGACGGGACACCCGTGAGGAGTTCAATCGCGGCAGCGATGGCGCCAATGTCCGCGCCAATGTTGACGATGTTCGCCACCAACAAGAGCAACACAACCGGCAGCAAAATCCGCCTTCCAAAGCGCCGGGCGATGATGCTCGCAAGGCCATGGCCAGTGACAATCCCAAGTCGCGCACAGATAGACTGCACGGCGATGTTCAGCGGAAGCGTTACGGGGCTGGTCCAGAGCAACTGGTAGCCGAGGGTTGCCCCCGTGACGGTGTACGTAGATATGCCGGAGGGGTCGTCATCGGCGACGCCTGTGACGACGCCCGGCCCCAGCCCGCTGGCGCCACGGCGGGCAGCGCGCGATGCGGCGACCATTTCGTGGTCGATCCACGAGATGCGCCCTAACAGACCGCCTCGGCGCGCTGGCCTTTGAGGTCTTTCCGGCTGGTGGGGATCAGCCAACCGTAGTACGCCAGCCGCTGCGGAAAGATCTCATTGGCGCGAATAGTACGTGTTTACGTTGAAACCGTCGGATGCCCGAGGCCAACACTGTGGGAGACGATCTCGACCGGTCCTCCGGGTGGCGCTGGAACGGCGAGCGTGAAGCAAGTCCCGGCGGAACTCGTTTGAAAGGTCAGCTTGCCGCCCATTCGCCCAACGATCTCACTCGCGATGTAGAGACCCACGCCGAGTCCCTTCTTCTTCGCGCCGGAACCCCTGGCGCCCTGGTAGAACCGCTCGAAGATGTGCGGCTGGTCGGCCTCGCGGATACCCGAGCCATTGTCCGTCACCTTCACCACCAGTCCGTACTCACTCTGCAGAAGATCCACTTGAACCCTCGGCGGAGCCCCACCATATCGCACGGCGTTCGTCATCAGGTTCTCGACCACCTGGCGAAGACGGTCTGGGTCCACCTTCCGCACTAGTGATGCCCCGTTGGCGGTCACCGAGATTTTGGCCTCGACATTGTCGCTCGCCAGGCGCGCCGCTTCCTGGCGTACCAAGGCTTCGACATCGACGTCCCCGGCGTCCATTAACAGCCGGTCCGATTGGATTCGGGTGAGGTCCAGGAAGACCTCAATCGTCGCGGCGACGCGCTTCGCTTCGGTCGCCAGTGATTCGATAGCGGCGTGCTCGTCAGCATCGAATCGTTCAGGAGTGGACTTGGCCCTCCGATGTAGCCAGCGCGTGAATCCCACCACCGTGGAGAGCGGATTGCGGACCTCGTGCGCGGCAAACGCGAAGAAGTCGTCCTTCATCTGCTCTCGCCGCAATCGCTCCGTAATGTCGTGGAATACCACCACGACGCCATCGATGTCGCCGTGGCTGGTGAGCACCGCCGCTGAACTGAGCGAGACGTCGATGTATTGCCCGTCGCGACGGCGGAAGACGTCGCTGCCGCGATAAGAGATCCCGGTCTCCAGTACCTCAAGGATGCCACAGTCCTCCGGGGAATGGGGTGCACCATCTCGCGGCAAATGGAACAGGCGGTGGGCGTCGCGGCCCAAAACGCTCGCAGCGTCGTAACCCAACAGTCGTTCGGCGCCGGGATTGAAGGCGACGATCGTGCCATCAAGCGCAAGCTCGTACACGCCGTCATGAATTGCGGCCAAAATGGCGTCTGACCGGGACGGCTCCAAATCCTGTCGCCCGGTGCGAACATCGGCCGCAGAGTTCATAGGGCGGCTCCTTTCAGCGCACGAGCGGGCAATGCGATCGCTCTAGCGCGACACCGGCGGATCATCCGAACAGTGCCCTCTGCGTGGATTTCGCAGCTAGAGACTATTCCGTTCGAACAGACCCTGAAGGTCTATTCGGCCACAACGGACGGGCCGGCCGGCCCTTCCTTCGGTTGCAGAGAGCGCCCGCAGGGTTTTCTCCTGACCGGCTGACCTGGAGTCGCCGGTTCCACTAAAACCGATGCGCACCACTGGCGCGGCCACGGGAGCGAGGGTGGTGCTTCTAGGCCGCCTGGCTCGACCCCCGTGACGGAGTTGAAGTGGCCGGTCACCCGTTTGTTAGCGCCAGCCGACTACGCAGCGGGCCCAGCCAAGACGATGACCACACGCTCCTCTGTCAATACGTTTAGCGCGTGAAAAGCAAAGGTGGCAGATGGACTGGCGAGAGCTGCCACGGGGACGGTTCGCCGCCAGCCACGCGTAGACGCGCGGGGATGTTGCGTCCTTCTATGCTCCCGCGGTGCAAGGCCACCGGTTGCCGCACACAAAGAAGGGGCGCGAGGTTTGGACCTCGCGCCCCAAGAGAACGTGTGACATCCGCGGTGGCCGATCAGGCCGCCTTCACAAGTTCCGTTTCGATGCTCAGCTTGACGTCGTCACCGACGAGCAGGCCGCCCGCTTCGAGGACGCCATTCCAGGTGAGGCCCCACTCCTTGCGGTTCACCTTGCCCTGGGCGCTGATGCCGTAGCGGGTGCCGCCCCACGGGTCTTTTACCGGGCCGGTGACTTCGCCATCGAGCGCGATCTCTTTGGTAACGCCACGAATGGTTAGGTCGCCGATGAGGCGGTAGTCTTCGCCACCCCTGGGCTCAAGGCGCTTCGTCTTGAAGGTGATGTAGGGGTGGTTCTCGGAGTCGAAGAAATCGGCCGAACGGAGGTGGGCGTCGCGCTTTTCGTCGCGCGTCTCAACGCTCGCGGCGTCGATGCGGACGGTGGCGGTTGAGTTGGCGACGTCCTGCTCGTCCACGTTGGCGTCCACTTCGTACTTGGCGAAGCGGCCCTTCGTGCTGGAAATCACCATGTGCTTTACGGCGAATTCTACTGAGCTGTGGGAGGTATCGAGGTTTCAGGGCATTTTAGGCTATTCTCCTGTGTGGCTACCTTTCATAGGTAAGCTACTTGATGCATTTAGATTACCGCTGGTAACCGACCATTGTCAAGTAGGCTACAAAAAGGAAGTGCCGCGTGGTAAGATAGCGACATGGACACCTCCGCCAGCCCAGTCCCGTTTGATGCGCCCTACTGTCCGAAGTTCCAGACCGCGGTGGAGTTGATCGGCCGCCGCTGGTCGGGGGCGATTATCCGCGCGCTGCTCGCGGGCTCAGTGCGCTTCGGGGACGTCCTGAGCCGCGTGCCGGGGCTTTCGGACCGCCTCTTGAGCGAACGGCTGCGCGAACTCGAATCGGCTGGCATCGTGAGCCGCAAGGTCTACCCTGATATCCCGGTGCGCATCGAATATCGCCTGACCGAGAAGGGCCTCGAGTTGCAACAGATCGTCGAGGCGATCTCGGGCTGGGCCGATCGCTGGGCCGACCAACCGGAGCTGAACTCCGCGCCGGAGCGCGAGACGGCAGTCGCCCGCTAAGGCTTCCCGCGCACCCGCCACTGGAGAGACCGATGCCCCGCACGCTTCGCATTTCGCACCCAGCACTCCAGGGCGCCAACGCAGACGCCACGTTCAAGTTCTACACGGAAACGCTCGGCATGGAGCTCGTGCTTCGGCAGGACAACCTGGACTACCCCGCCGAGGAGCACCTCTTTTTCCACGTGGGCGACGACAACTTCATCGCCTACTTCGTGCCGAAGGCGGGCGTGGACCCCGCGAGTTACGAGTTGGCGCGTTCCGGCTCGGGCTACATGGACCACCTCGCGATCCACATCAGCCTGGCGGACCTCGAGCCCTTCCGAGCGCGCCTCACCGCTGCGGGCGTGGTGGTTGAAGGGCCAATCGACCGGGGCTACGAACGCTCGATCTATTTCCCGGACCCGAACGGTGTGACGGTTGAGTTGCTGGCCTGGATCACCACCCCGCCGCCGCAGTTGACGCAGGCGGCGATCATCGCGCGCGCCCAACAGTTGCGCGAAGCGCGCGGCGCTAGCTTCATTGAAGACGAAGACGAAGACGTGCGGGCGGCGATCGCGGCATTGGGCCGCGAGGAGACGAGATGACCCAGGGCGTGCGGTTCTGCACAACGACCGACTCCGTTCAACTCGGGTACTCCGTTTTCGGCGCTGGGCGACCGCTCGTCATCATCCCGAGCTGGTGGATGAGCCCCGAGGCGGATCGGCGGCGCCTCATCGGGCGGGATTTCTGGAACGACCTGCCGAGCGGATACCGGACGATCACCTACGACCGCCGCGGCATCGGCGTATCGACCCGCGAGGTCAGGGACGTATCATTGGATGTGCAGGTAGAAGATCTGCGGGTGCTGACTGAACATCTCAAGCTACCGCCGTTTGACCTGCTGGCGTTTGGAGACGCCGGAGCGATCGCAGCGAGGTTCATCGCGACGTATCGGGAGCGGGTGAACCGTCTCATTCTCTACGGGCCATGGTCCCACTCGGCTCCCATGGAAGCCCGAGATCCAACCGGCCGGGCAGTCGAAGAAGAGCGCATCGCGGCCTTGAATGGGCTTATCCGTGCGGATTGGGGATTCGCAAGCAGGGCGTTCGCGCAGATTCTCTACCCGAAGGGCCCGATCGAGGCACAGGAGGCTTCAACCAAGGCCATCCGAGAGACCCAGACGCCAGAGGTTGCGCTGCGGTACATGGATTTCTGCCTACATTTCGACATCCGTGACGATCTGAGGAAGCTGGAGTTGCCGGTCCTCGTCATTTCCCGGGAAGGTCCTGGTCGCCTGCCGCTGGTGCCGATGGAAGTCTCCCGTTCAGTGGCCGCGGCGGTACCAGGGGCGCGCTTCATCGCCTATCCCCTGGCGGCGGCGACATGTCCCTACTACGAGTACCGGATGTATCACGGCGACGTGTTGCAGTTCCTGAACGACGGCACCAAAGAGATGCCGCTGCATCCCACACTCAGCGCCCGGGAGATCGAAGTTCTCAGGCTGGTGGCCCAGGGGCGGACGAATGCCGAGATCGCGGGTGTGCTTGTGATTAGCAAGAACACCGCAGACCGGCACGTGAGCAACATCCTCGGCAAGACTGGCTGCGCGAACCGCGCGGAAGCCGTGCTCTACGCTGCTCGCCACTCGCTCGTCGGCTAACGAGGCTCGCCTCGGCACCAGTACCGGCTTCTGACCACGAAACCCGGCGCGAAACGCCGATCGCACTCAAAGATGGTCATTTGCGGGGACAGATAACCTCGTGATGCGGGTCTACTTTGCCTGGTAGAACAACTTCGCAAAGGAGACTTGGGCTTATGCCCCGATACATTGTGGAGCGGACGTTTCCCCACGGCCTTCAGATCCCGGCAACGGAGGAAGGCGCAACGACCTGCATGGGCGTAGTCGACAACAACGGCCCGCTCGGCGTCACCTGGCTGCACAGCTATGTGAGCGACGACAAGCGGCGCACCTTCTGCGTCTACGACGGGCCTTCGCCAGAGGCGATCCGCACAGCCGCCGACCGAAACGGCCTGCCCGTTGACCGCATCACGCGCGTAAGCGCGCTCGACCCCTATTTCAACCGGTAAGGAGACTCCAGTGAAAGCAAACCAGGTTCGGTTTATTGCGGCGGCCTTTGCCGCTGCCTCAATGGCACTTCCGGCGAGCGGCGCGATGGCGCATGGCAGCGTCAATTCGACCTGCGCCGATGTCGCGGCCCTCGATGTGCACGTGCACGGCGACCACGTCATCCGGGACTATGTGAAGGGCGTGGACGGCGTAGTTGGTCATGGCGAAGGCGCGGCAGTCCCAGGAGGCCCGGGACCGGCTTACCACTTCCTGAATGGCTATGCGCCGGGGGCGTCGTTCTGTAATCCGCAGGCCCACCCAAACGGGTTCAACACGCCTGACAACGTGCCCGTGCCGGGCAACCGAGGGTAACGTTCTGCGAGATGCGACGAGGGCGGATGCTGCCTCGACCTTAGGGTGCATCACCCGCCCTCGCGTATCGCTCCGCTCAGTTCACTCCGCTGCAGTCGCTGAAGTAGGCGGCAACCAACGGCCAACAGCGAGCAAGCCTATAATCCCTCGCATGTGCTTTCCTTACGACGCTGTTCCGCCGATCCCCGCTATTGCCGGGGCCGCCATTGATACCGAAGACGTCACGCTGAAGTCCTTTGACGGGACGCAGTTCGCCGCCTTCGCCGCGCGCGCCGAGAAGTCCACGAACGTGGGCATGGTGGTCCTGCCCGATGTTCGCGGCCTCTTTCGCTTCTATGAAGAGCTGGCGATGCGCTTCGCCGAAACCGGCATCAACGCCGTAGCGATCGACTACTTTGGACGAACAGCGGGAGTCTCGAAGCGGGACGCCGAATTCTCATTCATGGAGCACGTGGTCAAGACAAGGCCTGAGACGGTAGCGCCGGATGCGCGAGCCGCTGTCGAGTTTCTGCGTTCGCCGAAGGGCGGCAGCTGCACTTCGATCTTCGCAGTGGGATTCTGCTTCGGGGGGACCGTTGCATGGAACCAGGCCGCGGAAGGCCACGGCCTAAAGGGGGCGATCGGCTTTTACGGGCATCCTTCGAAGGTCATCCAGGATCTTGTTAATCCTGGCACGCCATCGGGCATCAAGGGGGCCATTGAGCGGGTTGAGCAAATGGAGTGCCCCGTCATGGTCCTCCAGGCGGGCGCCGATCAGATGATCACGCAAAAAGACACGGATGCCTTCAAGGCGGCGCTCGATGCTGCTGGCGTCGAAAACGAAGTGAAGACCTACGAAGGCGCCCCACACAGCTTCTTCGACCGTAGCTTCGAAGAGCACAAGGAAGCCTCGGCCGACGCCTGGGCCCGCATCCTCGCCTTCGTGGAGAAACACAAGTAGCTGGCGGGCAGGATCAACAGGTGCGCACTGTGACGAGCCCCGCCGTGCGCATCCTTCGCCTTAGCAATAGCGATGATTTCACCCCTCACCTGCCGGTTGCCGAGCGGCTGCCGGCCGTGGCCGAGCGCACCTTTCGCGAGCTTGCGGGGTGCGCGGTGGAAACCGAGGTGCGCATCATCTGGCCCGGGGCGGAACTGCCAGACTTGGTGGATCGCTGGCTCAGCCGGCACGAACCCGACGCCGTGCTGCTCGTCGTGTCATCGTTCTGGTTCACTTACCAGACGGTGGAGGTACGCCTTCGCCAGCGTTTCGGACGGGCAGGTGCTCCCCTCGCGGGGGCTGTACAATCGGCGGTGACGCGTCCCTGGCTGAGCGAACTGCGAGCGTTTCGTGCGGCCCGCGGGCTGGCCTTGCGGACCATCGGCGGCGCGCCGTACTTCACGCCCGCACAGGTGATAGACACGGCGGAGGCGTGCATTCGCCGTGTCCTCCAGCACGAGCACATCGCCCTCGCGGTGCGAGGCCCGCTCTCGCTTTTCCCGCAGCCTTCCGCCGGGCTTTTGCGAGAGCGCGACGGGTTGTTGCTGGAGGTGGACGCCGCGTTGGGCGCCTTCTGCGCGGCTCGCGAGGTCACCTACGTGCCCGCCGGGCCGGAATTGGCGCGCACCGAGGCGGACGACGACTACCTGCCCGACGGCATCCACGCCCGACCAGAGTTGCACCTCCGCCGCGGGACGCTGGAGGGCAAGGCGTTGTTCGTAGCATGGTCGAAGAATCGCGGGCCTGGCGGATAGCCTTTTAAGCCGGCACGGGTCGTACTGAGGCCGTGAAAATCCTCCGCCGGCCGCGAGATGAGAAGTACCGGAGTGATCCGGGTCTCCCAGTTTCGCTGGGCAGCGGACCCCACTCCGACACTTCGACACTAAATACCTACCGGTCAGCAGCCAGCTCCGCGAGCGCGGCCTGGGCGGCCGCGATTCGCGCCACTGGCACTCGGTACGGGCTACACGAGACGTAGTTGAGCCCGGTGCGCACAAAGAACTCGACGGATGAAGGCTCGCCGCCGTGCTCCCCGCAGATGCCCACCTTGAGGTTGGGGCGCGTTTTTCGGCCGCGTTCTGTGCCGATGCGCACCAGTTCGCCGACGCCCTCCTGGTCCAGCACCTGGAAGGGATCATCGGCGAAGATCTTGCGGTCCACGTAGGTGGGGATGAAGCGGGCGCTGTCGTCGCGGCTGATGCCGAGCGTCGTCTGTGTGAGGTCGTTGGTCCCAAAGGAGAAGAAATCGGCCACTTCGGCGATCTTGTCGGCAACAAGGGCTGCGCGCGGGAGCTCGATCATCGTGCCGACGAGGAAGTCATCGACGCCCACTTTGGCAGCTTCGGCGCGCACGATATCGGCCTGGTTGCGCAGCTCTTCGACCGTGTTGACGAGGGGAATCATCACCTCGGGGTGGACGACGATGCCTTCAGCGCGGCACTGCTTGGTGGCGGTGAAGATGGCGCGCGCCTGCATCTCGGTGATCTCGGGGTAGATCATGCCGAGGCGGCAGCCGCGGAAGCCGAGCATCGGGTTCTGCTCGCGCAGGCTCTCGATCTTCGCCTTCAAGCGTTCGAACGGGATGCCCATATCCCCGGAGAGGACACGGATGTCGTCATCCCAGATCGGCAGGAACTCGTGGAGAGGCGGGTCCAGGGTGCGGATGGTGACTGGCAGACCGTCCATTTCGCGGAAGATTTGGATGAAATCTTCGCGCTGTAGAGGCTCAACCTTGGCCAGGGCGGCGCGCCGTTCGTCCGCGTTTTCGGCAACGATCATCTCGCGGATGGCCATGATGCGGTCGCCTTCGAAGAACATGTGCTCGGTGCGGCAGAGGCCAATGCCCTCGGCGCCGAATTCGCGAGCAACTCTGGCATCGTGCGGGCTATCGCCGTTGGCACGCACTCCGATCTTGCGGAAGGTATCCGCCCAGCCCATCAAGGTGCTGAAGTCAGCGTCGATCGAGGGCTCAACGGTCTCCACGCGCCCGGCCAGCACCTCGCCGGTGGTGCCATCGACGGTAAGCATCTCGCCCTTGCGGATGGTCGTTTCGTTGACAGTGAACTCCTGGGCGGCGTAATCGATGCGCAGGTCGCCGGCGCCGGCCACACAAGGCTTGCCCATGCCGCGCGCCACCACGGCGGCGTGCGAGGTCATGCCGCCGCGCGCCGTGAGCACCGCTTGCGAGGCGACCATCCCGTGGAAGTCTTCGGGGGCCGTCTCTACGCGCACGAGGATCACTTTCTCGCCGTTTATCGCCATCGCCGCCGCTTCATCGGGGTCGAACACGGCTTTGCCGCTGGCCGCCCCAGGTGAGGCTGGCAGGCCGCGCGTCAGGAAGTGGGCGGCGGCCCTCGCTTCGGGGTCCAGGGTGGGATGCAGAAGTTGCTCGATCTGGGCCGGCTCTACGCGGCGGACGGCAGTCTCTTTGCTAATGACGCCTTCGTTCACCAGGTCCACGGCGATCTTCACCGCCGCCCGCCCGCTGCGCTTGCCGGTGCGTGTCTGGAGCATGTAGAGCTTGCCTCGCTCGATCGTGAACTCCATATCCTGAACGTCTTTGTAGTGCGCTTCGAGTTGGCGCGCGATGGCAGCAAATTCCGCGTAAACGTCGGGCATCTCGGCCTTCATCTCGGAGATTGGGCGCGGAGTGCGCACCCCAGCGACAACGTCTTCGCCCTGCGCATTGACGAGGTATTCGCCGTAGAGGGCGTGCTCGCCGGTCGAGGGGTTGCGGCTGAAAGCCACGCCGGTGGCGCTATCGTTGCCCATGTTGCCGAAGACCATGGCCTGGACGTTGACGGCGGTGCCGAGGTCGTCGCTGATCTTGTTCAGGCGGCGGTAGTCCACGGCGCGGCGCCCGTTCCACGATCGGAAGACGGCGGCGATGGCGTCGCGCAGCTGGTCCATCGGGTCTTCGGGGAAATCGAACTTCACGGTGTCCGCGACGATCTTCTTGAACTTTTCGGTGAGGTCCTCCAGTTCCTCGGTTGAAAGGTCCGTGTCCGTGCGAGATTCTCCCTTGGCGGCTTCCAGCACCTCCTCGAACGCACTGCCATCCACGCCGAGGACGATTTTGCCGAAGAGCTGGACGAACCGGCGGTAGGCGTCGGCGGCGAATCGCGGGTTGCCGGTGAGCTTCGCCAGGCCGACGGCGGTTTCGCGGTTCAAGCCCAGGTTGAGGACGGTGTCCATCATGCCCGGCATGGAGAATTTAGCGCCGGAACGGACAGAGACGAGCAGCGGATTCGCCGGGTCACCGAGGCGCTTGCCGGTGGCCGCTTCAACTTCTTTAAGGGCGGCGAGGGTCTCCTCCCACATCCCGTCAGGGAACTGCGAGGTGGCGGAGTAGGCGTTGCACGCTTCTGTGGTGATGGTGAAGCCGGGGGGCACGGGCGCGCCCGATTTCGTCATCCCGGCAAGGCCCGCGCCTTTGCCGCCGAGCAAGTCGCGCATGGATTCGTCGCCCTCGCGGAAGAGGTAAACGTACTTCGTAGCCATTAACAATTGTCCTTCGGCCGGGCTCTGAAAGCCGCCGCCGCAGAATAGCGCCGTTCGCCCGTTTGCGGGAGATCGCGGCGCATCTTGTCCCCATTGTAAAGCGGCCCCTACCAAAGTGGTTGGAGCTCGGCAGATTCGGCTCCCGGCGTAAGCGCCGCGTCTGCTACCATCGAAGAGGCCGCGTTGCACGACACGTGCGCGTCGGACCGATAACTTCCATGTTGTTTGCCGAAAACGTTACCAAGACCTTCGGGGCTGTCGATGTCCTCTCCGGGCTCACGTTCATCGTGGGTGATGGGGAGCACGTGGGCATTGTGGGCCCCAACGGCGGTGGCAAGTCCACCATCCTCCGCCTGCTCGCGGGCGACCATAAGCCCGATGAGGGCGTCTGTGGCTACCGCAACGGCGCGCTCGGCTACCTCCGCCAGGAGGCTGGCCTTGAGGACGGCAACACGCTCGTGGAAGAGCTCTGGCTGGCCTTCCCGGAAGCGCGCGGCATTGAACTCGAACTCGAACAGGTAGCCGGACAGATCGAACGCGGCGAAGGCGACCTCGATTCGCTGATCGATGAACAGGCGCGACTGTTCGAATCCTTCGAGACGCACGACGGCTACCGCATTGAGGCGCGCATTGGGCGCGTCCTGGACGGCCTTGGCTTCGAACCGGACGACGCAAAGAAGCTATGCGGGGCGTTTAGCGGTGGCTGGCAGATGCGCATTGCGCTGGCCAAGGTGCTGGTGCGCCGCCCCGAAAACGTGCTGCTCGACGAACCGACCAACCACCTGGACGCCAAAACGCGCACCTGGCTGGCGGAAGAGTTGGGCGAGTGGGACAGCGCCATGCTCATCGTCACGCACGATGGCGCCTTCCTGGACAAAGTGGCGACGCGCATCCTCGACCTTCGCAACAAGAAGGTGGAGAGCTACGCCGGCAACTATTCGAAGTACCAGACGCAGAAGGCCGATCGCCTGCACGCCCAGGACCAGGCGGCCGCCCGCCAGGAGCGCGAGTTCGTGAAGCAGGAGCGCTTCATCGAACGCTTTGGCGCGAAGGCGACAAAGGCCAAGGCCGTGCAGAGCCGCGAAAAGGCGCTCGCCAAGATCGAGCGCATCGACCGCACGCAGAAGGAGCCGGAAGTGCATTTCCAGCTCAACGCCACCGGCCGCACGGAGCGCGACGTGCTGCTGCTGAAGAAAATCAGCCATGCGTTCGGCGACCACATCATTTTGGTGGACGTGGATATGCATGTGGAGCGCGGCCAGAAGTTGGCGCTGATTGGACCGAACGGCAGCGGCAAGTCCACGCTGTTGAAAATCTGCGCGAACCAGATTGCGCCCTCCGACGGCGTGGTGGAGTGGGCCGAGAAGGCACGGCCTGGCTACTACGACCAGCACCAGGACGAAGCGATGGACGCCGAACGGACGGTCCTCGAAGAGGTGCGGTCCGTGGCTGGCAGCGTGCCGGACGTGAAGATCCGCACCGTGCTCGGCCAGTTCCTCTTCCGCGGCGACGACGTGTTCAAGCCGATCAAAGTGCTTTCAGGCGGCGAACGGAGCCGCGTGGCGCTGGCCAAGTTCCTCATCCAGCCGACTAATGTGCTGCTGCTGGACGAACCGACAAACCACCTGGACAAAACCACGCGCCGCAAGCTGATCGAGGCGTTGCACGGCTACGAAGGCACGATCATCGCCGCCAGCCACGACCCGGGCATCGTCGATGGCGTGGCCACGAACGTCTACGAAGTGAAGGATCTCTCGGTGAAAGAGCTGATCAGCCGCCGGCGCGAGCTGGTCGAAGCGGAGTAGCGGGCGCTTGGTCACAACTGCAATGGGTCCGCCACGCCTTGACGAGAACAGCTCTGTTAGACTGCGGACTCCAAAGAGGAGCACAAAATCGATAGGCCGACCCCTGCCCAGCTAGCGGTTGCCCGGCGCATCCTCAAGCGAGAATCCGAAGCTGCCGAGGGAGGGCGCGTTGGCGAAGCGGCGGCCTCCACGGGGAAGAAGTTGCGCGTGCGTCTCGGGCGGGTGTTCAGCGAACTGGGGACGGACGCCCTGTTGAAGCGGGCGGTGTCGCTGGCGCGCGCGGACTATCCCTTTCTCCCCACCGTGGACGGACCGGAAAGCCTCGACCACTTTGGCGCGGTTTTGGACGGCGTTGGGGCATCCGAGGCGGCCGGGGCGGCCGAGGCGGTATTCAGCCACGCCATCGCCCTCCTTGCCAGGTTTATTGGCGACGATTTAACCATGCGGGCAATCGGTGAGGTTTGGCCCAGCGCCATTCCTGCCGAAACCGGCGGCCCAACACACGAGGAGCAGAGATGACAGACCCAAACGGGCAGCCCCAACGCGTCCAGATCGAACAACTGCGGACAGGGGTGACAGGTCTTGATGAGGTGCTGGGGGGCGGGCTTCCCGAGTACTCGTTCAACCTCGTGGCTGGCTCGCCGGGTTCCGGCAAAACCACGCTGACTCACCAGATCATGTTCGCCCTCGCCACTCCCGAGCGGCCGGCGCTGCACTTCACAGTTCTGGGCGAGCCAGCGGTCAAGATGCTTCGCTACCAGCAGCAGTTCTCGTTCTTCGATCTGAACGAAGTGGGACGGAGCGTGCGCTTCGTGAACCTCACCGAAGAGGTGCTGCAGCACGATCTTCAGGCAGTGCTGGACTCCATCATTCGCCACGTGGAAGAGGTGAACCCGGCGGTGGTGGTGGTGGATTCGTTCCGCACGATTGTGCGCGCGGTCACCGCCCCATTCGCGAATACTTCGACGCTGGACGTGGCGGAGTTTCTCCAGCGCCTTGCGTTGCACCTGACCACCTGGCAGGTGACCAGCTTCCTGGTTGGCGAGTACGAAGGCCACGAGGTGCAGGACAACCCGATGTTCACCATCGCGGACGGCCTGATCTGGCTCTACCAGAGCCTCGACCGCAACTCCAGCGTGCGCAAGATGCAGGTGGTGAAGATGCGCGGGCAGGCACCGATGCCGGGCATGCACACGATGCGCATCACGGGCGACGGGGTGCAGGTTTTCCCGCGCATCCTGCGCCGGCCCGTGGAGATGCAGACGCCCGACTCCAGGACGCTTTCGACCGGCGTGCCAGAGCTGGACGAGATGATGGGCGGCGGCATCCCCTCACAGAACGCCGTGCTTGTCGCTGGGCCGGCGGGCTCCGGCAAAAGCACGCTCGCCGTGCAGTTCATCGCCGCCGGCGTGCGAGACGGGGAACCGGCGGTGATTGCGGTATTCGAAGAGCGCCCGGGCGAATACCTGAACCGGGCGAAGACCAAGGGCCCCAGCCTCGATGAAGCGATCAAATCGGGGCTCCTCGAAATACTCTATCTGCGGCCGCTCGATTTCTCGGTGGATGAGGCGCTGCTGGAAGTGCAGGCGGCAGTGGAGCGCGTTGGGGCGAAACGGCTGGTCATCGATTCGCTCGCCGGCTTCGAACTGGCCCTCGCGCCCACCTTTCGCGAGGACTTTCGCGAATCGCTCTACCGCATGGTCCACGCGCTCACTGGAGACGGCCTGACGGTCTTGATGACGATTGAGATCGCCCTCGGGTTCACGGACTTGCAGCTCAGCCCCAACCTGATCTCCTTCATGACCGACGACATCATCCTCCAACGCTACGTCGAAATCGAAGGCAAGCTGCGAAGGATGCTGACGGTTATGAAGACTCGCGGCAGCCGGCACAGCGA
>JBBQGT010000002.1:0-68074 GCA_038323265.1 Tepidiformales bacterium
ACACTGACCCTTGTTGCGCGCCATCCCTAGCCCGTATAGCCCTCGGGGTGCCGAAGCCGTTCGGCTGGGCTACGCTGGCCCTGACCGGTACTGGTCGTGGAGAGCCTCATGTCTGATCGCGTCATCACACCCCTCCGCGAATCCCGCGCGCCCCTGACGGATGGTCTGCGTCAGCTTTTGCTGGCCGCGTCGGCGGTCGAATCTGCGGAAATGGCCGTCGCGCTCGCCTCGCTGGAAACGGCCGTTGGCTATCTGCGCAACACTTTTTTGCCCGTTGCTGAGGCTGAGGAGTTCACGTTCTACATCGCGGTCGATGGTGTGTTGGGCGCAGTTGGCGCGACGGACGTGATGAAGACGCAACACGCGAGCATCGCCGTGATGACCGAAGACCTGGGAAAAGTGGTCTCGGCCGCTCGCACGGACGAGGACGTGGCGGCCTACGCCCGTTACCTGCTGCCCTTGCTGCATGGGCTCTACGCCCTCGTCCGGGCGCACCTCGAAGCGGAAGATGACGTCTATCTCCCGCTGCTTGACCTGCATTTGAGCGAGTCGCAAGTCACGATGCTCGTCGATAACATCGGGCGCATCTCGGCCGTCCGCCGCGACGACGCAATCGCGGGGCGGTGAGCAACGGCCAGCCCAAAGCCAGTAGAATCGGCAACGGCCACACCGGCCAGGAGACCGCATGCCCGCAGCGCTTCACGGCCTTCGCGTCCTCGAAATCGCCACGGGCGTTTCAGGACCGTACTGCGGCAAACTGCTCGCAGGTCTTGGCGCCGATGTCATCAAACTCGAGTCGCCGGACGGTGACCCGACGCGGTTGACCGGTCCGTTCCTCGGCGATAAGCCAGACCCCGATCGCTCCGGGCTGTTCTTGCACCTGAACACGGGCAAGCGCAATGCGGTGTTCGAGGGCCCTGGCGCGATGCTTAGCGCAGCCTTCGCCGCAGTGCTCGAAGGCGCCGATGTACTGCTCCTCTCGCTGCGACCAGCCCAACTCAAAGCTGCCAGGATCGACCTGGACGACCTTCAACGGCGATATCCCCGGCTGATCATCACCAACGTCACGACCTTTGGGATGACTGGGCCGTACGCGGACTACCTGGGCGACGAATTGATCGCCTATGCGCTTGGCGGCTACATGATGCTCACGGGAGCGCCCGACCGCGAGCCGATCAAGGCATACGGCGACCTGATCGAGTACCAGGCCGGCGGACAGGCCGCGCTCGGAACACTGGCGGCACTGTTCGGACGCGAGCGCTCCGGGCAGGGGCAAATCGTAGATGTCTCAGCAATGGAAGCAGCGACCTTTTTGCTAGGGGGCGTGGAGCAGGAGGCCTACTTTTACGGACGCATCGCGCGGCGCAACGGCACGCGGCTGCTGGGCTTTCCGCCTGAGCATTCGTACCCCTCCACCATTCGTCCGTGCGCGGATGGTTATGTCCACTGTCACTCGAACAACCGCTTCGCCGACCTCCTCGGCGCGCTGATCCCAGACCCTCGGCTGGCGGATCCTGATTTGCTCCGCACACCCACAGGCCACGCGGACATCATCGATGCCGCGATGGACGCCTGGCTCGCCGACAAGCGGCGCGTCGACATCGTCGAGCAAGCGCAGGAGCTGCGCCTACCATTCACCGAAGTGATGGAGCCCGGCGAAGTGATGGCCGAAGCACACCACAAGCATCGGAACAGCTTCGTAGAAGTGCAGCATCCTGTCGCGGGGCCAATTCGCCAACCCGGCGCGCCGTTCCGTATGTCCGAAACGCCCTGGGTGACTGGCTCAGCACCCGCCTTCTCGACGCTTTCACGAGAGCTACCAACATGGAAGGACGGACCGCTTCCTCGGGTGGAGCCAGCGCCAACGGCCGGACGACCGCTGGCCGGATACCGCATTCTCGATTTCACCAACGCGGTGGCCGGGCCGATGTCGACCTCGCTGCTCGGAGCGCTTGGCGCGGACGTGATTAAGGTCGAATCACCGAATTCCCGTCCTCGGGTTGCGGCCGGCGCTGCACCCCTCCAGGAAGGGGCCGAGGATCTCAGCTACAACCGCATAATGCTGTACAACGCGCTCAATCACTCGAAGCGCGGCATATCCCTGGACGTCGGCCGGCCAGAGGGCCGCGAAGTCTTCCTGAAGATGACCGCCAACGCCGATGCGGTTGTGCAGAACTTTTCACCGCGCGTGATGGGCAATCTTGGGCTGGATTACGAAGCCCTGAAGGCCGCAAAGCCCGACATCATCCTCAGTTCCATGCCCGCCTTCGGGCTTTCCGGTCCGTACCGCGATCGCAGCGCCTACGGCCCTGGCGTGGATGCGATGAGTGGGCTTTGCCACCTCACGGGGTACGAAGACGGCCCGCCGATGAAGCCCGGCAACTTCTTCTGCGACCAGAACGCGGCTGTGCTCTCGGCCTGCGCGACGATGGCCGCGCTCTGGCACGTTTCGCACGGAGGACGCGGCCAGCACATCGAACTGGCGATGATCGAGGGCGAATTCCAGATCCTCGGCGACGCCTACATCGATTTTGCGATGAACGGGCGCGAACGGCGACGCACCGGAAACGCCCATCCCCAAATGGAACCGCACGGCGTCTTCCCGTGCGCCGGAGAAGACGCCTGGGTGGCGATCGCTGTCGAAACGGATGAACAGTGGTGTGCCATGGGGAAGGCAATCGGCCGGAGTGACCTGGCGAACGACTCCACGCTCGCCACCCTTGGCGGCCGACAGAAGCAACGCGGCGCGATCGACGCCGCAATCTCCAGCTGGACGAGCACCCGCGATCACGTGGAGGTACAAGACTACCTGCAGGCTGCGGGCATACCCGCCGCTGCAGTGCTCGATGTGGCCGAATTGCTCGCCAACCCACACGTTGTGGCGCGGCACGGTTTCGAATACGTCGCCGTCCCAAACGTTGGACCAACGCCCTACCCGCGGCCGGCGTTCGTCCTCTCGGGCACGCCGACGCCTCTGACGCTTCATGCGCCAGCCTTCGCCCAGGACAACGCAGCCGTCATGGGGGAGGTCGCTGGAATCGACGCAGACGTTCTCGCCGCCCTCGAAACGAAACGTATCATTTCACCCGTGCCACTCGGCAGCGGGCACTAACAGGAGCAGCCATGTCTCGAGTCCTCACCGAATCGACCGGCGCTGTGCGCACGGTCACGCTCAACCGTCCAGAAAAGCGCAACGCGCTCGACAGCCAGATGCTTGAAGAGCTTGCTGCGGCCTTCGCAGTCAGCCCGGCGCCAGAGGAACGGGTGGTTGTTATACGTTCGACCGGAACCGTCTTCTGTGCCGGCCTGGACCTGCGCGAGCGCATCGGTGGCGCTGCGGTCGGCGGCGCCAGCCCCATCGAGGGCGTCCTGCACGCCGTGGAACACTACCCGTTGCCCGTGGTCGCCGTGGTCCAAGGAGACGCCATTGCCGGCGGGAACGAACTGGCGCTGCACTGTGACTTTGTGGTGGCGTCGACCGCCGCCTCGTTCGGGATGTCCTTGGCCCAAATTGGCCTTGCGCCGACCTGGTTCCTGGCCAAGAAGTTGCTGGAAGTCGCAGGCCCGGTGGCCACTCGAGAAGTGCTGTTGTTAGGCAATCCGCTGACGGCGAGTCGGATGTTCGAACTCGGGATCATCGCCCGGATCGCCGCCCCAGAAGAACTGAATGGCGCAGCGGCGGAGGTCATCGATCGTCTCGCGCGCAACGCGCCGCTCTCGCTGAAGGCGATGAAGGCCCTGCTCGTGCGCGAGATGAAGTTCCGCGACTCCATCCCGCACAGCGATATCGACGCGCTTGTCGACTCCACCCGAACGAGCACCGACGCTCGTGAAGGGATTGCGGCCCGCCTTGAAAAGCGCGCACCGGCGTTCGAGGGACGATGAAATCGTTCGACCACCGGCAATCTCGTAGACTGCGTCCACTGTGAACCTTCGACTCTCTAAGCCCTGGCTCGACTTCGACGCCGAGACGCTCTCGCGGGTGCCGGGCCAGCTCGGCGTCTTCCAACTGGCAGACGCTGGCGGCGATGTGCTTTACATCGGCTACGCCGGCGGAAAGTCGCTCTTCGGCCTGCGCAGCGAATTGCAAAGCCACATGGACGCGGAAGGCGCCGTCAGCTTTCGCTTCGAAGTGAACATGCAGTACCTGACCCGCTACAAAGAACTGCTAATGCTGCACAAAGCGGACCACTCTCGGCTGCCAGCATTAAACGCTCTCGAGCCGCCAGTCCGCCTCGGGCGGCTTGGCTAAAGGAACACGAATGGACCTCGAACTCAGCGAAGAACAGCGCATCATCGTCGAAACCGTCCGGCGCTTTGTGCGCGACGAAATCGTCCCACTTGAAGCAGACCTGGACCCGGACGGGTCAGCTCTGGAACCGGCCGACCAGGAGCGGCTTGTCGCCAAGACGAAGGCGATGGGCTTCTACGGCCTGGACATCCCGCCTGCTTACGGCGGCCCGGATATCGACATCATGACGCGGACGCTGATGGCGATTGAGATGGCGCAGCACCGTGCCGGACTGTACGCGCCCTGCTACGGCGTGTTCGGCGGCGCGGGGCTGGCGCAGCTCTTCGAAGCGAACGAGGACCAGAAGCAGCGCTACCTTTATCCCACCCTACGCGGTGAGAAACACGGCTTTTTCGGCCTGACCGAGCCCTCAGGCGGCAGCGACCCGGCTCGGGCAATTCAGACGGCGGCGGTGAAGGACGGCGACGACTGGGTGATCAACGGCGGCAAGATCTTCATCAGCGGCGCCGATGTCGCGGACTACGGGATCATTTTCGCGCGCACTGACAAGGCTGGTGGGCGCAACGGCATCACCTGCTTCATCGTCGATGCGGACGCGCCCGGCTTCCACGTGCGACGCATTGTCCACACCTTGCGTTCGACCAGCTACGCCACCGAACTACAATTCGAAGACATGCGCATCCCGGCGACGAACGTGCTCGGCGAAGTGAACAAGGGTTTTGCCGTGGCGAATGACCGGCTGACGCGGCAGCGCATTCCGTATTCAGCGGGCTGCATCGGAGTGGCCGTCAAGGCCCAGGAGATGGCGATCGCCTATGCGAACCAGCGCGAAACATTCGGCGACCTGCTGGCTACTCGCCAGGGCATCCAGTGGATGATTGTGGACAACGAGATCGACATCCGCACGAGCCGGTGGCTGACGCTCGCCGCTGCGGACAAAGCAAATCGCGGAGAGCCTTACCGGACAGAAGCGGCAATGGCGAAGCTGGTCGCCAGCGAAGCCGGGGGCCGGGTGGTTGACCGGGCGATGCAGATTCACGGCGGCTACGGTATGACCAAAGACCTGCCGCTCGAACGCTGGTACCGCGAGATCCGTATTCGGCGCGTGGGCGAGGGGCCGAGCGAAGTACAGCGCCTGATCATGGCGCGAGATTTGCTCGGCGGCTCGTTCCACTAACTCACCTTAGGAGGCCTGGCGGCTCTCCGCATTGGCAACCACGGTGAAACGCAGCATGGTCGTGCCGACGCCAACCATGGCGCCCTCTGTGAGCATGCCTGAGCGCGTCTCTTCGCCGTTCAGCGTCATCGCGCAACTCGGCGTCGAGGCGAAGATCTCACCTGTTGGCGTGACCAGGAAGTGCGTTTCTTGGACATCCTTGTCGTTCAGCTTCACGGTGCAGAACTTCCCTTGCCCAACGAGCACGCGCGTACCGGAGAGCGAAAACTTCGTGCCGGCGCCTGCTCCGCTGACGATTTCGAGCAAACCCCAAACGCGTTCCGGTCCGGGGCTCACGGCAGGAGGCGTTTCAGCCCTGGGCCGATCCACCCGGTGAGCGTCGGCCCACTTGATGAGCCGTTCTGGGGCGTCCGCCATGACAAGCGTCCCGCGACGCTCTCGAGCTTGCCCCATGAACGTCCAACCACCGTAGCCAAGGGCAGCGAGCAAGGCGAGCGCGACCAAGGCAAAAACCAGGTACTTGGGAGCGTTGGAGGTTTCGCCCGGCGCTCTTGGGCCGGCGAAATCAAACGTTTGCGAGGTCTTTAGTCCGTTGCTCTCAGCAACAAGGGAGAGTGTGTGAGCGCCATCGGCGAATCCGTCTTTTGCCAACGTGAACTCGTAAGGCGCGGCCGAATCTGCCTCAAGCTCTTTGCCATCTACCACGTATCGAACGGTTGGGATGACGCCCGGCTGGGCCTGGACGGTGACCTTGACAAGGTCGCCAGGATGCAACTCGATGACGCCGGCGGGGTCGGTGATCTTCGGCGCGAGTGCGATGACCTTGAATGTCGTCTCGATCATGTTTGACGGGTCCGCCGGGTCGAATTGGGCGCGGAGGATGTGGGGTTTCGTTGGGTCGAGTTTCGCTGGATCGAGATCGATTGCCCGCTTGTCAGCGGCAGTCGACGTTACTGGCTGTCCGTCCAAGAGGATTGTCGGGCTCGAACCTGTCGGCGCATTCGTCACTCGCGCGGTCGTCCGGACGTTCAGATCTGTGCCGATGCCGCTGAACGCAGGCAGAAGGACGGGGGCGACCGGGACGGTGGGCACAGCCACCGTAGTGCTGAAACTGCCCTGGCCGCTCCCGCCGTTGCTCGTCACGGTGACCGTGTGCGAGCCAGTCGCCAGGCCCTCCGGCAGCGCCACCTTCAAATTGTATTGCAGCCGCAGACGGTCCGACAGCCGCGTGTAGAGTTGCGAAACTTCGGAACCGTTGGAAGCGGAGATGTACTGTCCGCCGGAGTTATCGGCCAGAGCCTGGAGGAAGGTCACGTCCGCTTCCTTGCCGATACCAACCACGAAAAGCGGGGCGCCACCGGTAGCGGCGGCGTTGAGGGCCATGGTCCGGCTGATGAGGCCGGAGGCTCCCCCGAACTCCTCGCCTACGCGCCCGCCGCCTTCGGTTACCAGGACGATCACCTTCTGAGGCTGTGGAGCTGCTTTGGCGTAGTCCACCGACTGAACGACTGCTGCGTAAAGCGCCGTCCGCCCGCGCGGGACCACGCCGTTTACGCCAACGATGAGCGCCGTCTGGTCACTCGTTGGCTTGACCACCTGCGTCACCGCTGTGGAGATCGTCACGAGCGTGGCTTCATCGGATGGCCGCAAAGAGCGGATGAGCTGGGTGAAGGCGTCCTTTGACCCGCTAATCGACGTGGGACTCATGGTGTTGCTGATGTCCATGACTAGCACCATGCCCAGGGGCATCGCAGAATCGGCGCTCGTGTCGATGCTCGTGCCGGAAACGGGCTGGCCATCGACCTGGACGGTGAACGAATCTGCCCTCAGGCCAGTAACCGGACGCCCTGCACTATCGGAAACGGTCACGAGAGCAGACAACGTGCCACGGTCAACGGTAACGCCGCCTACGCTGACCTTGGGCGCGGTCTGCGCCGAAGCCGTGCCGGCGAGGACTAAGGCGAACGCGAAGGCGCAAGCCCAACCGAGCGCCAGCCGCCGAAGGACAGGTTGGCCCGTCCCGGATCGTCGAACGTGATTTTTCAGCGTCATAGCGGGCCATCCAGTCCTGTCTCGAAGCGGAGGAACGGAATCACCGACGGATCGAGTTGAGTCGCACCGAAGCCATCGAACGCTCGCTCCCTAACCGCGACCCATCTCCCCGTCGGCAGAACACGGTCCACCTACACTTAAGCGTCGGCTGATCGCGGCAAAACTCAAGGGCGAAAACTCAGTCAAGCGTTGGGGGGGCTCTCCGCCCGGTCGCCCGAGTCCACCTATCCCTGGTTGCGGATGTCCCCGGTCATGCGCCCCGCGTCGAGAATCGAAGCCAGCTCCTCGGCGCTGATGCCGGTTTCGGCGAGCGCCACTTCGCGAATGGTCCGGCCCGAACGGAAAGCCTCGTTTGCGAGTTCCGCGGTTCGTTCGTAGCCGATAACGTTAGCCAACGGGGTGGCGATGCTGAGGCCGCGCTCGACCATTCCGGGGCCGTTCTCGGTAGCGGACAAGCCGTCAACGCACTTCTCGGCAAGCACGCGCGAGGCGTTCGCCAACAGCTGAATCGAATTCAAGAGGTTGTAGCCGGCGACGGGCATCATGGTGTTCAGTTCGAAAAAGCCCCATTGGCCGGACATCGCGATTGTGGCGTCGTTCCCCACGACCTGCGCGGCGACCATGATCACGCTCTCGGGGATGACCGGGTTGACCTTCCCAGGCATGATCGAGCTCCCTGGCTGCAAGGCGGGCAATGCCAACTCGTACAGCCCGGCGCGCGGCCCGCTGCCCATGAGGCGTATGTCGTTCGCGATCTTCACGAGCGAAATGGCCACAGTACGGAGGTGTCCGCTGGCCTCCACGACGGCGTCGATGGTCGACTGCGCCTGAAAGTGATTCGTAGTCTCCACGACCTGGACCTTCAATGCTTCGCGGACGTAGGCGAGCGTCCGTCCGGCGAACTCCTGGTGGGTGTTTACGCCGGTGCCAACGGCCGTGCCGCCCAGGGCCACCTCGCGCAGCACCTCGCCTGCCGCCGTTACCCGGCGACGGCTACGTTCGGCCTGGCCGGCGTAGCCACGAAACTCCTGGCCGAGGCGGATCGGCGTGGCGTCCATCAAGTGCGTGCGCCCTGTCTTAATCACATCGCGAAACTCGGCAGACTTGGCCTGGAGGGACGATTCCAGCGTATACAGCGCGGGCAGCAACTTTAGCCGCATTTCCACGATCGCGGCGACGTGGATCGCCGTCGGGATCACATCGTTGGAGGACTGACCACGGTTCACATGGTCGTTTGGATGCACCGGCTGGTTCGAACCCTTGCCACCGCCGCCGAGGATTTCGTTTGCTCGGTTGGCGATGACTTCGTTCGCGTTCATGTTCGTCGAAGTGCCTGAGCCGGTCTGGTAAACGTCAACGATGAATTCGCTGTCCCACTGCCCGCTGGCCACCTCGCCAGCCGCCTGGACAATCGCCTCGGCCTTGTCCGCGTCTAGCAGGCCAAGGTCGCGATTGGCCTTGGCCGCGGCCTGCTTAATCGTCCCCAGTGCCTGGATGAAGCTTCTTTGTAAGCGGCGGTCGCTGATCGGGAAGTTGGCGGCGGCACGAGCGGTGTCTATGCCGAAATATGCCTCCACTGGGACTTGGTAGTCGCCCAGCGCGTCGTGTTCGGTGCGAGTCGATTGTTGTTCGGATGCCATGCGTCCACTGTACGCCCGCGGCGGCAGATGGGCGGGACGCGAAAAAGGCGCTCTTGCGAGCGCCCTTCAATGATCTTTAGGTGGGACTAGGCGACCGCAGCCTTGGCTTGTCCAACGATGGCCTCGAATGCGTCGGGCCGGGTAACTGCCAGATCCGCCAGCTGCTTGCGGTCGAGCTCAATGCCAGCGAGCTTCAGGCCGTGAATCAGGCGGCTGTAGGTGAGTCCGTGCAAGCGAGCTGCGGCGTTGATGCGCATGATCCACAGTTCGCGGAAGTCGCTTTTGCGGTCCTTGCGGTCCACGTAGTTGTAGCGCAGGGCGTGGAGCATGCTTTCGTTCGCCCGCTTGATCAGGCGATGGCGCTGGCCGTGGTGGCCCTTGGTAAGGCTGAGGATTTTCTTATGGCGGCGATGGGATGTGACGCCACGCTTCACTCGGCTCATGACTTGTGCTCCTTAGTACTTCGCCTAGTCCTGGCCGGCCAGCAGGCGTTTGATGATTGGTGCGTGGGTTGGGGACACCGGAACGGTGCGCCCAAAGAGCACGGTGATTGGCTTTCGCTTCTTTCGGCGAAAGTTGTTCCGGCTACCCTGCATGCGCATGATCTTGCCGCCGGCGGTTACGCGAAAGCGTGAGGCGGCGCCTTTGTGGGTCTTCAGCTTCGGCACACTAGTCTCCTGTTGTCGTGGCAGCTACTTCTTCGGGCTCTTCAGCCTCGGCGTCGTCTGCCTCGTCTTCTTCGTCATCGTTCTCGCCAACTACCGGCGCTGCGGCAGCCGCGGCCAGAACTGCTTCGTCTTCTTCTTCCTCTTCCACCGGGGCGGGAGCTCCCGCGGCGGCAGCGGCAAGAGCAAGGGCTCGCGCCTTTGCTGCGATCTTCTTCTTGTCGGCGGCGAGGATGATCGTCATGTGACGGCCTTCCAGCATCGCGTCTTTCTCAACGAGCGCCACGTCCCCAAGGGCCGCGACAACCCGGTCGAGCAGGTTCTTGCCGATCTGCGGGTGGGTGATTTCGCGCCCGCGGAACATGACCGTGACCTTCACCTTGTCGCCTTGCTTGAGAAGCTTGGCGGCTGTCCGCGTCTTGAAGTCCACATCGTGGTCGTCAATCTTCGGTTTCATGCGCACTTCGCGAAGTTGGACGTTGACCTGGTGCTTCTTGGCTTCGCGGTCTTTTTTGGACTGCTCGTACTTGAAGCGCCCAAAGTCCATCAGGCGAGCTACTGGTGGCTGGGCGGCGGCAGAGACTTCGACAAGGTCAACGTCACGCTGCCTCGCCATGGCAATCGCCTCTACGGTGCGGACAACGCCCACCTGACGCCCCTCTTCATCGATGAGGCGCACTTCTGGAACGCGGATGCGCTCGTTGATTCGTGGCTCCGGCGGCGCCGGCTTCGGTTGTACCTTTGGTCGTTTCCTCAAACTGCTCCCCGGAAAAAGTCAGACAAGCTCAAAGGATATCAGCGAACCTGTCCGGTGTATATCCGCTTGCGGCCTTCGCACCTACCATAGCGCACGATGCCCAACATCACGAAAGCCGTCATCCTTGCCGCCGGTCTTGGCACCCGAATGCTCCCAGCGACGAAGTCGGTGCCCAAGGAGATGCTTCCAGTTGTAGACAAGCCGCTGATTCAGTACGCCGTGGAAGAGGCGATAGCGGCGGGCATTACAGAGATCGTCTTCGTGATTGCTGACGGCAAGGAAGCGATAGCGGATCACTTCGGCCATGGTGGACGCACAGAACGAATGCTCGCACGAGACGGCCGGGCAGACCTGGTTGCGACCGTCCGCGCGCCGGCGGACCTGGCCAATTTCCACTTTCGCCGCCAACCCGAACCACTGGGTATCGCCCACGCCGTGGCCTGCGCCAGGGACCTGCTCGAAGGGGAGGCATTCGTGCTCATCTTCCCCGACGACCTGCTGCTCTCTCAGACACCCGTGGTTGGGCAACTGACCGCTGTATATCAGCCGCGAGATGGAAGCATTATCGCTGTCCAGCAGGTGGCGGACGCCGACGTGCCGCAGTACGGCATTGTCGATCCGGCGGGTGAAGGGAACCCTGCTCCGTTGCGCGGGATCATCGAGAAGCCTTCGCTAGCGGACGCTCCCTCGCGGCTCGGGGTGGTTGGTCGCTATATCCTTGGGCCGACGATTTTTCAGCACATTGACCGCACTCCTCCAGGCAAGAACGGCGAACTGCAGTTGACGGACGCACTGGCCAGCCAGATCGCCGCTGGCGAGTGTGTCTCGGCCTTCACGTACGAAGGGACGCGCTACGATACGGGGCGGCCATTAGGCCTGATCGTCGCCAATATCGGGGCGGCAATGGCCCGCGCCGACCTACGCAGACCTCTCGCGGATCACCTCCGCGCGCTGATTGAATCGGAGCCTTCCTAAATGCGAGTCCTGGCCATCGGCTACGCCCTTCCCGACGCCGCGATCGACAACTACAGCGTCTTCTCTGCTCCTTCGTATTCGGACTACGACGCGCTGGTCATTGACCCTTCGAGCATCACCCACGCTGTCCAGCAACTTATAGCCGGGACAACTGAGTACACCGCGTTTGATGACCGGCCGGTGCTCAACGCTCCGTCTTCCGCATCGGCCGTGAGTGGCGCGGATCAGATTCGCCGCCGGGCGGACGAGACTCGCAGTCTGCTCGAAGCCGGCGGAACGGTGGTGGTCATGGCCCGGCCGAACGCGGTACAGGGCGGACTCCAGGGATTCGAAGGATGCGATCGTTACAGCTGGTTGCCGGCGCCGAGCGGACTCTCGTGGGGCATGCCGTTCATTCGCCCAGCCGAAGGCAAGACGGTCCGTGTGTTGGCGGAAGACCACCCGGCAGCAACTCTGCTGCGGAATTTTCGCAGCGAGGTCGCTTCGCGCGCTTCGTTTGATGACCGCTTGCCCGAACTGCGCCGCGAGGCACGCTTCCTTGCCGCTGGCGGTTCCGGAGTTCCGATCGCCGCCGAGTTCAGTGTCCTCGGGGGACGTGTGGTTTTTCTGCCAGCCTTTCAAGAAGCGATAAGTTACAACCGGCCAGAACTGGCGAGGGCAATCGTCGAGCTGTGCATTCGGCTCGATGCACACGGAGCGGCGATCGAACCGCCGTATTGGTCACGCAGCGTCCCGGTGCCTGGGCTCGAACAGGTTGAAGCGGAAGTGGAAGAGGCCGAATCTGCGGCGGCTGAGGCGACCTCGCACGCGGCGGCAGTACGGGAACGCCACGACGCGCTTGCCCGCCACCGGCGCCTGCTTTACGAAGACGGACCTGTGTTTGGCGGGTCGGTTGCGGAATCGCTCCGGCTGCTTGGCTTTTCGGTCGAAGGCGGCGCTGGAGCTGCCATGGCCATCACGAGCGAAGGGGCAACGGCGTTCGTGGAGGTGGAAAGCAGCCGCGAGCAGATCCTCGAATGGCCTTACGTGCGCGTGCAGCGCCGACTGGAAGAGCACTTGCTTAAGCAATCGGAACAGCTCAAGGGGGTCGTGGTGGTCAACGCCTACCGCGACCAAGCGCCAGACCAGCGCAGCGAACCCTTCACAGACGCCCTGCGCGTTGCCTGCGAGAACTACCACTACTCGCTGGTCACAGCCGAAACACTGTTCGCGCTTGTGCAACGAGTTTTGGGCGGGGGAGACGAAGCGTTCTTGCTCGGCATTCGCCGGCGCCTGATGAACGGCGCGGGCCTGCTCACGCTTGACCAGGTCCTGAGCGAGCAGCCCCCAGCCGAGAAGAATGAGACCATCTTCTAGGCTCCAGCCACAGCTAATCCCACACTCAATTGGAGTACACAATGGTCAAAATCATTAAGCCCAGCGACCGCGATTGCTCGACGGCGCAGACCCCCGGGATGCGCCGGGAAGCGGGTATCTCCGCCGGAACCGCAAGTTCCGCCGGACTTTGGATGGGCACCGCAGTGAACGACCCAGGGGCCGCCTCGGGCGTGCATCATCACGGCGCAAACGAGTCGGGCATCTACATCCTGCGAGGGCGGGTACGCTTCCGCTGGGGCGAGAAGCTGGAGCACGTTGCCGACGCTGAGCCCGGCGATTTCGTCTTCGTGCCACCGTTCGAAGTTCACATGGAAGAGAACCTGGACGCGGACAACGAAGCCGAACTGCTACTGGCGCGCAACAGCCAGGAAGCGATCGTGGTCAACGTCCCAGACCCGCGCTAAACGACGCAGGTCTTAGCTGGCGGCCTCAGGGAAGGTCACGCAGGTAGTCGTACTCTCGATACCGTCGACGGCGCGGATATGACGGCTGATGACGGCTGGCACATCCGTCAGCGTGGCGACTTCAACGACAGCCACAATGTCGTACGGCCCCATGACCTGGTAGACCTCGCTGATGCCCTCGACGGCACTAAGCCGGGTGAACACTTCCATGGTCTTCGCGGGGTCAACAACGATCAGGACGAACGCTTTAATCATGGCTGATCAACTCCTCAAATCCGACAGGCCCGATGCGGGCATTCGGCGGCGCTTGGGCGCCTGCAAGCACAGTAGCATCGTCGCGTTTCGGGATTATTTCGCAGCGCGAAGTTAGTCCTCGCGAAGCCTGAGGACGGCCATGAACGCTTCTTGGGGGATCTCGACGTTGCCGACACGCTTCATGCGCTTTTTTCCTTCAGCCTGCTTTTCGAGCAGCTTACGCTTACGGCTTATGTCGCCTCCGTAGCACTTCGCGAGGACGTTTTTGCGCATCGCCCGGATCGTTTCGCGGGCGATGATCCGCCCGCCAACAGCGGCCTGGATCGGCACGTCGAACATCTGTCGAGGGATCAACGTGCGCAGTTTCGAAACCAGCACGCGGCCCTCGCGGTCAGCGTTGCTGCTGTGGGTGATAAGCGAGAGGGCGTCAACGGGCGTGCCGTTTACGAGGATGTCGACCTTGACCAACCGGGCGGGACGGTACTCGCTCAGGTGATAGTCCAGGCTCGCGTAGCCGCTGGTGGAGCCCTTCAGGTTGTCGTAGAAGTCGACGAGTATTTCGGCCATCGGGATATCGTAGGCCAGGAGGACGCGCGCCTCGCCGGGCGCCAGTTCGTTCTCCGGCTCGAGGAATTCCATTTTGATGAACTGCCCGCGGCGGGTAGTGACCAGTTCCATCACCTGGCCGATGAAACGGCTAGGCGTGATGACATCGATGCGCGCCCAAGGCTCGGAGATCACGGCGATGCTTGAGGGATCCGGGAGGTCCGCCGGGTTATCGACGACCACGTCCACTCCCTGCGTCGTCTTCACCTGGTACTCCACGCTCGGAGCGGTAGTCAGCAGCGACAGGCCGTACTCGCGTTCCAGCCGTTCGCCCACGATCTCCATATGCAGCAGTCCGAGAAACCCGCAGCGGAACCCGAACCCCAGAGCGACCGACGTTTCGGGCTCGTACACCAGCGAGGCATCGTTGAGGACCAGGCGACCCAGCGCCTCGCGCAGCTCCTGGTACTGGTCCGAGTCGGTGGGATAGATACCGGCGAAGACCATGGGCTTGGCCTGCATGTAGCCGGGCCACGGTTCGCTGGCCGGCTCTGAGTTCAGCGTGATGGTGTCGCCCACGCGGCAGTCGGCAACGTCTTTCAGACCCGTCGCCACGTAGCCTACTTCGCCGTTGCCCAGAACCGGCAGAGGCTTCATTGCTGGTGCGAAGATTCCGTATTCGAGGGGGTCGAAGACCACTTCGGTCTGCATGAGTTTGAGCGGCTTCTTGCCTTCGAATTGGCCTTCAAATACGCGGACATGAGCGACGACGCCTTTGTAGGCGTCGTACTTTGAATCGAAAATGAGTGCTTTCAGGGGAGCGTTCGGCTCGCCTTTCGGGGGCGAGATGCGTTCGGCGATCGCCGCGAGGATCTCATCGACGCCGATGCCTTCCTTGGCGCTCGCGAGGATCATTTCTTCGCGTTTGAAGCCGATGACCCGCTCCAACTCGTGCGCAACGCGTTCGGGGTCTGCGTGGGGGAGGTCAATCTTGTTGAGTACGGGGATGAGCGTGAGGTCCTGGTTGATGGCGAGGTAGACGTTGGCGAGCGTCTGGGCCTCAATGCCCTGGGAAGCATCGACTACGAGGAGCGCGCCCTCGCAGGCGGCGAGGCTGCGTGACACTTCGTACGTGAAGTCCACATGCCCGGGCGTGTCGATGAGGTTAAATTCGAACTCTTCGCCGCTTGGCGAGGTGTACGACATGCGCGCCGCCGCAGCCTTGATGGTGATGCCCTTTTCGCGCTCCAGGTCCATTGAGTCGAGCAGCTGCTCGGACATCTCGCGCTTGCTCACTGTGCCCGTGCTTTCGAGCAGCCGGTCGGCCAACGTCGACTTGCCGTGGTCGATGTGAGCGATGATGCAAAAGTTGCGGATGTGCGCCTGTTCCACAGATTCAGTGTATGGGAGCCCTTGGTTAGGGGTTGGGCGAGGAGCCTCGCCCGAAGGAGTGCGGTTTGGCGAGGCTTTAGGACCGCCCCGTGGTACTCTCGAAAGCATCCCCACGTTCACAAACAAGGAGTTTTGATGGCCCGGAAAAAGGTCACGATCATCGGCGCCGGCGCGACTGGCGGGGCCATGGCCCAACGTCTTATCGAGCGCGACATCTGCGATGTGGTCCTCCAGGATGACCCGCAGTTCGCGGGCACGATGCACTTCGGCAAAGCGCTCGATGAGTCGCAGGCGGCGGCGTGGGAGGGCTTCAGCACCCGCATCACCGCGACCGATGGCTGGGAAGACACTACCGACTCAGACGTTGTGATCTGCACTGCTGGCGCGCCGCGCAAGCCGGGCATGACGCGCGAAGAGCTGCTGAATGGCAACGCCGCGATCGTCCGCGCCAAGGTTTCGGCTGCGGCGAAGGCGTCGCCGAACGCGGTGATCGTGATCTTTGCGAACCCCATGGACGCCATGTGCCACGTGGCCAAGGAAGCCAGCGGCTTCCCGCGCGAGCGGATCATTGGCCAGGGCGGCGCCCTTGATAGCGCGCGGTACCGCTACTTCGTGGCTGACGCACTGGGCGTGTCACCGGCCGATGTCCATGGCTTCGTGATCGGCGGCCACACGGATACCACGATGGTGCCCGTGGTCTCCCAGACGCGCATCGGAGGCGTGCCGCTCACGGATCTCCTGCCCGCCGACAAAATCCAAGCCCTCGTCCAGCGCACGATGCGCGGCGGCGCGGAAATCGGCGAGTTGCTGAAGACCGGCAGCGCGTACTACGCGCCTTCGGCCGCGACCATCGCCATGGCCGAATCCGTGCTGCTCGACCAGCGGCGGCTGATCCCCTGCTCGGTGTACCACCAGGGTGAGTACGGCATGAAGGACATCTTCTCGGGCACTGTCTGCCAGTTGGGTGCGGGCGGCATCCAGCGGACGTTCGAGCTGCCACTCACGGACGACGAAAAGCAGCGCGTACTGGCAGCGGCGGACGCCACACGGGAGCTTGTGAAGCTGATCACGAGCTAGCTGTACAAACGCCAACTTTACGGAAGGGCGACCATTTCGCCCTAGCTGCGAGGAACCGGCGGGAAGTCCCTCGGCTCAGACTGGTGGCAGCCCGAGCCGCTCGCGCAGTTCGGCGGTTGTGAAAACTCGGCCTTCCTGGATGTCGAGCCGTCCGCGATCCACGGATTGCTGCAAGTAGACTAGATAGACGAGGTCGTCCCACGTCGAGGTGTCATCGAGTCTCTCGACGAGTTGCTTCGCCTGCGCCTTGATGGACCCGGGAGCCGGTGCGGTCATCTGCTCACCTCGTAGTAGTACCCAATCATAGCAGCGCCCTCAACTGCTCGGCGGCGATTCGCACCTGGCGTGGTGCGGTGCCGCCGGGGTTATCGCGGGCGGCGAGCGCCGATTCCACATCCAGTTCCAGGATGTCCGTTTCGAACAGCGGCGATTTCGACCGGTAAACGTCCAGGGGCAAGGCGTTCAGTTCGCAACCGCGCGCCTCGCATTCGCGTACGAGCGCGCCGACCACTCCGTGAGCGTCGCGGAACGGCAGGCCTTTTTTCACCAGGTAATCCGCTACGTCCGTGGCCAGCGAAAAGCTTTCGCCGGCGGCCTGACGCATGCGGGGAAGCTGGAATTGGAGCTGGGGCATCATCGCGGCGAAGATGCGGAGCGTTGGCAGGACCACATTCGCGGCGGCCATGATGACTGGCTTGTCTTCCTGAAGGTCGCGGTTGTAGGCGAGCGGCTGGCCCTTGAGCGTAGTGAGGATAGCCATCAGTTCGCCGTACACCCGTCCGGTCCGGCCTCGCGCCAGTTCCGCCACGTCGGCGTTCTTCTTCTGGGGCATGATGCTCGAACCGGTAGCGAAGCCGTCGGGCAGCTTAATGAAGCCGTATTCCGCGCTCGCCCACAAGACGATCTCTTCGGCGAGACGCGAAATGTGCATCTGGGTGATCGCGCAGGCGGCAGCGAACTCCGCGACGAAATCACGGTCGGCGGTAGCATCAAGGCTATTACGCGAAATCTCCCGGAATCCCAGTTCGTAGGCGACCATCAATCGGTCCAAGGGGTAGGGGGAGCCAGCCAAAGCGCCCGACCCGAGCGGCATGACGGCCACGCGTTTCAGGCAGTCCTGGAAGCGGTCGCGGTCGCGGAGGAGCATTTCGCCATAGGCGAGCAGGTGGTGGCCGAGGGTGATTGGCTGTGCCCGCTGCACGTGGGTGTAGCCCGGCATCGGGTCGGCGGCGTGCTTTTCGCCGAGGTCGCACATCACATGGATGAGCGCGGTTGTGCCGCGAATGGCGTCCTCGCAGACGCCACGGGTCAGCAGGCGGTTGAGGAGAGACACCTGATCGTTCCTCGAACGTGCGGTGTGTAGCCGGCCGGCGGCATCGCCGATCTTCTCGCGGAGGCACGCCTCAACGTGGGTGTGGATGTCCTCCAGGTCCGGCTGCCATCGCACAGCGCCTGCGCGAAAATCTTCGAGCACTTCGCCCAGTCCCATGATGATCGCATCGGCATCCTGGACCGGGATGATGCCTTGCTTGCCAAGCATCCGGGCGTGCGCGACGGAACCGGCGATGTCGTATTCGTACAGACCTTCGTCCGAGCCCGCGGTGTAATCGCGAGTAAGCCTGTCCATATCGCCTTCGAAGCGTCCTCCCCAGGTGCGCTGCTCAACCATCAGACCACCGCCTTCGCAAGCTCGGGAATGTCCAGGAGTTCCGTCACCTCATCGAACTGGAAATCGGGTCGCACACCTTCCGCGTCAGGAGCGCTGCGCCGCCAGGCCGCGCGGATGCCTAGCCGCTGGGCGCCGAGCACATCTTCAGCGAGCGAGTTACCAACCATCAGCGCCTCGGCAACCTCGATTTTCAGGTGCTCCAACGCGTATTCGAAGAGGGCTGGATGAGGCTTCAAGAAGCCCACCTCCACAGAGACCGCCTCCACATCCCAGCCGATGTCCAGGCCGGCATCCCGGAGGTCCGCGCGGAAGCGTTCGCCGCCAAAGGCGCGATTCGTGACGGCTGCCAACAGAAATCCGCGCTCTCGTAGCTCTAGCAACGTGGAACGGGCATCGGGGAATGGGGCCTTGCCCCCTTCTACCCCGGAAATGTACGTCGCTTCGAGCAGCTGTCCGGCCGACTCCACGGTCATCTCGAGACCGAGCTCGCGGAGCGTTGCCTGCGCCACGGTGCCGTAGTCCGGCTCGACGAGGTCCGTGCGACGCGCCCGGCGCATCGCCTCTTCCATGCCAAGCCAGACGCTGCGCGAGACCAGGGCGGGGTCTGGGTGGGAAAGCCCCAACGCGCGCAACTCTATGGCCGCGCGCTCAGCCGCCATTCGGCGAAATTGTTCCGTCGGGGGCGCCGCACGCGAATGCCAGAGCGTGTCTCCAATATCGAAAAGGACGGCGCGGATGGGCATTGCAGCAAAGGTGCGGGACATTCCGCAGACGCGCAATCGCCGCGGCTCCACGTCGCCAGACGGTTGCGTTCGGCACCGTGCGGAAGTCGTCGCTGCGTCCGATCAGGTTCGCCAGTCTCTGGCTTCACGGATTGGCAACGCAAGGCAGGGTACACTTAGCCGCATGCGACTTCGCGCTTCACGAACCATGCACGTCGAGCCGGTCCTGCCCCCGGCGCTTGAACCGCTCCGCACGCTAGCCCGCAACCTTTTTTGGACGTGGAACACCGATGCGGCGGCGCTTTTCGAACGGATCGACCGTGATGCCTGGGAAAAGACCAACCACAACCCCGTGCGGCTTCTGCAAGTGGCCCCCGTGGAGACGATGCAAGCGCTCGCCGCTGACCACGGCTTTCTCCTTCACCTGGAACGGGTCACTGCATCGTTCGAAGGGTACATGGCACGCTCTCGGCGGGCTGACGCTTCGGGGATGTCGCTGGACGATACGATTGCGTACTTCTCGCTCGAATATGCGCTCACCGAGAGCCTGGCGAACTACTCGGGCGGGCTCGGCGTCTTAGCAGGCGACCACCTCAAATCGGCGAGTGACCTTGGGCTGCCGTTCGTAGCCGTCGGTCTGCTTTATCACCAGGGCTACTTCCAGCAGGCGCTCGGACCGGACGGTTGGCAGCAGGAGGACTACCACGGCATCGACATGGCCAGCCAGCCGCTGACGCGGATTCGCGACGGCCACGGTGAGCCACTTAGCGTATCGGTACCATTCGAGGGCCGCGACGTGAGTGTCGCGATTTGGCGCCTGGACGTCGGCCAGGTGCCGCTGTTTCTGCTCGATACGCGCCTGGAACGCAATGAGGTCGCAGACCGCGAGATTACGGGCCGGTTGTACGGCGGGGATATCGAACTGCGCATCCAACAGGAGATGGTGCTGGGCATTGGCGGGGTGCGAGCGCTCCACGCCATGGGCATTCAACCCTCGGTGTGCCACATGAACGAGGGGCATTCGGCGCTCCTGGGCGTGGACCGGATCCGCATTGTCATGGAGGAGAGCGGCGCGACATTCGATGAAGCACGAGTCCCGGTTAGTGCGGCGACTGCTTTCACGACCCACACGGCCGTGGCCGCCGGGATCGATCTCTTCCCGCCGGAGCTCGTCGAAAAGCACCTTGGCCACTACTACACGGGCATGGGACTCGATGCCCGCACCTTCCTTGGCCTCGGCCGCAGCAACCCCCACGACGACGCCGAGCCGTTCTCGATGGCGCTCCTCGGACTGCGGCTGAGCGGCTACCGCAACGGCGTTTCGAAGCTGCACCGGTCCGTTTCTCGGAAGCTCTGGGAATCCGCCTGGCCACAGCTCCCGCAAGACCAGGTGCCGATCGATTCGATTACGAACGGCGTGCATCTACCGACGTGGGTCTCGCACGAATTGGGCGAACTTTACGACCGGTACCTGGGGCGCGAATGGCGAGACGAGCCAACCAGGCCTGGACTTTGGGATGAGGTTGATTCGATTCCGGACGAAGCCCTCTGGCAGGCGCACGAACGGCAGCGGGAGCGCCTGGTCTACCGGGCGCGCGATGAATCACGCGAAGTTGCGGTGCGCAGTGGGACTACCTCGTCGTCGCCTTCGCTGGGGCAGGCGCTGGACCCGAAAGCACTGACGATCGGGTTTGCGCGGCGGTTCGCTGGTTACAAGCGCGCGACCCTCCTGTTCCGGGACCTGGGACGCCTTGAGCGCATCGTGAACAATCCGCAACGGCCCGTGCAGTTCATCTTTTCGGGCAAAGCGCATCCAAGGGACGAGGGAGCGAAACAGCTCATTCGCGAAGTGCTCCAACACAGCCGTATGCCCGAGTTTCGCGACCGCCTGGTACTGCTCGAGCGGTACGATGTGGAGTTGGCGCGCAGCCTAGTGCAGGGTTGCGATGTCTGGCTCAACACGCCGCTTCGCCCTCTCGAAGCGAGCGGCACCAGTGGGATGAAAGCGACTGCCAACGGCGCGCTGCACCTGAGCGTGATGGATGGCTGGTGGTGGGAGGCCTATCGCCCTGGCCTGGGATGGGCGATTGGCCGCGATAGCCTTGACGACGACCCCGAGGTGCAGGACGCATTCGACTCGTCTTCGCTGTATGACCTCCTGGAGAACGAAGTTACGGGCAGCTTCTACACTCGTGACCCGGACGGTGTGCCGCGTGATTGGGTGCGCCGCATGAAACTCTCGATCGGCGAGTTCGCGCCGGTGTTCAACACCAGCCGGATGGTTGGGGAGTATGCGCGAAAGGCCTACGCGCCGGCCGCGGCGAGTTGGCGGCGGCTGCGCGAAAATAACCTGGCAGCGGCGCGCGACCAGGCGGAGTGGCTCGGCCGTGTGACCGCTGCCTGGGACGGCGTGGAGGTCCTGAGCGTGGAAGACACTGCGCACGGCGACGTGTTAGCGGGCACACCGATCGAAGTGACCGCGCGAGTGGCCTCAGCAAGCCTGCGACCGGCGGACCTGCGCGTGGATATCCTCCACGGGAGCGCGGACGCGGCTGGGGATCTGATAGCCGAACATGAAACACCGATGTCGCTTGTGCTACAAACTGAAGACGGAAACAGCGTCTTCAGCGGCACCTTCGCACCGGAACAGGGCGGGAGCGTGGGCTATGCCATCCGCATCCTTCCGCTGCACCCCGACCTTCACAGCCCGTTCGTGGCCGGGCTCGCCAAGTGGTCTTGAGGAGAACAATGTCAGGAAACGCAACCATCGTCCTCCACACTCACTTGCCATATTGCAGGCTGGCCGGGCTCTGGCCGCACGGCGAAGAGTGGCTGCACGAGGCGATGCTGGAATGTTACCTGCCGTTGATCGCGGCCTTCACCCGGCTTTCGAAGGAAGTGCCCGGCGAACTCGGCGTGACGATTAACATGACGCCAATCCTCGCGGAGCAGATCGCCGATCCGCTGATGCGTGACCACTTCCGCGTGTACCTGGCCGACAAGATCGCGCGGGCGCAGGCGGACGTTGCGCGCTTCGGGAACTCGCCAGGGCTGTTGGGGAAGACCGCCAGCTTCCACCTGAACCGTTACGAGACCGCGCGAGCGTTCTACGAGGACGATATCCGGGCCGACCCGCTCGCCGCCCTCACCGCGCTCGAAGACGGCGGCCACATCGAAATTGCGACGTGCGCCGCGACTCACGGCTATCTACCGCTGCTCCAGGACGAGGCCGCAGTGCGGTTTCAGGTCGAGACCGGCGTCGCCTCGCACGTCAAGAACTTTGGCCGCAAGCCTCGCTCATTCTGGCTTCCCGAGTGCGCATACAAGCCGGGGCTCGAACGTTTCCTGGAAGACGCCGGCATCAAGGTTTTCTTTGTTGAGACGCACCTCGTCATCGGGGGTGCGGCGCGGGGCAAGGCGCTCGGCGGGATGGTAGGCCCGTACCCTGCACTCGAACGGCGTGAGCCCGTCCGTCCCGTTCGCGTCGAACCCCACCTCGGTACGACTTTCCGTCCCTACTACGTGGGCACCTCGAACGTCGCTGTCCTGGCCCGGAACGAACGCAGCGGCCTCCAGGTCTGGTCCGCGGCCAACGGCTACCCGGGTGATGCGGCTTATCGCGAATTCCACAAGAAGGACGCTGTCTCGGGGCTGCACTATTGGCGCGTCACCGGCCCGCGGGTCGAACTCGGCGACAAGGCGGAATACGACCCGGAGGTGGCAAACGTTCGGACTGTCCAACAGGCGCAACACTTCCGTGAGGTAGTGAAGTCGGAACTGATGGCCTACGAGACCGGTACGTATGAGAGCGGTGCCCACGACCACGGATCGGTGATGGCTTCGTACGACACAGAGCTTTTCGGGCACTGGTGGATGGAGGGGGTGAACTGGCTCGAGCACGTCATCAGGAACCTTGCGGCCGATAAGGACGTGAACCTGATCTCCGCCGGCAAGCTGGTGGAGGACCAACCGCCGACCGAATCGATCGTGCTGCCGGAAGGCTCCTGGGGCGCTGGCGGGGATCATCGGACGTGGATAAACGACGACACCGCATGGACATGGCCGGTGATTTACGAACGGCAGGCGCGGGCGGCCAAGCTGCTGCTTGATTCCACCCCCGCGACACAACAACTGGCGAGGGAGCTACTCCTTCTGCAGGCTTCCGATTGGCAGTTCCTCATGACCACCGGGCAAGCCCGCGAATACGCCATCGAGCGGTTCAACAGCCACGCCGAACGGTTCGACGCGCTGGCGAACGCGATCGACGCAAATGACGCGCGGTTGGGGCCTTTACTCAAGGACTTTGAGTGGTTGGACAACCCATTCCCTTTCATCGATCCGCTTGGCTATCATTCCCCAGCCCCGGCTGCGAAAGTCCAGGGATAAGGGGCCTGAAGCAAGCGCGATGACTTACTGGGCCCAGCTGCTCCACTTCTATCAACCGCCCACGCAAACCCACGACATCCTTTGCCGGGTGACCAATGAATCGTACCGGCCGCTGCTCGGCGTCCTCCGGGAGCACCCTGAAGCCAAGTTGGCGGTCAACATCAACGGCGTCCTCACAGAGCTTTTGCTGGAGCACGGCTTGAGCGACGTCGTTGAAGGGCTGCAAGAGCTCGCCGAACGGGGCCAGGTCGAATTTGTGGGGAGTGGCAAGTACCACCCGATTCTCCCGCTGATACCGGGCGCTGAACGCCAACGTTCGATCGCCGAGAACGCGAGGGCAAACTCAGCCGCTTTCGGTGGAAGCTGGCAACCGCGGGGGTTCTTCCCGCCGGAACTCTGCTTCAGCGCCGAAATAACCGCGCCGATCGCGGCGTCCGGCCACGAATGGCTACTCCTCAGCGGCGTCGCCTGCCCGGCCGAGTGGCCCGTAGACCGGGTCTATCGAGTCGCCGCGGAGGGACGCTCGCTTGCCGCGCTTTTTCGCGACGATTCGCGGAGCAATCGCATCTCGTTCCGTGAAAGCGACCCGGCAGACTTCATCGATGACCTGGCACGCGTGGGCGAAGGGGAGCCGGCCTATGTACTGACAGCTATGGACGCGGAGACGTATGGCCACCACATTCGCGACTGGGAGCGTCAGTTCCTCGCAGCCACCTACGACAAACTCGCCGCGCAACCCGAGGAGCAGTCTGAGCGGCACACGCGCCGCGTCGAATCGGTACTCCCGAGCACGCTTCTCAACCTTTTCCCTGCTGGGCCCGTGGTGGAGCCCCTGGCGTCCTCGTGGAGCACCAGCCACGAAGATCTCGCGGTGCACAATCCCTACCCTCTGTGGCGATCACCGGGCAACCACGTACACGAACTGCAGTGGGAGTATGTGGACCACTGCCTCGGCCTGCTCGAGGTGGCTCTGAGCCACGCCACCACGGATGTCGCGCGCAAGTTCGCACATATCGCTGACCAGAAGTTGCAGCCGGCCTTGCACAGCTGCCAGTTCTGGTGGGCCAGCCGCCGCCCGATGTGGGACGAGCCCATGATCCACCGCGGCTTCCTGCTGCTCAATGAGGTCGTGCTGTTCGCCTCCAAAGCGATCGCTGAAGGCTCCGGCTCTTCGCGCGTCAAGCAGGAAGCTCGCTGGCTGCTCGCCGCTGCAAACGAGACGCGCGCCCAACTCGAACGCGAACTATTCGCACGGCCGGCATGAAAATCCTCTTCGCCTCGGCCGAAGTCGATCCATTTGCGAAGGTTGGCGGTCTGGCGGACGTCGCGGCCGCGCTTCCTCAACGCCTGCGTCAGATCGGGCACGATGTGCAAGTGGTGACGCCTTGCCATGCGACCGCCCGCTGGGCCTTCGATGGGGCAGGCATCCGCCGGACACTCGCCGTGCCGTTCCCGGGCGGCCCGCGAGACATCGAGATCGCGACCGTCAGTGGAGTGGGTGACGTCCCGGTGCACCTCGTTCGCGATACCCGGGCGTTCGACCGCGAAAACGTCTACGGCGAGCCCGACGACCTTGCGCGCTACCAATCGTTCTGTCGCGTGATCATCGAAATGCTCAAACAGGACGAATGGAAGCCCGACATCCTGCATTTGAACGATTGGCACACCGCGCCTTGCGCTTTCGCCCTGCGCAACCTTTCGTGGTCGAGCCCGGCGTTGCGGGGGATCGCCTCTGTCTTCACGATCCACAACCTGCGCTATCGAGGGCCCGACGAGTTCAACGATTACCTTTCGCAGGGGATCTACTACAGCGACATGGTCACCACAGTCAGCCCGAGCTACGCGCGCGAAGTAGTCACGCAGGAACTTGGGGAAGGGCTGGAGTCGCTTCTTGGACTGCGCGGCGACCGGCTTGCGGGGATTCTCAACGGGCTCAACACGGATCTTTTTAATCCGCGAACCGACGTCAACCTGGCGCACCAGTTCGATCTCGCCAGCATCGACGAACGCGTATTGAACCGGACGGCGCTGCGGGCTGAACTGCGACTGACGGAGGCGGCTGGCCCGCTTGCGGCAATGGTTACGCGCTTGACCGAGCAGAAGGGCGTCGACCTCGTCATCCAGGCGGTGCCCGAGATGCTCGCCGCGGATGGCCAGTTGGTCGTCCTCGGAGACGGCGACGCCTGGCTGAAGAAGGAGCTCGGCAACCTCGAGGCCTCAAACCCGGGCCGCGTCTGCCTGGCGCCAAGGTTCGATGAGGGCCTGGCTCAGCGCATTTACGCTGGCTCCGACGTGTTCCTCATGCCGTCGCGTTACGAACCGTGTGGGCTTGGGCAGTTGATCGCCATGCGCTACGGCAGCGTGCCGATCGGCCGCCGCACTGGTGGCCTGGCGGACTCCATCTTCGACCTCGATGAGCACCCAGAATCTCCTACCGGGTTCCTCTTCGATGAGTTCAGCAGCCCGGGCCTGGCGGGCGCTTTTGAGCGCGCGGCGTTGGCGTTCCGGGACCCCGAGACGTGGCGCAGGCTACAGACAGCCGGCATGAGCCACGACTTTTCGTGGAACGCCTCGGCAAAGCACTACGTAGACATTTACGTGGCTGCCCTCCGGTCGCGCGGCGTGGTGCCACTGGAGTAGCCGCCCCGTGCGGCAGCCACTGCTAGAATTCGCCCATGAGCATCCAACGCCCAGGCCCCAGCAGTCCCACGTACCAGTTGTTGATTGTCGGGCTGGGACCAGGCTCGCCGGGCCTGCTCACCGCGGAAACCCGCGAGGCTTTGCGGACTGCGGGACAGGTCATTCTTCGTACGCGTCACCACCCAACAGTGAGCGCACTTGGCAACGAAGCGGTGGCATGGCTGAACTGCGACGACCTATACCAGCAGCAACCGGTCTTCGACGCCCTGTACACCGCGATCGCAGCCCGTGTGCTGGAGCGCGCTGTGGCGGCGCCTACGGTGTACGCCGTACCCGGCCATCCCTTAGTGGCCGAACGGAGCGTGACGGCCATTCTCGAAGCCGCAGAGGCGCGTGGCGTGGAGGTGCGCATCCTGCCGGCCCTGAGCTTTGCAGACTTGGCAGCCGTGGCCTTGCGGATCGACCTGGGTGCCGTCCAACTTTGCGATGCCCTCGACCTGCGCATCGATTCGCAGCGGCCAGCGCTCATAAGCCAGGTGTTCACCCGCGATGCGACCACCGCGCTGAAGCTGCGGCTGCTAGACCAGTACCCAGCCGGCCATATCGTCACAGTACTCACGGCTCTCGGGACCGCGGACCAAGCGGTGCGGACGGTCTTGCTTTCGGAACTGGATCACCGGCCGTTTGGGTTCCTGGACTGTCTTTACGTCCCAGCGATCGCACCACTGGACGACGTGCGGCGGTTCGACGGGCTTGCGTACGTCATTCAGCGCCTGCACGCGGAAGACGGCTGCCCGTGGGACCGCGAGCAGACCCACGAATCGCTTCGTCCGCACTTACTCGAAGAGAGCTACGAAGCGCTGGAAGCGATCGATTCCAAGGACCCAGGGCGGCTGACCGAAGAGCTTGGAGATGTCCTGCTGCAGATCGTCATGCACACAGCGGTCGCCGAACGGCTCGAAGAATTCACTTTTGCGGACGTGGCAGAGCAGATCTCGCGCAAGCTTATCGGCCGGCACCCGCACGTGTTTGGCGAAGGCACGGCAGCGACCTCGGATGAGGTGTACCAGAACTGGGAAGCACTCAAGCAGGCTGAGAAGCCCCGAACATCGATCCTCGAGGGCATCCCCAACACTTTGCCAGCACTCGCAGCCTCACAGACGATCCAGGGCCGCGCCCGGCGCATCGGGTTCGATTGGCCGGAGATCGAAGGGGCGCTTGACAAGCTCCGGGAAGAGATCGACGAATTCGCACGCGCTGAAGGGGCTGCCGACCGCGAAGACGAGTTCGGCGACATCCTGTTCGTAGTTAGTAATATCGGGCAACGGCTGGGCATCGACGCGGAGCAAGCGCTGCGCCTCGCCAACATCAAGTTCCGCGCTCGCTTCGGCATCATGGAACGGCTCGCGAGCGAACTTGGGAAGGACCTGAAGTCCATGACCGCAGACGAACGCGAGGCGTTGTGGGAGGCGGCCAAGGCGGAACTTCGCGCGGGCGTTACGCAGGCTAGCTGACGGTTGTTTCGCCTTCCCGGCCCCTGTACCCTTGTACTATCCGAAACATAGTAATGGAGAGTCTCATGACGCAAGCCGCCGAATCCGTCATCACGTTGGACCGTTTCACCAAGGGAAAAACCTTTCAGCAGTACCTCGACAGCGGGATCCGCAACCGCGAGATTTTCGAGAACAACTACAAGAACCTGACCGTCTCAGACTCGCAGAAGGCCGCCCTTACGGCGCTGGCGAGCAAGCCCGACGGTCTGCACCACATGGTCGTCATCGGCGAAGACTGGTGCCCGGACGTTTACCGCGGAACCGGCGTGGTGCAGAAGATCGCCGAAGCAGCCGGCGTCGAAATGCGCTTTTTCGAGCGCGACCAGAATAAAGACATGATCGCCGAGTACCTCAAGGGCGGCGAGTTTGAATCGATTCCGGTGTTCGTCTTCTACGACGCCAAGGGCCACGAGTTAGGGCACTTCATTGAACGGCCAGCGCTCGCCAACGAGCAGATTCACCAGACACGCGAAGTGCTTGGCGACACCTCGCCAGAGGGCATTGCGAAGACGCTTGGCCACGAGCCATCGGAAGACGAGCTCAAGGATGCCCGCGCGGCTGCGCGCGAGCGCTACCTCGAATGGCAGAACGGACCCACGTGGGCCGGTTGGCGAGACGCTACGGTGGATGAAGTGATCGCGCTTTTGCAGACCGCCACTAAGTAGGCCGGCGGCCGTGAATCTTGCGGCAGGTGCTTTGTCCCGTTAGATTCGCCCACAGATGCAACGGAGAGTCAGGCCGTCGAAACCCACGTGGGTGGTCTGGCTACTCTCGATTGTGCTGTTGCTCCTCGTCTTCGGGGTGTTCATCGCGGTCATTCACCGCGTGGTCGGCGACGACGTGCCGGTGGGTGGCGCCGCCATGAGCCGCCGGGACACGGTCTATTTCAGCATCCACCTGGCGACGATTCTGGTGGGCTGCCTCCTGGGGTTCGTCCTCGGAAAGTGGCTGAACGGCCTCGGCGCGGCGTTCGCGCTGCTTTTCCTGGTGGTGTTGGTGGCGTCGCTCACGGCCACGCAGGTTGTCACCTACAAGCTCGCTTGCGGCGGCGGCGAGAACGACATTGTGCGCCACTGGACCTGCTAACTCGGAAGCAGATCCTGCAGATCCTCCAAGCGCGAAACCACAGCCAGCGGCGCACTTCCCGCGACGTCTTCCTGACGGAACTCATGCGTCAAGACTGCTCGCATGCCGGCGGCTCTCGGCCCCAATACGTCTTCACGGACGCGGTCTCCGACGAACAACGTCGTTTCGGCGTCGGAACCAAGCTCTTTGAGCGCGGTCCGGTATAGCTGCGGGTGAGGCTTACGAATGCCGCGGGCAACCGAGTAGACGACGGCATCGAAAAGAGACAGCAGCCCGGCCGTTCGGAGGTAGTCATCCAGCATCGCCGGCGCTGTGTTGGTGTTGGAGACAACACCGAGGCGGAGGCCAAGCGACTTCAGCCGTTCGATTCGGGCCACGCCGGTGGCGACCATTTCAAACCTGGAAATATCCGCCTGGCCGAATGCCCGACCGAGGGCGGCCAGTTCGGCGGGCGAGCCTTCGAACAGCGGCGCCATCAGCGCTTCGAGGCCGGGCTCATCGGTAACTCCCGACTTCGAGTTCGCGGCTACCTGCCTGCCCAGATTGGCTACCAACTGCGCGGCGAGCGGCAGCGCGTCATGGGCCGGGATGGATCGCGATTCGCCCAACACTGCGGCGAGTAGCGGAGCCATCTCCGGCATCGGATGGAGCCGGATCAGCGTGTCGCCAAGATCGAAGAGGATTGTGGCGATCTTCACGCGGTGGGCGCAGCGATGTTCCATGGGCGGACGCGGCGGGGAGTGATCCGCAGGACCACGCGGTCGTTCGCTGACATTCGTTGCTCCATCCACACCGGGAGCTTGTCGCCGAGGTACCGCCGGGCGATGGCGGCCATCAAAGCCCTCTCAGGGTCCTCGACAACCTCAGCGGCCCCTTCGATCGCGACGCCCCGGTAGGGCATCTCCTTGGTGTCCACGATGAACGAAACGCGGGCATCGGCGCGAGCGTTTTTCGCCTTTGGGCGATCCGCTGGAGTTGAGATGATCACCTGGCCGTTGTGCAGCCCAAACCATACCGCCGAAGTGACCGGGCCACCGCCACGACCCATTGTGGAGAGCACCCCAGGGACTGTCATGGATTGCAGGAAGTCCAGCACTTCGCCGGGCAAGTCAGTCCTCAACATGGCGTCATCAATCGGTCCATCGGCCCGCATTCTTTGGCGTTTGCGCCAATCAGGTCAAGGTGGGTAGACCGCGGGGCACTCTTTGGGCAAGATCGCCAGACAACTATGAACACTCCCGTGACCCCGTACGTCCTCGCCGGGCGCATCTTTTCCATCCTCGGCATGGGCCTCACGGCTGCGTGCGCCATCCTTTTGTTCATCATCCCGGCGTGGTTTTGGGGCGCCGTGATGACTCTCGCCTTTTTTCCCTTTCTCGGACTGATCTTCTTCGTCGAGCGATATTCTGCTGCACACGGCCTTGTTGGCCCGGAACCGCCAGCCGAAAGTGACTAGTGCGCGGCTGGCCGCGCTTTCCCTTGCCGCGGCGCTGCTCGCGGGCTGCGGGATAGCGGGCAGCGCGGATGAAGCAGGCACCGGTCTCGAAAACCAGGTCTGCCAGCAAGAGGATGTCCCGGCGGGCTTCCGTCGCCAGACCGCCGGGGACCTTACACCCCACAACCTGGCAGATCTCGGCCCTGGCCCGGACCAACGCCTGCGCCAACTGGCGGCCGCCGGGCTACGCCGCGGCCACTTTGCGTACTGGAAAGAGAACATCGGCACCCCGCCATTCGATCCGCCGCTCGATATCGTCTGCCAGGTTCTCGAGTTCGATTCAGCGCCAGCGGCAGCGGCGTTCGTACAGAGCATGCGGCCCGATCCCGCGGACCTTTCGACGCGGACGCTTACGTGGCTCCCGGAGGGCTCACGCACGGTTTTCGAGGCGCCGAGCACGCTCGAGCCGCCCGCGCGCGCCTTCGCCATTCGCGCCGAAGACACCCAGACTTCGGTGGATATCAGTGCGCTGGTTGTGCCTGATGGCCGCTATGTGCGCACCGTCTACCTCGGGGGCAATGGACGCCGAGGCACGATCGTGGACGCCGCGCAGGTGCAACAACGGATGAGTGCGCGTCTCAAATAACGCGAGAGAGGGCCTTTGGGGCCCCCTCACACATCCTGATATTGGCGGAAGCTGCGCGCTATTTCGCCGATTCGGTAATCGTCACCGTTGAAATAGTCACCGGTTCGAGCGGCTTGAAGCGCGCGTCGACCTTCACACCGGCGATCTGATCGACCACATCCTGACCGCTCGAGATTTCACCGAACGGGTAGAACTTGTCAGCGCTGCTTGTGTAATCGAGGCTGGTGTTGTCCTTCAAATTGATGAAGAACTGGCTACCGAAGGCGGCCGCGCCGGATGTTTTGGCCATTGCCAGCGTGCCCTTTTTGTTCGAAAGCTGGTTCGGCTCATCCGCCGTGGTGTAGCCCGGGCCGCCGGTGCCATCGCCTTTTGGGTCGCCGCCCTGGATGACGAAGTTGGCCTGGACGCGGTGGAAGGTGAGGCCGTCGAAGTAGCCTTTCTGGGCCAGGAACACAAAGCTGTTCACGGTGTTCGGGGCCTGGTCGGCGTAGAGCTTGATCTGAAAGTCGCCCTTGTTTGTCTTCACGGTAGCCGTGTACTGCTTGGTGGCCGCATCGATGACCTGCTCGGCCTTGGTGAACGTTTTGGGGTTGGCGGTAGGCGAGGCGCTAGCACTCGCGGTAGCCGACGGATCGAGAGTTGGCGCAACTGTCGGAGTGGGGAGCGCGTTCGGGTTGCCTGTGTCGCGGTTTCGCTGGGTGAAGAAGGCGCCTGCGACCATGATTACGGCGATGCCAATGCCCACGATGGAGAAGGCTTTGAGGTTACCGAGCAGGTTCATGGGGAAGCCGGGCTTATAGATGTCTTTGGGAGCGGTGCTACCGACCGCGTACGAACGGCGGCGACTTGGCTCCTGACGCAGGTGCTGCTGCGGCCGGCGATTCTTTTTGGGCACGTTGAAACCTCATCTGGTCGGAAAGGGCGGCCAATTAGCCGATACTCGCAGTATACGAAGGGTGTTCATAGCGGCCAATTCGAGCGGAAAAGAGATGGTTAGCCTTTGCTCCAACGGTATCCCAGCCGGCCAAGTTCCTCGCGCGCCGCATCGCGGTCATCCCAGGGACGCGCCTCTCGGCCGTAGACCATCGATTGTTCATGGCCCTTGCCGGCAACCACCACCATGTCGCCGGCTCGAGCACGGCTGAACGCTTCGGTGATTGCTTCGCGGCGGTCCTCGACCTCCACGAAATCGCGACCGCGGACGCGCCCCGCGGCCTCGGCATGACGTCCGATCTCACGAACGATGGCCGCTGGATCTTCGCTTCGAGGGTCCTCATTGGTGAAGACCGCGAAGTCCGCGCCTTCAGCTGCGGCACGGCCCACGCCAAATCGGCGGCCGGGGTCGCGCTCGCCCGCAGCACCGACCACGATGATCAGTTGACCCCCGGTCACGTCACGCAGAACCTCGAGCACCTTGCGCACTGCGTCTCCAGTATGGGCGTAGTCCACGATGACACCGAATGGCTGGCCGCAATCGATGCGCTCCATCCGTCCCGGCACGCCGGGGGACTGCGAGAGGCCGTGAGCGATCGTCTGGACGTCCATCCCGGCCGCAATGCCAACTCCGACTGCGGCCAGGGCGTTCATCACGTTGAACATCGCCGGCAGTCCGAACTCAACTTCCGCCATGCCATTCCGCGTCACCAGCCGGAACGCTGTGCCGTCAGGCCGGAGCATGATATTGCGCGCCGTCACGTCAACTTCGCGAGCGTCCAGGCCAAAGCGGACGGCCTCGGCGCCGCCAGCGAGGGAAAGTAGCATGTTCGCGGAGGGGTCGTCGGCGTTCGCCACCGCGACCTTGGGGACGCCCTTATCGAACGAAGTACCGAGGGACTCGAAGAGCAGTCCCTTTGCTTCCCGGTAGGCTTCGAACGTTTTGTGGAAATCAAGGTGGTCGCCTGTGATGTTGGTGAACGCAGCGATGTCGTACTCCACATGGTCGAGGCGGTGGAGCGCCAACCCGTGGCTGGTGGATTCGACGATCGCGAAATCGCAACCGGCGTCCACCATGCGCCGCAGCAGGCCCTGTACCTCGGGCGCTTCGGGGGTAGTCATCCGCTCAGCCACGTGACCCGATTCGCCGGGCATGTAGGTATCAACGGTACCGAGCCGCCCGACGCGGGCGCCCGAAGCCTCGAGCACTGACGTCACAATGTGCGAAGTGGTTGTCTTCCCGTCTGTGCCAGTGATCCCGACGACGACCAGTTCCCGGCCGGGATGGCCGTAGAACCATGCGGCGGCCTGGGCCAGTGCCACTCGTGAGTCGTCGACCGCGATAACTGCCGTTCGACCTGGGAGATCTTTCCAGGCCGGCGCGTGGTCCTGCTGGGCGATAACTACGGCCGCGCCAGCGTTCGCCACCTGCGGAAGATAGGCGTGGCCATCGACGGTAAATCCCGGCACCGCAACGAAAAGGGAGCCGGCCTTCGCCTGGCGCGAATCGTGCTCGACTGCCGAGATCGTGTTCCCCGAATCCCCGCGCACGAGCTCAGACCCTGGAAGTTCGGTTAACAGCGAAGCGATTGTGCGGGGTTCAGTCATTCATGCTCCAGGATTTCGGTGTCAGGCCATCGTACCCGCGGGCTGGCTCACCCAACAGCGGAAGCGTCCGCCAATAACCCCAACGCCTTCGGAAGCTCCACTGCCAACGATGTGCGCGGGTAGACGTGCAAGAACGCAGGGTGGGTTCCCGATTCTCTTAAGACGAATAGGACCGCCCGCACCGGATCCAATCCGTCTAGCAGGTCTGCGGATTCCATGGTCGCCACGTCGCAGATCGTGGTGGTCTTCGCCGCTGCCGCCACCTTGGTGACCGTGTGCCCCATCGCGCCGGCAATCGCGGTAGCCGCCGAGATGAACAACGGATCGCCGGAGAGGATGGCGATCTCCATCGTCTAGCCTCGCGGGCGGACGGCTGAACCGCCCATGCCGGGGACGGCGGCGCAGACATCAAGGAAGTTGGTGAGCATTCGCGCCGTCGCGCCCCAGATCAGGTCATCGCCCCATTGGTAGGACGAAAACACGTACTCCCTGCCGTTGATGAGCCTGCGGTCCGGTACGAGAGTGGATGGGTCAAGCAGGTGCGCCAGAGGCACCTCCAACAGGTAGGCGACTTCTTCATCACTGAAGCGCCATTCGTATGGATAGCGACTCAACCAGCCTACGAACGGCGTCACGCGAAAGTTTGAGACGGTGACCATATCGTCCAACTGCCCCAGCACTTCGATGTCTCCCGGCACCACGCCGATCTCCTCGTGTGTTTCGCGCAGCGCTGTGGCCAATGCATCCAGGTCCTCGGGGTCCGCGCCGCCGCCCGGGAAACTGATCTGACCCTTGTGGTCTTTCACGCTTTCGGTGCGCTTCTGAAAGACGACGTTCGGCCCATCCGGATGAGCGTGGAGGAGCAGTAAGACGCCCGCCTCGAACACTCCGGGGGCAACCTCGATTGTCTGCGCGCTGTAGACATCCAGCGCCTGCCTGAGGGCGTCTTTCATCGCACGGCGACCAGATGGCGCCGACGCGTGGACTCGCGAAGCTCGTCCCAGATTAGGCGGTTGAGCAGTTCTGGCTCGTGGCCTTCGACGCCATCCACAGCGGCGTGGACATCCGCGAGCAAGCGGCGCAAGTCGTCGTTCTCCGCTTGCAGCGCTGTGACGCGCAGGTCTGTTGCAGGGATGCGGTCAACCACCTCGTTGATGCGGGCGTGAAGAAGTTCGTCGGTGATAAGTGTCCTGGCGCGCTCCAGGAGGCCGCTCACAGCAACGTTTTCCTCCACGAGACGTGAGGCTGCCCGGTCCCATTCCTGGGCGAGGACCATCGAAAGCGCGGCCGAAAGCCCGCTGGTTTGCTGCCCGAACGCCGAGCCGACTTCGGAGGTCAGCATCCCCAGGGCGCCAGCCATCGCGTACAACACTCTCTGCGGCTCGGGTTTCATGCGCCCCGCCCCAGCGACCGCAAAATCGCTTCGTCCGTGCCATTGATGAGGATGTACGCCGCGTAGGCCAGAATCAGCTCCGAGCTTCGCCCGTCGTTGAACGACTTCGCCCCCGTCAGCCAGATCCCTTGCGCCTTCACGCCATTGAACACGTCCCACCAGTGCAGCGCGTCCCGGTCGACCTTCAGGCCGCTCGCCTGCTGGTACACATCGATGCACTCTTCTCGCGGGATCAGATCGCGGTGCCACAGTTCGTGGATCGCCCACGCGAGGTCTTCAATCGGGTCCCCAAGGTGGGCCATCTCCCAGTCCAGAACACCGTGAATGCCTTCGTGCGAATAGAGGAAGTTGCCCACGCGGTAGTCGCCGTGGACTACGCCGATGCGCTCCGCGGGCGGCGGCGGGTTTTTCCGAAGCCACCGGATGGCCGCCCGTGCTATGGGCTGAGGGCTGATTTCGTTGCGCCCGATCATCTCTTCCCAGTAGTCGACCTGCTCCGACCAGGCCATCTCGGGAGCGGGCGCTTGCACAACTCCAGCGATTTCGCTGACGCGCCAGTCGAAGCTGTGAATCGCGCCCAACACTTCGAACATTCGGCGCCCGACCATCGCCTTCGCTTCGGCGTAATGCGGCTCGCTGATGTTCCGCACGTTCGTTTCGCCGACGCTTATGCGGTCCATGATGAAGAACGGTGCACCGAGGTGCTCGGGGTCTGATTCGAGCCAACGCATTGCCGGGACAGGCACATTGGTGCCCTGGAACGCGCTGTAAAACGCATACTCCACCACCCTGTCGGACTCTACCAGGCTGGCCGGCGGGTCCTTGCGCACCACGAAGGGCGCGTTCTGCTCGGCGCCGTCCTCGGTCCAGGAGGCATCGAACATCCAGGTCTCACGCGACGCCCCGCCCGGGATGCGCGAGAGGTTGCGAATAGCGACCGCGTTGTCGCAATTCAGCCGTTCAGAAAGGTACTTCGAGAGTTGCGCTTCCACCGAGCGAATCCTGTCGCCAGCCACCACCGCTGTCAATCGAGCTTCGGCCCGCGGGCGCTAGATCGAACCCTTGGTACTGGGGATATCGCCGCCCCTGCGCGGGTCGATTCGCACGGCGGCGTCCAGCGCGCGGGCCATCGCCTTGAAGCAGGCCTCTACTTTGTGGTGGTCGTTCACGCCGTAGAGGGTGCGGACGTGGAGGTTCATTTTCATAGCGAAGGCGAAGGACTCAAGGAAGTGGTCGAAGAGATCTGGAGGCATCCCGCCGAGTTCGCGCCCCAGGAGCTTCAGGTCCAGAGCGGCGTACGGGCGTCCGCTGAGATCGACGGTGGCGAACGCCAGCGCTTCATCCAGCGGCATATAGGCGGATCCGGAGCGCACGAGCCCGGCCTTGTTTCCGAGTGCCTGGGCGAACGCCTCGCCCAGGGCGATGCCACAGTCCTCAACCGTGTGGTGTTGGTCGATGTGCAGGTCGCCTGTGCCGCGCACTTCAAGGTCGAACACACCGTGCTTGGCGATGTGACTGAGCATGTGGTCGAAGAAGCCGATACCTGTTTCCGTAACGAACTTCCCGGAACCGTCCAGGTTCAGGACGATCTCGATGTTGGTCTCGGCGGTCTTGCGCGAAACCGTGGCGATTCTCGGGGTCATGAAGCCTCCCTCGTAGCTGGCTCGACCTCGCGCAGTGCCGCGAGCAACCGGTCGGTGTCGTCGGGCCGTCCGGCGCTAATGCGGACGTAGTTCGCCAGGTCCGGCCGGTCGTAATAGCGAACGAGCACACCGCGCTTGCGCAACTCTGAACGAATTTTTTCTGCTGAATGCCTGGCGTCAACGGCGAATAGAACGAAGTTTGATTCGGACGGCAGCGGCTGAAGCCAGCCGAGCTTGCCAACCTCGTGAGCCATTCGTTCACGCTCGGCGACGATACAGCTGACCGTCTCGAGTATTTCGCCGCGGTGGAGCAGGGCCGCCTGGGCCGCCAGGTCTCCGGCCACGTTGACGTTGTACGGCTGCTTGATGGTCATCATTGCCGCCGCGATGCCCGGCTCGCTGACCGAGTAGCCCACGCGCAGGCCCGCAAGCCCAGCCCACTTGCTGAATGTGCGCAGGACAACCAGGTTGGGGAAGCGCGCAATCGCCGGAATCACGGTTGTGCCGCCGAATTCGACGTACGCCTCGTCCACCACCACCAGGGCGTCCATCGCGCAGAGGGCCTCGACTTCGGCGAGGGTCAGGCAATTGCCGGTTGGGTTGTTGGGCGAGGTCATGAAAATCAGGCGGACGCCGTGGTCAACGGTCCGGCCGATGGCGGCAACGTCAATTTCGAACGCCGGGCCCCTTGGCACCTCCACGAAGCGCGTCCCGTTGACCTTCGAAAGAAAGCTATACATTCCGAAAGTGGGTGATGCTGTCACGGCGACCGCGGGCCGCACCAGTCGCAAAAGGATATCGATCAGGTCATCAGCGCCAGAACCGGCAACGATCTGCGCGGCGCCCACTCCCACGTACTCCGCGATCGCTGTGCGGAGCGCCGCCTGGCCGGGATCGGGGTAGATGTGGAGGTCGGCGCTGCTTGCGGCTGCACGCACGGCTGGATGTGCGCCGTAGAGATTCTCGTTGGCGTCCAGCTTCACCAATTGGTCAATCGGCAGACCGATTTCGGCGGCCAGCACGTCCAGCGGCATAACGGGCGTATACGCCTCGAGATCCTCGAAGTCGGGGCGAAAGTAGCGGCGAGCATCCATCGGCGTTACCGGCCCTGGATCCGGCGCTCCACGGCGTGCGCGTGGCCGGTCAGACCCTCGGCGCGGGCGATGATGCTTGCAGCCCGCGCCAACTCCTCAGTGATCTCCGCAGGGATGTTCACGACGCTCGTGATCTTCAGGAAGTCGGCCACGCTCAGGGGCGAACTCCAGCGGGCGCTTCCGCCGGTTGGCATGGTGTGGCTCGGGCCTGCGGTATAATCGCCAATGGCCTCGGGCGACGACTCGCCGAGGAACAGCCCGCCAGCGTTCCGTACTTTGCCGGCATAGGCCATCGGCTGCTCTACCAGCAGGCAGAGATGCTCCGGGGCGTAGTCGTTCGCCAGTTCGATTGCGTGGTCGATGTCGTTCACCAGGATGCAGCCACCGCGGTTGTCCAGGGCGGCCCGCGCAATCTTAGCGCGGTCCATGTCTTTTAACTGACGGTCGATGGCCTTCGAAACTTCGTCCGCGAGGTAGTGCGAAGGGGTGAGCAGGATGGGGCTCGCCAGCGGGTCGTGTTCGGCCTGGGCCAGCAGGTCGGCCGCTACCATCTCAGGGTCCGCGCTTTCATCGGCAATGACCACCGTCTCGGTCGGCCCGTATATGGAATCGATGCCCACGTCGCCAAAGACCTGTTTTTTGGCGATCGTGACGAAGAGCCCGCCGGGGCCGCAGATTTTGTCCACCTTCGGAATCGTCTCGGTGCCGTAGGCGAACGCGGCGATACCTTGCGCGCCGCCAGCCTTGAACACGCCATCGACGCCCGCGATGTCGGCAGCCACAAGCTTCGAAGGGGGCACGCTCCCGTCCGGCAACACCGGGCTTGTTATGTAGACTTCGTCGCAGCCGGCCACGCGCGCGGGCACGGCGCACATCAGCACTGTGCTTGGGAGGGGCGCAACTGTGCCCGGAACGTAGACGCCGATGCGCTGAATCGCCCGCGTCATCTGGCCCAGGCCGTTCTGGTTGAAATCGAATGACGCTCCCCGCAGCTGCTGTTCGTGGTAGCGCCGGACACGGTCGGCGGCGAACTTCAGCGCTTCGACCAACTCGGGACTCACCGTGTCGTAGGCTGCACGCATCTCTTCGGGAGTCACGCGGAGGGCATCCGAGTGGCCGCCGTCGAGGCGCGAGTTGTAAAACTGAACTCCGTTGTCGCCGTCTTCGCGCACGTCGCGGATGATGCGGCGCACCACTTCTTCGGGTGAGAGCTCAGCGCCAAAGGTGCGAAACGTGGTCTCGCGGATCGCCATCGGCAGCTCTTCCGTCTCCAACGGTTTGCGTTCGAGCAGCAGTTTTTTGCCCTCTTCGGCGTTGCGGATTATCCGCATCCCAGGTACCTCCCTACAGCCGCGCGCGCCGCAGCCGTGGACCGTTGCACGAAAGAGTCGATCTCGGAACTCGTGATGTGCGCGATTGTCTCATTCAGCAACTCCGGTAGCGAATCGAGGAAGGAGCCGAGCGTCTCTCCCTCCTCCAGGCCGCCGAGCCGCAGGTGGTTCGAAATCATCGAGCGCATGCGCTCCCAATCCATCTGGCGGGCCGCCACATCGAAGCTCACCTGGCGCCAGCGCTCAAGCGTTTCGCCGTCCACGAAGCCCGCCTCAATGCCTTCGACCGTACCGCTCAAGGCCGCACAGAGCCGCGACTTCAAGGCAGGGTCGTTGCCATAGCGTCTGTCCAGGTCGAACTGGAGGAGGCGGTCCATGACGTTGGCGCGCATGGTGCCGCCCAGGGCGTCGTGCTTGGCGAAGAACTTGCGGTAGACGCCGGTGATGTACTGCTCATCCATCACCAGGTGACTGATGTAGCCCGCGACCCAGGCGCGCGTCTGATCGTTGAGTTTTTCCGGGGCCAAGAAATGCGAATTTGCTTCCATGAATGAAGCTACCGAGTCCTGGTGGTCCGGGCCGTTGAGGTCGAAAAAGTGAGTGCTAAAGCGGTCCTGCCGTGTGAGCACGCGAATGTCCGGGGTGGTTGCGCCGAGCAAGTAGTCTCCGGAATCGGGCGAAAGACGGTCAGAATCCAGGCTTACGGCGATTTCGCGGGCGAGCACCATGTGCAGTGTGATTGGCGGCACTTAGCGCGACACCGCGCGGCGGCCGCGCGCCGGCTCGATTCGCCGTCTGCTGAGCATGTTCATGGCTCAGCCATGATAAGGCCGTGGCCGTCACAGCCGCGAAGCGCTAACCGCCTGGCCGCAGCGTGACCTCCGCAGCGTTCAGAGACTGACGCAGTCCCTGGGCATCGACCACCACCAGCGAGCCGTCCTCGGAGATGCTTTCCGCTGTCGCCCCATATGACTGGCCGAAGACGGGAGTGACGACTACTTCCCGGCCGAGGACCAGGCTCGCACCCCGGTATTCCGTGACCAGCACTTCAGCTGGCAGCGCGAGCAGAGCCTCCAGGGCGTTGCAGACGGCTGCCAATAGCTGCTCCCGTGAGACTGGCCGGCCAAGCTCCCGGCGAACGCTTGTCGCGATCTCGGCAAGCTCTGGGATCACTGTTGGGTCGCCGTTGACGTTGATGCCAATTCCCACCATTGCAACGCCGCCCGCTGACGACAACTCGGCGTCGATGAGCATCCCGGAAAGCTTGCGGCCGCCTGCCCAAATGTCGTTCGGCCACTTGATCGCCGCCCCCACATCGAAGGCGGTCACGGCCTGCCAGACCGCCAGCGGCACTGCGACGGGCAGCCGTTTGTGCACCGCGAGGGGAGTGCGCAGCACGAGCGTGAAGTAGAGATTTTCGCCGCGAGGGCTATGGAACCAGCGGCCCTTGCGACCCCGGCCAGCGGTCTGCTCCTCGGCCAGCACGACGGTGCCGTGGGGCGCGCCTTCATCTGCTTCGCGGCGCGCGAGCACCATGGTGGAATCGACGACTTCCCGAAAGACCAAGAATCTGCCGACCACTCGTGTGGCCAGGGATTCCTGGAATGCCGCGGGATCGAAGTCGGTCAAGGATCAGCTCCTCATCGGGGCAAAGAAAAGGGCCCTGCGAGTATGCAGGGCCCTAAAGTGCGTAGCTAAGACCGGAGTCCTAGGAGGAGGTCACCCCCCGCGCTGATGTCCGGCCTGAACTACTACTGTGATCGTCCATGCGCATCACCTCCTTCCTTAACAAACACACTACGTATCTCCGCCGCGGTCGTCAATAGGCCAGGGCTCACGAATGAGGCCGCTGGTTAAGCCCACCGCGCACCGGCGGCTCCATCTGCCCTTTGACCACCGGCTGGCACTTTGGGCACCACACTGTGTGGCGGATGTCCGCACCCTGGGGCGCGCTTCGCAGGCGGCTGTGACAACCGCGGCAAGGCTGGCCGCCGCGACCGTAAACGTACATCGCGGGCCGGAACCGGGCGTTGAGCACGTTCGGCTTTCCAACGCTCGCCCGGAGCAGCGCCTGGGCCTTCTCGACGATCAACAACAGGTCGGCGTCCGAAAGCTCGTTCATCCGCCGCCACGGGTTGATGCCCGCGTAGAACAACGATTCGTTCTTCCAAATGTTGCCGATGCCCGCGAGCGCCCGTTGATCCATGATCGCGTCCCCGACGGCGAGGTCTGCTCGCGAAGAGTCGCGCAGCCGTCGGAGGGCCTCAGCCTGGTCGAAGTCTTCGTCCAGCAGGTCGGGGCCGAGATTGGCAATTGGCCGGTGGAAGGCGAGCGCCCGTTCTTCGAGCAGTTCGATGACTGGAGCGCTGAAGTTCACGACCGTGGCGCCCTCCACTTCGAGCACCAGCCGCGCCTCGCGCTCGGGGAATCGCCACACCTCCCCGGGCTGGTAGACGTGCCACGTGCCGTTCATGCGCAGGTGCCCGCGTAGGACCAGTCCGTTGTCGAAGCTAATGAGCACGTTCTTGCCCTGCGAACGGACAGCCGTACATGTCGCACCGACGATCCGGTGCACCTGCGGCACCGGCCCCGGCCCGTGGCTGCGCGCCGCCTGGATCGGCTGGCCTTCGAGCACCGCGCGGAGCTTCGCGGCAAAGCGGTAGAGGCTATCGCCTTCCGGCACTGACTAAGCCTCGCGCCGCCGGCCGGTACGTTAGGCCACGGTAGCCCGAGGCGAACCCCGCTGCTATGAACGCTGCTCCGAGAGGCGAATCAATGGACTGCACCGCATCGATGCGTTCAACGGTGAGCCCTCGTCCGCCCCTCCGGTCGACCATCTGTACAAGCCCGCCAAGCGCCAGGCTGCCCGTCGCCGCGTCGTCGAAAGCTGGCAACGTAGTCACGCCCCGGCCGCCGCGGTCCAGGTAGAGTACCGGGTCACCATCCACGAGAACGACCTGCGCGCCCGCTGCGCGCTGCAACTGCCGACGCTGTTCGTCGTCGCGCTTTGGCCAGGGGAGGGTGGCACCGTACGGGTTCGCCGGGTCTGTGGCGGCCACCACCGTCACTTGGGGCTCGTCGGGGCGATCGCGCTCGGCTCGCAACCGTTCAACCGCACCCGGCAGAGCGAACTGGGCTGCTCCCAGGCCTTCGACGAAGTAGCCGCGGCGGATGCGTCCGCCGTCCTCCATGGCCTTGAACACTGGATACACCGTCGAGAAACCGCCGGGGATGCCCTCGGACATCACCGTCTCGCGAGTCACGACGCCGTATCGTTCGAGGAGAGTGGTCGCGAGGCTGTGGGCGCGCTGGGTGCCGTTTTCCGTTTGCGCTCTGGCCATCGAAGTGGCTGACCATCTGCCGGACGATTCGGGCGGCAAACCGCCGGTTCTGGGCCGAGGGCCGATGCCAGTTCCGGCCTTTTTCGGCCACGCCAGCGCGCGCACGGGGGCGAATATATCGTTGGTCACGGCGCCCGCCCAGGCTAGCTCCCAGAGTGCGTCAAGGACATCGCGCGCGGGCTTCATCGTCGTAGCGACCATTTCGGCGAAGAAGAGTGCGCCGCGCTGCCTTAGTAGGTCCAGCACAGCCGTCTGCAGTTCGTCCACGTCCTCGGCTGCGGCGCCGGTCGCGAACTCCGCCAGCCGCTCGCGCGGAACGAGGGCTACTCGCCCGTCGTCCTTGCCCAGCCGTCCCCGGCCGACCCAGGCCACCTCACCGGAGGCGCACAGTCCATCCAGCAGCCGTGGCTGGTAGCCCGAAACGCGCGCAGGCAGGATGTCGCGCTCCAACGCAGATGCCGGCAACGCGAGTCCCTCAAGCTGCACCACAACTTGACGCAGGCGGTCGATGCCGCTCGCGGCGCTGCCCACACCGTGCCATTTGAGAGCAAACCGGGCGTACGCCGAGCCATCCACCGCTTCGACTTCGCGGCGGAGGCGCGCCAACGAACGGCGGCGGAGCATGCGGAGAACCTCGGCGTCGCACCATTCGCGTTCCACTCCGCCGGGCCGGAAATCGCCGTGGACGACAGTCCCGGCCGCCTCTAATGCTTGCAGCGCCTCCCGCACCAGCGATTCCGGAATGGACCAGCGCTCCGCGACGCTCGCCGCAACAAAGGGTGAATGGGTGCGCGCGAAGCGACCGGCAAGGCCGTCCAACGCAGCTTCCGAAGGCTTCAGGAACGCCTCGGGCACGCCCTGTGGCGTTGCAACCCCCAGTGCGTCCCGGTAGCGGCCCGCGTCCTCGATCGGTATCCAGCGGTCCTCACGGCCGATTCGCAGCTGGCAGGCGCGGTGGCTTGCTTCGAGGAGTTGCAGCCATTCGAGGGCCATCGTGGGCTCGGCCACGCGCGCCTCGATTTCGTCGACGGCCAGGTCGCCAACGCGCCGCAGGAGGTCGTGCAGCTGGTCCTCGTTGCGCGCTTTTCGCTGTTCGACGAGGCACTGCAGTTCGAGTTCGACCTGGGTGAGAGCGTCGGGGTCGAGAAGTTCGCGCAGTTCGTCCTGACCCAATAGATCGCGCAGCAGGTTGCGATCCAGCGTCAGGGCCTGGGCGCGCCGTTCCGCCAGCGGCGCATCGCCTTCATACATGTAAGCGGCTACATAGTCGAACAGCAGCGAGCGGGCGAACGGAGACGCCTCCTGAGTCTCAACGGTGACAGTTCTAATTTCGCGACTGCGTACCTGCGAGAGGATTTCGATCAGCCCCGGCAGGTCGAACACGTCCCGCAAGCACTCGCGGTAGGTCTCGAGAATGATCGGAAACGAGCCATAGCGGCTGGCGACTGCCAGCAGGTTCGCGGATCGCTGCCGTTGCAACCAGAGCGGCGTGCGAGAGCCTGGCCGTCGTCGCGGCAGAAGCAGCGCGCGCGCGGCATTCTCGCGAAAGTGGGCCGCGAACAGCGCGGTGTTCGAAAGCCGTTCGAGCACCATCTCTTCAACGTCCTCAGGCGCTGGGAAGAGGCTTTCAGTAGGCGGAGGCTCGTCACCGCCAGCGAAGCGAATCGCTATTCCGTCGTCGCTCCAGATGGTCTGTACATCGAACCCGCTGCGGTCAGAGAGCATCGCTTCAATTGCCTGCGCCCAGGGCGAGTGCACGCGCCCACCGAACGGCGTGAGCATGACCACCCGCCAGTCGCCGAGCTCGTCGCGAAAGCGTTGAACGACGATCGTCCGGTCGGTTGGGAGCGAACCTGTCGCCTCCTTCTCCTCCTCGAGGTAGGCGAGCAGATTGCGCGAGGCACGTTCGTCGAGGTCGTGCGTGCGTTGCAGGCGCTCGAGCGCCGCGTCGCCATCCTTTATCGCGTCGATTTCGCGCGTGAACTGCCCAATCGCCCGCCCGAACTCCAGCGGACGGCCAATGCCGTCACCCTTCCAGAACGGCATCTTGCCGGGCTCGCCGGGGGCGGGCGTGACGATCACCTGGTCGCGGGTGATCTCCTGTACGCGCCATGTTGTGGCGCCGAGCATGAAGGTCTCGCCGGCGCGCGTTTCGTAGACCATCTCCTCGTCCAGTTCGCCGACGCGGGGGCCGCCGACCCCGAGGAAGACGCCGTACAAGCCGCGATCTGGGATGGTCCCGGCGTTCACAATCGCCACCGTCTTGGCGTCTCGGCGGCTGGAAAGCACGTCGGTCGCGCGGTCCCAAAGGATGCGCGGCTTCAGGTCCGCAAACTCGTCGGATGGATACTGGCCAGCGAGCATGCCGAGCACGCTTTCGAGCACGTCGCGCGTGAGGGTGGCGAAGTTGTAGCTGCGCCGCACGAGCGTTTCGATCTCGTCGACGCGCCAATCATCGATGGCGCACATGGCGACGATCTGCTGGGCAAGCACGTCCAGCGGGTTCTTCGGGACATCCGTCTTTTCGATCAGGCCCTTGTGCATGCGCTCTGTGAGGACCGCGCATTCGAGGAGATCGCCGCGGAACTTGGGGAAGATGCGCCCGGTGCTGGGGGCATCAACCTGGTGCCCGGCGCGACCGACGCGCTGGAGGCCGCGCGCCACCGATTTCGGGGACTCGACCTGCACCACGAGGTCGATCGCGCCCATGTCGATGCCTAGCTCCAGCGAACTGGTGGCCACGAGGCCCGGTAGGAGGCCAGCTTTCAGCTTCTCTTCGATTTCCGTGCGCTGTTCCCGCGAAACGGAGCCGTGGTGGGCTCGGAGGAGTTCCTCGCCAGCGAGTTCGTTGATTCGTGCCGCCAGCCGCTCGGCCAGGCGGCGGTTGTTCACGAAGATCAACGTCGAACGGTGCGAGCGGATCAGTTCGAGCAGTTGCGGATAGACCGCTGGCCAGATGCCCTGTGCACCTTCGTAGCCCGTGCCGGAGACCGTCCCGACCTGCTGGTAGAGCGAAGGGTCGATGTTTGCCATGTCCTCCACCGGGACGATGACCTTCAGGTCCAGCTCTTTCGACGCCCCCGCATCGGCGATGCGCACCGGCCGGTCGCCGCCGAGGTACTTGGCCACTTCCTCTAGCGGCCGCTGCGTGGCTGAGAGACCGATGCGCTGGGGGGCGCGCTCAGTGAGCGTCTCCAGTCGCTCGAGCGAAAGCGAAAGGTGCGCTCCACGCTTCGTCCCTGCCATCGTGTGGATTTCGTCGATGATCACGGTGTCAACGGTCCGCAGCACCTCACGCGACCGTGAGGTGAGCATGAGGTAGAGCGATTCAGGCGTTGTGATGAGGATGTCTGGTGGGTCGCGACGAATGTCTTCCCGCTCCTTCGTCGGCGTATCCCCGGTGCGCGTGCCCACGCTGATCTCTGGCAGCGCCTGCCCGGTTCGCGCGGCGGCGATTCGTAGCCCTGCGAGCGGTCCGCGCAGGTTGCGCTCCACGTCGTACGAAAGCGCTTTGAGAGGCGAGATGTAGAGGACGGTCACGCCGTCGCGTTTGGCTGCGCGCCCGTCCTTGCGGGGCGGCAATGCCGGACGGGCGGTCAGGCGGTCAAGGCACCAGAGGAAGGCTGCGAGGGTCTTGCCAGACCCCGTTGGCGCGAGCAGCAGCGTGTGCTCGCCGCGCGAGATGGCGTCCCAGCCCAACTCTTGCGCGCGGGTGGGGGCGGCGAAGGTATCGGTGAACCAGGCGCGCGCGGCCTCGCCGAAACGTTCCAGGACAGAGGGCGGCGCGGCAACCATGCGTCGTATTGTGCCAGAAAGGTCGGGTGGAGAACACTTGTTCTGAGAATGAACGCATGTGCCGGAATCGCTGCGTCAGGCTAATGTGGCCTTCGAACCCCCGCGGTCGGCAAGTGCGCTCCTATCGGCGACGAAACAGTCCGCTATTTCTTCGCTCGCGCCGCCGGTTTCGCAGTGGCAGCGCGCTTCGCGGCCGTGGAAACCGGCTTTGCCTTCGCGACAGCGGCCTTTTCGCCAGCGCCCACCAATTGCGGTTTGCCTTTTACTGATTCGAGGACAAAACCGAGGTGGGTGCGTGTGGAATCCGGCGCTGGGTGGACCTCGAGCCGGAAGATCGTTGCGTACGGCACGAACACCTGGACCGCATGCTCGTGTCCTTCGCTCGACGTTTGCAGCGCGACCCACTGGTCGGCCACGCCAGCGATGCCGTTCACGAAATGCGTTGTGCCGTCGACGGTCATCAGTTCGACTACCGGCATGGTGCACGCGGTTTGGCTACAGAATGCCTGGATTGCCTGTGGCAGCACCTGTTCGAAGAACGTCCGGTCGAAGGGCAAGCCGTTTGGGATGATCTGCTGTTGAGGCGACGGTGCAGCGGGGACGACGCCCGGCGGCAGGTAGAGCACACGCTGCGGTGGTTGAGTCATAGGCGTAGCTTAATTCAGGCAGCGCCGCGTGGCACTGCCTGCGGGATCAGCCGGGCGACTCACGCACGAGTGCCGGTAAACGTGCCGGCGCCAAAGGCCCCGAAGGCCACGTTACCGGAAAGCGCGTCGCCATCGACGGTGCCGTCGAACTTCAGCTCCATCTGGCCCATCGGGCTGTTCACGGTGGCGGACCACTTCACGGCGTTGCCGTCTACGGTGCCGGCCAGCGGCGCTGAACCAGCGGCACCGCTGAACGAGCCAGTCAGTTCATTGCCGGCCGAGGTGAACTCAGCGTTCGCTTCGCGGACTCCCATCGGGGATTGCATGGTCACGTTCCACTTGCCATCAATGGCCATTTTCTTGCTCCAAATACATCGCTACGTCCGTGTTTGCGGTCGGCGCGGGCAACATAGCACAAGTTTCCGAACGATGTTCGGGTTTGGCCACGACCTCGCAGGTGCGGCTGGCCTGCCTGGTTAGCTACACTGGGTGCCACCGGAGGCCACCCATGGCAACAACCAACGGCTCACAGCCCACCCTCTTCGCGCCGGAAGCGCTTGCGGAGCTTTCACGCGGCGTCCACGCGTGGGAGGAAGGGCCGCTGGCGAAGTCGCTGCAGCGGTCTCCGGAGCGCGGCGACGAGTTCGCTACCAGCAGCATGCCGGTGGAGCGGATGTACACACCGCTGGACATCGCAGACTTCGATTACGACCGTGACCTTGGCTTCCCGGGCGAGTATCCGTTCACGCGAGGCGTCCAGCCCACGATGTACCGCGGGCGCTACTGGACGATGCGCCAGTACGCGGGCTTCGGCACGGCGGAAGAATCGAACGAAAAGTTCCAGTACCTGCTTTCGCAGGGCCAGACTGGCCTCTCCGTGGCATTCGACCTGCCGAGCCAGCTTGGCTACGACTCGGATGATCCGATGGCCATCGCGGAGGTCGGCCAGGTGGGCGTGGCGATCGATTCGCTGTACGACATGGAGACGCTGTTCGCGGGCATCCCGCTGGACAAAGTGTCCACGAGCATGACCATCAATGCGCCCGCGGCGGTGATGCTGGCGATGTACGTCGCCGCCGCCGAAAAGCAGGGAGTGAGCAAAGAGAAGCTCAACGGCACTGTCCAGAACGACGTGCTGAAGGAGTATGTGGCGCGCGGCACGTACATCTTCCCGCCTGGTCCGAGCGTCCGCCTGGCGGCGGACATCATGGCCTATTGCGCGCGGAACGTGCCGCAGTGGAACACGATCAGCGTCAGCGGCTACCACATTCGCGACGCCGGTTCGACGGCCGCTCAGGAGATCGGCTTCACCTTCGCGAACGCCTGCGCGTACATCGATGCGGCACTGGCGCAGGGGCTGGAGATCGACGAGTTCGCGCCGCGCATCAGCTGGATCTTCAACACCCACAACAACTTCTTCGAGGAGATCGCTAAGTACCGCACACTCCGCCGCCTGTGGGCGCGGATGCTGAAAGAGAAGTACGGCGCGAAGGACGCGCGCTCCATGATGCTGCGCACGCACACGCAGACCGGCGGCAGCACGCTCGTTGCGCAGCAGCCGGAAAACAACATTGTGCGCGCCTCAATCCAGTCGCTCGCGGCGGTCATCGGCGGGGTGCAAAGCATCGCCCTCAGCTGCTTTGATGAGGCGCTCGCCCTGCCCACCAACGACGCCCAGCGCATCGCCCTTCGCACCCAGCAGATTATTGCCCACGAAACGGGCGTGGCGGACACCGTGGACCCCATGGCCGGCAGCTATTTCGTCGAAAGCCTGACCAACGAACTGGAAGCGAAAGCCCGCGAATACATGGCGCAGATCGAGAAGATGGGCGGTTCGGTGAAGGCGATTGAGAGCGGCTGGATGCAAACGCAGATCGCCGAGGCTGCCTGGGAGTACCAGCGCGACGTTGATGAGAAGCGCGAGATCATCGTCGGCGTTAACGACTATCAGGACGATGGCGGCGCGGCGCGCGGTGCCATTTTCAGCGTCGATCCGCGGCTCGTTGACCACCAGCTGAAGCGCCTCGCGCACCATCGTTCGGAGCGCGACGCGGCAGCGGTCGGGGCCTCGCTCTCGAATCTCAAAGCGGCTTGCGCGGGTACTCAGAACCTGATGGAACCGATTCTCGAGTCGGTCCGCGCGTACGCTACGCTCGGCGAAATCTGCGGAGCGATGCGCGAAGTGTTCGGCGAGTACAGCGCTCCGACCGTCATCTAAATGGCGCTGAACTATCTGCGATCCGCATTCGCAGCGTGCATTGCGGTCGTATGCTCCCTTTCACTCACGGCTTGCGACGACAGGTCGCAACAGATCCCGCCTGCGACGGTGCAACCTACGGCCGCCTCAGAGCCGGCCGCCTCTCCGACCAGCACCAGCCCAACGAGTACTGCACTCGTCGACCCGCTCGCCCTCATTGATGCCGCAAGCTCTGGCGACGCCGCGACCGTGCGCGGTCTCCTTACTCGCGGCGTCCCCGTGAACGTCCGAGACGCGCGAGGCCTCACTCCCGTCATGGCTGCATCACGCAACGGCCACGTCGAGGCAACCAAACTCCTCGTCGCCGCCGGCGCTGACGTCAATGCAAAAGACGACAGCCAGGAGAACGCGTTCTCCATTGCCGCAATCAACGGACACCTCGAGGTCTTGCGCCTCACCATCGCCGCCGGCGCAGACCCCAACGCACGCAACCGATTCGATGGCACAGCGCTCATCGCGGCCTCCGATCGCGGGCACGTCGCAATCGTCCGTGAACTGCTCACAACGAACGTCGATATCGACCACGGCAACCGCCTCGGATGGACTGCGCTCCTCGAAGCCGTCATCCTCGGCGACGGCGGACCCAATCACACCGAGATCGTCCGCCTGCTGGTCGCAGCGCGGGCGAACGTGAACATCGCGGATCACGATGGGGTTACGCCGCTCCAACATGCGCGGAACCGGGGCTACACCTCGATGATCGAGGTCCTCGTCAATGCGGGCGGGCGGTAGGCGCGACCGCGAACGACGCCCCTGGTGATCAGTCACTCGACGCGCCCGCCACACGCGACGCCCGGAACTGTGCCACTTCGGCGTCCGAAAACCCCAGTTCCGCGAGGATCGCGTCGGTATCCGCGTCGAGCGGCGGCGAGGAGCTTCGAATGCGCGTCGGCGTCTTCTCCATGCGAATCGGCGGTGCGAACGTCTTGTACGGCCCGAGGAGCGGGTGGTCCAGTTCGACGACGAATTCGTTGGCCAGCACCTGCTCATCGTGGAAGACCTGCGGCGGGAAGTTGAACGGCCCGCATGGCACGCCACCAGCCTGGAACGCAGCGATCCAATCAGCGGTAGTGCGTGCGCTCAACGTCGCCTCGGCCTCGCCAATCATTTCGGTGATGCGGTCGTAGCCGGTGGGCGTCGAAAGGTCGAAATCTGGCTCGAATCGCGGGTCCACTACGCCCGTCACCTTGCGGAAGCGGGCATTGAGCGTGGGGCTCAGGCAGCCGATCGATATGAAGCCGTCCTTCGTGCGGTAGTGGCGAAAATAGATGTTGCCGTATGCGCCGCGCATGAAGTGCTTCTCCCACACGCCGCGCTGCTCCTCATAGCCCGCGCCGCGCGCCTGCGCCTCCGCCAGGTCCGCATCGAACGCTTCTTCGAGCGGCGGATCGGTGGCCGCGAACCAGCTAACCAACTGGTTCGCGAGCGTTAGTCCGGTGCTCAGCAGCGATGTTTGTACTCGCTGCCCTTCGCCCGTCTTGTCGCGGTGGCGCAAGGCAGTGACCACGCCCAGCGCGGAGAGAAAGCCGGTGCCCATATCGATGTACGCGGGGCGAATGTTCTGCGGCGCATCGCCGTTCGAGCGCGCGGTTATAGAACCCGACCCGGAGATGCCCTGCACTACCACGTCGTAGCCGCCGTCCTGTCCAAACGGGCCTTCCTGCCCGAGTGGCACATTTTCGAGGAATATCAAGCCCGGGCGTATCTCGGAAAGCGCTTCGTACGTGAGCCCGTAGCGCGGCAAGTCGGAAGGCTTGAGCGAAATCAACACGACGTCGGCGGTTGCTACGAGTCGTTCGATAATTGGTGTCGCCGCCGCGCTGGCGATATCGACGCAGAGGCTCCGCTTGCCGCGATTGAGCACCGTGAAGCCTTTCGATTCGCCCGGTATGATCGGCGCCTGCGTCTTGCGGAAGGCGTCGCCTTCGCGAGGCTCGACCTTGATTACCTCCGCGCCCATATCCGCGAGCAGGACGCCACAGATTGGCATTGCCATCGCCTGGGCGAATTCCACCACCCGAATGCCCTCCAGCGCGCCCGGCAGCGTGCCATCGTCGAGGCTTGGCCTGAGGCTCATCGTTGCTCCGCGAGGGCGGGGTTCGAAACGGCCAGCTTGTCATGACTGGTGGCGCGGAAGTGTGCCATCAGACGCTCGCGGTCGGTTTCGTCGTCGCCGAACCCATCACGGACGCGCTGCGCCAATGCCTCGTTTCGCTTCACGATTTTGCGCCACGTGTCGTCGCGGCTGGCGGGCGTGGCCTCGACGCCCAACAGTCCGTCCAGCCCGGCCCACTCACGCGACAGTTGGCCCTCCATCTCCGTAAGTTCGCGACGCAGCATCTGCAGGACGTTCCCCGCCACCCTGGCGTGGAAGTTGATCCGTCCAGTTGTGTTCGACATCACATCGCCGTGGAGGAACCCAGCGACGGCCTCCAGGAGTTCGTCGACGGTCGGTCGATCTTGCATCAGTCACCTTTCCCTTCGAGGAGATTCAAGAGCTCCCATTCCGTCTCGGCCGTCCGCCGGCCGATGCTCGCCAGTTCCACGCTCTTGCTTCGTCCGGCCAGGTAATTCGCCACCTGGCCAATGGTGATGACACCCCAGCGCAAATTGCCGAACAGTTCCCAGAAGCGAACGCGCTCGCGGTCCACGGGGAACCCCCCGGCCGCTTCGTAGGCGGCGAAAAACGCCTCGCGACCGCCGACGCCCGCCATCGGTTGGCTGCCACCAAATCGCCAGGATTTTACGGCCAGCCAGCCGATGTCTTCCATCGGGTCTCCCCAGTGGGCGAGTTCCCAATCGATGACGGCACGTAGCCCGGTCTCGTCGAAGATGAAGTTGCCGAGCCGGTAGTCGCCATGGACCAGTACGCGCTCCTCCACCCTTGGCATGTGCGCGTGCAGCCAACGGAAAGCCAGTTCGAACACGGGGTGGGGGTCCTGCGTGTTCAAGCGGTACGAGGCTTCGTAGTTGTCCACCTCGGCTTGCGCGGGCGAGACGCCCTGGGCGGGGCCGGGAATCTCGGCAAGTTCCGGGTGCGCCTCACGCGTCACGCGATGAATTCGCGCCAGGCTTTCGGCCAGCTGGCCCGGCAGGAGTTCGCGGGCGTTTGCGTACTGTTCGCCCCGCACAAGGCGCGCGCCGAGTGTCTCCCCGGCGACCCGCTTCATGGTGAAGAATTTGACGCCAAACCGGTCGTCGCCGTCCCACAAGGGCTCGGGGACTACCACGCCTTCATCCCAGGCCGCTTTGATAAGGTGGAACTCGAGTGCACGGCCGGGCATCGATGGCACTCCCTTGATGGGATCGCAGCGAAAGACAGCCTCAAGCACTTCTGGCGCGCTGGTACGCTCGGGGCGGGCATCGAAGCCCCACGTTTCACGGCCCGCTCCGCCCGAGAATCGCGCCAGGTTCGCGATTGCAACGCCAGCGGAACCCCACCGTTCGGCCACGAAGCGCGTAAGCCCCGCCTCCACCTCTGCCGCGTCCATTCCTACTCAGCCTGGTCGAGATATTCGGAGAGCCCGTAGCCCTTCCGTCCGCCGTCCAGCGTGTACTCGGTCATCCCCTCGCCGATGTGCGTGAACATCCCGCTACGGCGGTTCCTGAGGGGGATGAAGCCCTTCACGGTACCTTCCACAAGGTGCTCGTCACCGTTCGAGAGTGTGACGTTCGCCCTCAAGCCGGTGTGGTAGTTCGTGTCGCCTTCGTAGTCCGTCTCCAGCTTCACATCGGTGATGCGGAACAACTCCTGACCCTTATGGAAGACGCCACCAACCCGGTCTCCGACGATGGAGATGACCATCCCCAGGTCGTCACCGAAGTTTCCCGTGATCCAGCGGTAGCTAGGCGTCGACTGCCAGTAGCGCGGGCCCCACGAGTGGTCGCGCAAGCCATGGCCGGTAATCTCCAGCACTGGGCCATCTTCGACCTGGAGGGTTCCGTGGACGGCCATGTGCTGCTCGTAGTGCGCGCGGGCGAAGTCGTTCTGCGCGCCTGCGCCGCCGGGTTCGGCCACGTGCCCGTAGATTGGGCCGCAGCCGGTGTGAAGCAGGTCGAGGACGATCTTTTTGTGGGGATTCTGCTTGAAGGCATCGCCCGGCTCGCGCATCTCGCGCGGATCCGCGAGGAACACCACGGAGCCTTCGTACCGCGTCCGGATCCGCTCTCCGGGCTCAAGCACGTCCACTTTCAGACCGCCCGCATCCCAGCCGTCGTTGCTCGAAATCTGGGGACGCTTGTAGTTGAAGAGTGCTGAGCCGTCCGGCTGGTAGACGATGACCGTCATCTCGGCGTGGCCCTCGTTCGCGCGGTTGCCGATACGCAGGAAGCCGCCCATCTGCTTTTCGCGGTCAAAGAAGTTGAAGTAGACCGATTCGTTGAAGTTCTCTTCCGGGCCGAGGGGATGGGTATAGTCGTCTTCTGGCTTGACGTTGCCGAGGATCGTCACCATGCCTGAATATCTCCTTGGAACGGGCGTACAGGCCCAGGACGCAGTGGCCGGATTGTAGCCCATCCCACCGGCCGCCGCCGGAGTACCAGCCAACTATGGAACTCGCGAAAAATCACGTTGATGTTGGCCTTTACACAAACACCCTCGAGCCGATGCTCGCCTTCTGGCAGCAGGAAGTGGGGCTTGCGTTCGAAGAACTGCTGCCTACGGGCGGCGGCAACCGGCAGCACCGACACGCCATGAACGGCTCAGTGCTGAAGCTCAACCACCCGCGCGAACCGCTCCCGGACGCACCTCCCACTGGCTACCGCGAACTCTTGATCGCGCGGCCGGGACTCACAGTGCCAGGCGAACTGGTGGACCCGGAAGGCAACCGGGTGAGCCTCGTGCCGCCCGGCCACCGAGGGATCGTGGGCATCGGCGTGCGCTATGGCGTCCGCAACCTCGAGGCGTTCCAAGCCTTTTTCGCCGAGCAGCTCGAACTCAAGACTGCCTCACCGAACGTCTACCGCTGTGGCGATTCGTTGCTCATCATCGAACACGCCCCAACAGCCACTCCCGCCAGCGAGATGCGCGGCCCCGGCTTCCGCTACATCACGATCCAGGTGCGGGATGTCGAATTCGAACACGCCCGCGCCCTGCGCAGAGGCGCGACCGAAGGGCGGCCACCGGTGACCCTTGGGAGCACGGCGCGGATTTCGTTCATCCGAGATCCGGACGGCAACTGGATCGAACTCTCGCAGCGCGCGTCGCTTACAGGCACTCTGGAATCCGGCGACCGAAGCTAACCGAGTCAGGAAGAGATCATGCGACGTTTTCGGCCAGCCAGTTCGCCCGTGCATACCGCGTTGTGGGTAGACGCCGCGTTTGACCTGGTGGCGGGTCTGACGCTTTTGCTGCTTCATAGCCGGGCAGCCAGTTGGTTGAACGTCGATGGCGCGTTGGTCGTTGTCGCAGCAATCGTCTTCCTTGCGACGGCGGTAGGCGTTGTTCCCATCGTCTTGCAACGGGAACCCGCACGCCCGGTGGTGACGGCTTTAGCGGCTCTCAATCTGATCGGTGGAGTCGCGATCTGGCTGGTTGTCGCCTTGCGTTGGGGAGACCTTACGACGGAGGGTCACTGGCTCGTTGCTGCAATCGCCGATAGCTTCATCGCGGTGGCGGCTCTCGAGTTCCTCGCTCTTCGGCGAACAGAGCAAGCCCCGCGCCCTACTGACGGACCGTGCCCAACGTCCTGAGGAAGTTGACCAGGTGCCAAACCTGCTCGTCGGTGAGCTTGCCGTCGCCAGTCGTCCATGAGCGCATGGCGGTCCCAACGATGCCCTTGGCGATGAAGTTGTAGAGCTGGCCGTCCGGGTGCTGCGGGACGTGGACGGTGAGGTCCAGTGGGTACGGCTCGAGCTTCAGCCCGGCTGGTGGAACGCCTGTTTGGCCATGGCAGGATGCGCAGTTCTGCATGTACAGCGTCCGGCCCGCGGAGATCGAGTTCTGGTCGGCGAACACCGGGTTGGCGAGAAAGCCGCCGGGCGGCGCTTCGTGCGAATGCACGCCGAAGAGGAGCAGCGTGCCCACGCCAAATCCGAGCATCGTCATCCCGTTGGCCGTCCAACCAGCTCGCCGGTCAACCATCGACATTTGGTTGCGCAGCAAAGCGAATCCGAGGCCACCCATGAGGAGCATGATGCCGCCCAACTGGTTCCAACTCAGCCCCGGCGCCGGGTCGTCCCAGGAGCTACCGCGTCGCACCTCGTTGACGGTGGCTCCGGCGGGGCGCACGGCGAAGAACGCGGTGGCGTCGTCCGCGCCGGCCCGCCGGATCTCGGCCTCCACGCGCCACTGCCCTTCGAGCGTTAGGTACGGACCTTGCCCGAGGTACGCCCCGGGCCCGACCTGCGCCATGATCAACGTGGAAGGCCCGACGGTCTGGTCATCCTGGTAGCGGAAGGTGAGACGCACGCGTTCGGCGTCTACGGGTTGCAATGCTTTGTCTGTCAACGTCACGCGGTACTTGTTCAAGCCCGTTGCGTTGGGGTCGACGTTCAACTGCACACCGAGGTCGGCGCCCTGGTACGACTGGTCGAATGGCTTCGATCCCCCGGTTTCGGTCACCGATTTGGCGACCGAAGTCTGGGTCATGAAGCTGGCGGCGAGGAACACGCCCAGGCCGAGCACAATCTCTGCGCTGGCGGTGGCAATGAACCGGCGCGGCTCGCCAGGTGCGCCAGCCTCGAGGCGCGCACGCCCTCGCCGGGCGTTGTAGGCCGCCACGGCCAGCAGGGGCACGATGAGAGCGAGCTTGATGAGCAGGGTCACGCCGTAACGCGTGGATGTCAGACGGTCGGCGGTATCGATTTCGACAAAGGCGTTCAACGTCCCAGTGCCGAGCAAGATGAAGACCATGCATGAGGCGAGCAGCCCGAAGCGCGGCATCAACCGCTGGTAGGGCGCACTCCGGCCGGCGAGCCGGGCACTGAGCACTACGCCAATGACAGCCCCGATCCAGAGGAGTGCGGAGATCGCGTGGGCGAAATCGAACCCTCGCGCCCAGGCGCTGCCGGAGCCGGCCGCCGCGTGGCTGGTGGCGGTGTACGCCCAGGTGTAGACGGCCATCCCGGCGATCACACCCACCGCCGTCTTGCGTGGCGCTTCGTGGACGAAGGTTCCGGCGACCGCCAGCAGCATGACCACGCCAACGCGGGTCAGCCAATAGCCGCCGCTGGTAGTGTGCAGAATGAGATCGCTTAAACCGACGCTGCCGCCGTAGGCGTCGCGGATGGTTGCCAGGTTGAGCAGGGTGGCAATCGCCAGCACGCCGGTGCCCCCGTAAATCGCGAGGCCAAGCGGCCGCCGCAGAGACGCCCCATCCGAGCCCCAAAGCAGGATCAGCAAGGCGCCCGCCGCCACGATCGCAAGCCCAAGAAGAGAAAGCGCGCGCACCGCTATGCCGTCGGCGAGAGGCGCGGGATCGGGATCGCTGGAGAGGCCCTGCACGGTATTCACAGAGTCGGGCAGCGAACCATCGGGCTTGAGCACTGTGAAGGGGTACGAGCCCTGCAAAGCATGCCCGTCTATGCGCGAGACGTTCTTGTAGAGGACGTTGTAGATCCCCGGCGGCAGGTTCGAAAGCTTTAACGTGAGCGTCACGCCGTTGGCGGAAACCTCAACTGGCCCGGGCGCCTTAAGTTCGACGCCACGGGCATCGAGCAGGCGGATGCCACTGGCACGTTCGTCAACGGGCTCGCTGAAAAGCAGCGAGATGGCGGCTGGCGCCTTCTGCAGAAAGGCGTTCCCATTTGGCTCCGAGCGCACGAGCGCCGCATGGCCCAGGGCATCGCCAGGACTTACAAGCGCGCCCACCGCACCGACGAACAGGAGCACGCCAAGCAGCGCGCGTTTCATTCCCGCTTCTGAACCAAGAAAAACGAGCCACCCGCGCCCAGTGCAAACATCGCCACGCCCACGGCCACCAACAGCACCCAGGACGTGCCCCCGCCCGAACCCGTGCTTGCCGTGGCAGCGGGCACGTCGCTGCCCGAGACTGGCGTAGCCACGCCCAACACGTCCTCGCGGACCGCCTCTTTGCCCGCCGATGGTGTGCCCGCGGGGTCGATCTTGAACGAGCAATTGCCGCTCGCCGGGTCGCCATCGTCCGCGCTCACTGTCCGCCACCTGACCGTGTACGTCCCAGGCGGTAGGCCGGCGGGGAGCGAGACGCTGAGCTTTTTGCGATCCGCATCGTCAATCGCTGCTGGCTGCTTCGTCACTGTGGCGCCGGTACTGTCCTGCACAACGATGTCGTTGCTGCCGGCAGTCCTCGCCATCTCCTGACTCATCACGATCACGATTGCGGCCGGGGAGGTGGTCAACACGGCGTCCTGCCCGGGCTTCACGTTCGCGGGCTCTGCGTGGGCCCATGCAAGGCTCACGGCTGCAAGGCTCAGCCAGGCCGCGAAACCGGCTGCAAACATTTTCAGCATCTGCCACAGTCTCACAACAGGAGTAGCGCCAAGCAAGGCGCGGGAAGCGCGGGCGAGGCCCAGGGTTAGGGTTTGGGAAGAAGGCGCCATCGCCCGCATCTTGCCGCTCGCCAGACGGAACCTGATTTCGGCGTGCTACGCCGAAGGGGCACTGTCTCTCAGCGCCCCTTCGCGCGTTTCGAACTACGAGCGGGCTACAGCGGCGACCCGCCGACAGCCGCAGTCTCCGGTGTCAGGCCCTGCTCCTTAAGCTTACTGGCGGGCGTCTGGTTAGACGGACGGTTGAACTTCGCGGTGTCCATCTCTTCCAAGACGATTTCGCCCGAAACTACCTTGCGCTTCCACGCCTGGTGCTGATCCTCGCGGTCGTGGAACTCGGGCATCACGTCGCGGGCGAAAAGTTCGAGGCTGGAGCAGATGTCTTCATGCGTGTTGTTGCCCGCCTGGTTGAGCAAGATCACCTGGTCCACGTTGGACTCTTCGAACTTGCGCAGGCGCTTCCGAATCGTCTCAGGTGAGCCGATGAGGGCGCTGGTGCTGGCCCCGGCGGCCATCCCCTTGTCCGTCTTCTTCCAGGCCTGGAACTCCTCCCAGAGATTGACGCTGTTCGGCGCGACGGGGCCGTGCGAGTTGTAGAACTGGAGGGTGAACTGGAAGAACGTCCAGCCATCCGCCTTGGCGCGCGCCTCCTCGTCGGTTGGGGCGCACATGAAGCCGCTGACGATGGCGATCGCCGGGTTGGCCTGGTATTCGGCCAGCTTCTCTAGGTGCTTGGTGTAGGCGTTGTAGTAGGCGTTCACCCAGGCATGCGCTGCCTCGGCACTAACGAACTGAAAGCCAAGCGCACCTATACCGCGGCGACCCGCCATCTCAATGGTTTCGAGCTGCGAGCAAGCGACCCAGAGCGGCGGGTGCGGCTTCTGAAGCGGCTTCGGCAACACGTTTCGCAGCGGGAAATCGAAATACTCGCCGTGGTATTCCACGCCCTCCGAGCCGAACATCGGCATGATCGCCCGGACTGCATCCTCCCAAACGGCCCGCTTGTCGCGGAAGCGCCGTTCGAAGGGGTGAAGCTCGGTCACGCTCGAACCTTCGCCCAGGCCGAATTCAACGCGGCCGTTGCTGACGAGGTCGAGCATCGAGACGCGCTCGGCGACGCGCGCGGGGTGGTTCGTAGGGAGTTGAATGATGCCGTGGCCGATGCGGATGTTCTTCGTCCGCTGACTGGCCGCCGCGAGGAACACTTCCGGCGCCGAGGAATGCGAATACTCCTCGAGGAAGTGGTGTTCCACTTCCCACGCATAGTCGTAGCCCAGTTTGTCGGCCAGTTCGACCTGCGTGAGCGCGTTTTGCACCAGTTCGTATTCGCTTCGTTCGTGCCATGGCCGCGGCAACTGCAGTTCGTAGAACACTCCGAATTTCATGAAACCCTCCAGCCTCGAACGAGGCGTGACTCGATTCTACCCACAAACAGAAGCGGCGCGTGTTGGCACGCGCCGCTTTGCAGTGTCCGAGCAGACCGCTTAGGCGTTCGCGCTAGCCAGCGTCTTTGTCGCGTCGGTCGCTGTGGCTGGCTTGTGCCGCACGTCGGATTCATCGAAGACGCGGGTCCACGCTGCGAATTCGAGCAAAATGCCGTCCGGGTCCATGAAGTAGATCGAACGGACGAAGACGCCGGGGTGCATTTCGCGACTGGCCTGCGAAGGGCTCTCGTCGTGGTTGTACACCTCCGAGGTCTGGATGCCCTTGTCGTGCAGCTTCTGCACATACTCTTCGAAGCGTTCTGGCGAGACATCGAAGGCGACGTGGTTCATGGAGCCATGGGCGGTGACGATTTCGCCGTCGCCCGGCCAGTGAGCAGCCGAAGAGACCCCCGGCGCGCGCTCCGGGGCATGTGGGAACCAGAAGAAGGCCAGCGAATCGCCGTTGCCGATATCGAAGAAGAAGTGCTGTCCGTAGTTCCCGGGCAGTTCGATCGTTTTGATCAGCGGCATCCCCAAGACGCCGCTATAGAAATCCACTGTCCGCTGCATATCCTGGCAAACCAGTGCAAGGTGGTTGATCCCTCGGAGTTCGAACTGGCTATTCTCGCGACGCATGGTGCTTCTCCCGGAAGTGGATGAAAGCAAGCTTACACCTTGACGCAAGAGTTTTCGCGCCAGCCGTGTTGCGACGAACTCCGTATCATCGCGCTCACATCACCCCAGGAGCTCCCTATGCCCCGCCTACGCCAGGTTCCCCGCGCCGAAGCCACGCCCGAAGTCGCCCAAATGTACGCCCGGCTCTTCGGCGACCGCGACCCGGTGACGTCGCCAGGCACAGCTACTGGCACGCCGGGCAACTGGTGGACAGTGTTCGCGCTGGTGCCCGACATTTTTAACTCGGCGGTCGCGCAGTTCGGCCTGTTCAACAGCCCAAAGCGGGTGCTTACGGCGTACCAGCGGGAATTGGCGCTGACGCGGGCGGGGTTTGCAGCGGGAAGCCAATTTGTGTTTTCGCAGCACAGCAAGGCAGCGCGGGCAGCCGGCATACCGGAGGCGAAGCTTGCCGCGATCTCGGCGTGGGCCAGCGCGGAGGAGTTTGACCAGCAAGACCGCGCCATCCTCGGATACGTCGATGATCTGGTGCTCGCGGACGGACGTGTGCAGGATGCAACCTTCGCCCGCCTCAAGGCGTTCCTCACGGACGAGGCGATTCTCGAACTGACTTTCGCCGTCTGCACTTACCGCCTGCACGCGACGATGTGCCGCGCGCTTCAACTGGAGTACGACGACGTACCTGAACGCATCGTCGAAATCGCCGCGCCAGCGGGAGCTGCAACGGACGTAATGCGCCAGATCAGTCGCGAATAGTCAGGCTTTTCGGGCCAAACCAGAGGTCGCGCATGAGTTGCGCCTGGCCGACGTGTTCGCGGAGGTGGCCAGCACCGTGGATGAGGCAACCGACGCCGCTTCGCGTCATGCTCGGGTCGGCTGGTTGCGGCACTTCGGCTGTTAGGTGCGCTTCCCTGCCGGACTCGAACAGAACGGCCAGTTCGCTGACAACCGCATCGAACTGGGTGCGAAAATCCTCCGCGGCCCCGCCGACCACAGCGAACGCAGGCGCACGGTCGTCCCGTCGGTAGTCCTCGATCGGCTTCGTGACACCGGCGCCACAACCGAGCCAAAAACGGGTCGCGCTAATCGAATGGGCGGCTAACACCGCTAGCGAATTGGTATTCTGCGCCTCCGGGCGCCACTGCAGCGCTTCGTCCGGAAGACCAGCGAGGGCCTCGGCAAACATGTCGAAAGATTCGCGAGCAACAACAAGGGCAGCCTGGTGAGTGGGAGTCATGGCGCCAATCTTAGCGGACGCGGGCGGCCCTCATTCTGAGGTCGGCCCTGTCGCTATGCGGCGTTGGCCGCTGCCACAGCCTTGGCGGCGGCCTCAGCCAATCCGGTTGCGCGGATGAGCGGAAGTCCCGACTCGTTGACCAGTTTTTCGCCCTCCGCAAGGTTGGTGCCGACGAGCCGCATTACCACTGGGACATCGATCTTCATCTGCCGATGGGCATCGATGACGCCTTGGGCGATGATATCCACGCGCGCCATCCCTCCGAAGATGTTCACGAGAATCGCCTTCACCGAGGGGTCCTTGAGGATGACCTGGAGCGCACTTACGACTCGCTGCGGGTCGTTCACGGTACCAATATCGAGGAAGTTCGCTGGCTCGCCGCCCGCCAGCTTAATGGTGTCCATTGTCGCCATCGCAAGGCCGGCGCCGTTCACCACGCAGCCGATGTTGCCATCGAGCTTTATGAAGTTGGCAACGCCCAACTCCTGGGCCAGCACTTCTAGCGGGTCTTCCTCGTCCTTGTCGCGCAGCGCCTCGAGGTCCTTGTGGCGGAAGAGGGCGTTGTCATCGATCGTCACCTTGCCGTCCAGGGCGATCACCTTGCCATCCTCGGTGACGACGAGCGGGTTCACTTCCACGAGGCTCGTGTCGCTCTTCACGGCGGCGTTGTAGAGCCCTTCGGCGAGCTTCACAAACTGCGCTGTCTGATCGTCCTTTAAGCCCAGCTTGGCCGCCAGTTCGCGGCCGATATAGGGCTGGAAGCCGGCGGTGGGGTTCACCGGGACGCGCAGGATTGCCTCAGGGGTGTTGTGCGCGACCGATTCGATCTCCTGACCGCCTTCGGTGGAGGCCATGATCACCGGGCAGCCCTGCGCCCCGTCAATGATGATCGCAAGGTAGTACTCCTTGGCCACCGCGGACTGCTCTTCGACGAGCACGTTCTTCACGGGTTTCCCTTCGGGACCCGTCTGAATGGAGACCAGGTGCTTGCCGAGGATGTTCCCCGCCTCCTGCTCCGCCTCGGCCGGGCTGTTCGCCAGGCGCACACCGCCTACGCGGTCGCCCTTCACCTGGCCAGCGTTGTTGGCGGCGTCTCTGGTGAGCTTCTCGAACATTGCGGCCGTCTCGGCGGCGCCGACGAGGCGACCCTTGCCGCGCCCCCCAGCGTGGATCTGGGCCTTCACAACAACCTTGCCGCCGAGTTCCTCGGCGATCGCACGTGCTTCCGCCGGCGTGGACGCCACACGTCCGCGAGGCACGGCAACACCGTACTTCGCGAAGAGTTTCTTGGCCTGGTATTCGTGAAGTTTCATATCTGTCTCCGAAGGAAAAGTGCTTCGGGAGCGTACAACTCGCGGCCGGTAGCGGGTAGCAACAGAGGCATTCGTCAGAATGTGATGCTCTTCATAGCGGAGTAGCGCAGCGTAGTGAACGATCAGCCCAACACACCGAAAGGAATTGAAGATGGAAGCTCCAGTCACGGAAAACAACGACCACAGGCAGGATGAAGCGGGCCGCGCCATCGATCTCGGAGAACTCGCCTACCGCATCCGCTGGCGTCGCTACATTCTCGGTCGCGCCGCCTCCAATCACTATCTCGAGAGCCCCAGCTACCTGGACTAATGCGGAGACGCGCTCGCGTGGACGGTTGGCGGAGAGGGGGAGATTCGAACTCCCGGTGACTTGCGCCACGGCTGTTTTCAAGACAGCTGCATTAAACCACTCTGCCACCTCTCCACTGGCGATTCTCATGCCCAGCGGCCAGTCAAGACAAGCCTGCCCGACGCTTGGACGCGGACGGCAGCGATGCGAGACTGCGGCCATGCGCTCTCGTTCGGCCCTGCTCGGTTTTGCCCTCGCGACCGCTCAACTGGCGGCAGCCTGCTCGGGACGCGATAGCAACGACCCAACCCGGACCTCGCCGGGAGCCGATGCACCCACCCTGGCGGCGGGCGAAACCGTTCCGTGGGTAGACATTCCAGCACCGCTCTCTTCGGCGGAGCAACCACCGATCCCGGAGTTGGGCGTCATCCTGGCGGCACCGGCGACAGTCCGTGCCGGCGATGAATTGCGCTACGAAGTGACCTTTCGCAATGCGGGCGCAAAGACGTTTGCGTGGACGGGGGCGTGCCCGGTGTTCCTCGCGACTCTGCAAACGCCACCGCCCGAACCGAAGAACGTCACCGGCAACCACCAGCAGCTGAACTGCGGGCGCGCACGCGACCTCGGGCCGGGGGAGCAAGTGACTTTCGAGATGCGTCTTTCAGTTCCCAAGGAAGTGCCTGCCGGCCAATGGATCCTGACGTGGTCGTTCACGAAGCCGGGAAGTGCCGCTTCACCGCCGGCCAAAGCGAACCTGACCATCGAACGCTGACGGCGGAGCTTGCCAACGCTTAGCACTCTTGACACGTGAGTGCTAGCCTGAACAAGATCAGATCAGGCTCGGCGCTTGCCGTCCGGCCCGAGGTACCAATTGCCCACGTACGAATACCACTGCCCCAAATGCAAGTCTTCCTATGACTTGCGCCAGGGGTTCGACGCGGAAACCACGCACCCCTGCGAGAATTGCGGCAAGGGCATCGCGAAGCGCGTCCTCCACGCTCCGAAGGTCTTTTTCAAGGGCAGCGGTTTTTATGTAACGGACAGCAAGAGCAAGAGCACGGCGGCTGTAACTGACTCGTCGCCTTCGACCTCGGAACCCACCTCGAGCAGCGAGGACTCCGCGCCAAAGCCGGAATCGAAGCCTGCGAGCAAGCCAGAGAAAGCAGCGGCCCCCGCTAAGAGCGAGGCGAAATCGGACTCCGCAGCTTCCTGACACCGGAGCGTATTGCTGGCACGTATCGCCCACCAATCGTGCTCTCTATACTCCGCCGATGGCTCGTCACGCCCAGGCCAAACGCGACGGAACGTTGGAAACCCGCGAGCGTATCCTTGCGGCCGCGCGTGAACTCTTCGCGCGCCACGGCTACCGCGGCACCACGGTGCGCATGATTGCTGACCGCGCCCGCCTCACGGATCCCGCGGTTTACTACTATTTTCCGACCAAACGCGATCTGTACGACGTCCTGCTGGTCGAACCGCTGGTCGAGACGGTGCTTCCGATTGATAGTGAGTTTGGCTCAGCGCTCGACATCCTGGTGGACCTCTTCGTCGGATACTCAGCCAGCGGCGACCTGGCGCGGCTCTTGTTTCGGGAGCAGCTTGGCGGATCGCCAACTGCGGTCGAATTTCGCCGGAGCTGGGACTCCAGGTACCGGAACCTCATCGGGCCATTCTTCCGCCGTTACTACGGAGAAGCGGCGGGGCAGTTGGAAGACATCGTCTCTTTGATGCTCAGCGGTCTTTTTTGGGATTCGATCCTGCGCTACGGCGACAACTTCGAAACCGTTGTCCGCGAAACCGCATTCCAGCATCGCTTACGCTCGATGCTCCAGGCTGTCCTTCCCGAAATGGGTTGCCGCCCGCTGTGACCACTTCAGCAGTGGCGCCGGCGACTCGCGGGAACGACGCCACCCGCAAGAGAATCCTCCAGGCGGCGATGGAACTGTTCGGACGCGACGGTTTCGATGCCACCACCGTCCGCGCGATAGCGCTGCGCTGCAACCTTACAGATCCCGCGCTTTACTACTACTTCGAAACGAAACGCGACATCCTCACGGCGTTGTGGGACTTGCCGTCTCCGCTCGAACAGATGCGCGCCGCGGTGCCAGAACGAAAGCTCGACGAGGCGACGCTGATGGAGCTGGTGGATTGGATGCTCAACGGCGCCGCAAGGCAAGACGCCCTCAACCGAATTCTGATGCGAAGTGTTCTTAACGGCGACGCGACAGCGCTGGCCCTGCGGGAGACGAAACGGGCCCACTGGCACCGGATACTGACCCCGTACTTCCTTACGGTGTTTTTCCCTGACGAGGCGGCGGTCCGCGTCGAAGCCTCGATCATGCTCTCCCTCGGGTACATCTACATCGCGCAGATGGAACACGTGAACGACTTTCCGCAGGTTGCCGCCGAGCCAGCCTTTCGCGAACGCATTAGGCAGCTGATGTGCCTTGCCATCCCCATTCCGCGGGCGGAAGGCAACTAGCTGCGCGCCGTGCTCCAACGAGTCTTAAGCGCCTCGGTCACCGTTGCCGGCGAGAAGGTGGCCGAAGTCGGACCTGGGTTTGTCGTCCTGCTGGGAGTCACCCACACGGACTCAGCGGTGACCGCCATGCGGATGGCTGAAAAGATCTGCAGCCTAAGGGTGTTCGAAGACCAAAACGGGCGGATGAACCTGCCGCTCGCGGACACGGGCGGCGCGATCCTTTGCGTCAGCCAGTTCACGCTCTACGGCGACACCCGTCGCGGACGGAGGCCGTCCTTCGATGCCGCCGCACGACCGGAAGCTGCGTTGCCGCTGTACGACGCGTTCTGCAAAGCGGTCGAAGCCTCGGGCATCTCGTGCGAGCGCGGGGAGTTCGGCGCGCACATGGTGGTTTCACTCGTCAACGATGGCCCGGTCACGCTGGTCATCGACTCCGACGATCTGGACGGGCCGCGGCGCGCTTGACCACAGTGGGCCGCTCCCCGCAACGTTCAACCATTACCCCGAACAAGGACTACGCCCGATGCGGATGAGCAAACTGCTCCTCAAGACCCTGCGCGAACCACCATCCGAGGCCGAATTGCCGAGCCATATGCTGCTGCTGCGGGCCGGACTGGCCACGCCGCTTGCCGCGGGCCTGTACTGCTTTACGCCGCTCGGCTGGCGAATCATGCGCAAGATCGAAAACATCGTCCGCGAGGAGATGGACTTGAGCGGGGCGCAAGAGATTCACCTTCCGGCCCTGCAGCCCATTGAGACCTGGGAGCAGAGCGGCCGCGCCGAGACGATGGGCCAGACGCTCTTTCGCCTGGCAGACCGCAAGGAGCGAGGCTTCGTCCTGGGGCCAACTCACGAAGAGGTCGTCAGCTTCCTCGCCTCCCGGACGATTCAGAGCTACAGAGATCTCCCGGTCACCCTCTACCAGATCCAGACAAAGTTCCGCGACGAACAGCGCCCTCGCGGGGGGCTCATCCGCCTGCGCGAGTTCACGATGAAAGACGCCTACAGCTTCGACGCGAATTGGGAAACGCTGGACGCCTCCTACGCTTCGGCGTTTGCTGCCTACACGCGCATCTTCGAACGCGCTGGCGTGCCGGTGATCCCGGTGGCCGCTGACTCAGGGGCGATCGGCGGCAAGGAGAGCCAGGAGTTCATCTTCCTCACCGATGACGGCGAAGACGAGATTCTGCTCTGCCCCGGGTGCGGGTACGCAGCGAACGCCGAGAAGGCGGACTTCCAGCGACCACCGGCAGTGGATGGCGCACCCACCGAAATGCAGAAAGTGGCGACGCCAGCGATCAGGACAATCCCCGCGCTGGCTGCGTTCCTGAAGCTCGAAGAGCGCCAGACGAACAAGGCAGTGTTTTACAGGGTCGATGGCAAGCCGGTCTTCGTCGCCATCCGCGGGGACCTCGATGTGAACGAGATCAAACTGCGCAACACGCTCAAGGCGCAGGACGTGGAGCCCATGGACGAGGCGATGGTGCGCGCCTCCGGCCTGGTCGCTGGATCAGCTTCGGCGGTTGGGCTCACAGGAATGCAGATCGTTGCCGACACCAGCGTCGTCGAGGCCACCAACCTCATAGCCGGCGCAAACGAAGACGGCTTCCATCTGCTCAACACGAACCATGGCCGGGATTGGAAGGCTGACATCGTCGCCGACATCGCGCTGGCCCGTCGCGGCGATGCCTGCGCCACCTGCGGGACTGCGCTCGAAACCCGTCGGGGTATCGAGATGGGTCACGTCTTCAAACTGGGCACGGTGTACTCAGAGTCGATCGGTGTGAACTACCTGGACGAATCGGGCGAGCGTCACCCGGCGGTCATGGGTTGCTATGGGATCGGCCTTGAACGCATCTTCGCCGCCGCGATCGAAGCAAATCATGATGCGAACGGGATCATCTGGCCGGCCTCGCTCGCGCCTTACGATGTCCACATAGTCGCGCTCAACCTGGACCAAGCCGCGGTCCAGGAAGGCCTGGGGGCGTTGGAGTCCGCGCTCGCAACGGCTGGCCTTACGGCGTTGATCGACGACCGGGACGAATCGGCCGGCATCAAGTTCAAGGACGCCGATCTTATTGGCATCCCCTACCGCCTCACCGTGAGCCCTCGCGCGCTCGAAAAGGGCGGCGTGGAATTGCGCAACCGGCGGACGGGCGAAACCGAAGTAGTGGGAATCGCCGAGGCTGTCGCCCGCATTCGTGGCTGAGCCAGGTTTGCGGGGAAATTAACGGTCTGCGCACCAACTTCTTGCCAGCGGTGCTATACTCAATTCAACACAGCACTTCCTTGTGAAGCGAAGTGGGCCCTCGGGTCCACTTTTTTGTTGAGGCGTATGAAGAACGAATTTTTGCTCGCGCTCGGCCAACTAGCCGCCGAGAAGAACCTCCCTAAGGAGGTTGTCTTCGAAGCAGTTGAGGCTGCCCTCACCTCGGCTTACCGCCGGGAAGGCGAAAACGCGCCCAACATCTACGCCAAGATCGACCACGAAAGCGGCGACATCCGCGCCTACATGCAGAAGGCCGTGGTTGAAGACGTTGTTGAGCCCAACGTCGAAATCTCCATCGAGGAAGCCAAGCGCTACAAGCTCAACGCCGCCGAGGGCGATGTCCTCGACTTCGAAATCAAGATTCCAGACAACGCCGGACGCATCGCCGCTCAGACCGCCAAGCAGGTCGTCCTCCAGCGTTTGCGCGAAGCAGAGCGCGACGCCGTCTTCGATGAATACGCCGGGCGCGAAGGCGAAATCATCGTCGGCACGGTGCAGCGCGTGGAGCCCCGCCAGGCGATAATCGAGTTGGGCAAAGGGACCGAGGCTGTCCTGCCATATACCGAGCAGGTGCGCAACGAGCACCTACGCCCCGGCCAGCGTGCGAAGGTGCTGCTGCTCGAAGTGGTGAAGGCTGTCAAAGGCCCGCAGGTCGTGGTCAGCCGCTCGCATCGCAACCTCTTGCGGCGCTTGTTCGAAATGGAAGTGCCAGAGATCTTGGCGGGCACCGTTGAGATCAAAAGCATCGCTCGCGAAGGCGGCCACCGCAGCAAGGTGGCGGTCTACTCGCGGAACGCGAACATCGACCCGATCGGCGCCTGCGTGGGCATGCGCGGCAGCCGCATCCAGAACATCGTCAACGAACTGACGGGCGAGCGCATCGACGTCATCAAGTGGGATCCCGATCCCGCCAATTTCGTCTCGAACGCCCTCAGCCCGGCGCAAGTGCTCGAAGTGACCATCGACCCCGACGAGCACAAGGCCACCGTCCGCGTGCCCGACAGCATGCTCTCGCTGGCCATTGGCAAAGAAGGCCAGAATGCGCGGCTGGCGGCCAAGTTGACTGGCTGGCGCATCGACATCCACAGCCAGGCGGCTGCAGACCGTGCTGAATCGCCCGCCTCGTTCGTCCCCTTCGCACCCGGCGAAGAGCCAGACATCGATGTCATCGCCGAGGCCGAGGAGATCGCGGCAGCGGTCCCCGAGCCGA
>JBBQGT010000003.1:0-52549 GCA_038323265.1 Tepidiformales bacterium
CGGCGACGGTACGAAACGTCGCACGCGCCAGTTCTGCGCGCTCTTCGGGCGAAAGCAAGCCCGCCAGCCGCGCCTTCGCTTCCGTTGGCGGCTTGAGTGGGACGAGCGCCGTGATGGGCAACTAGATCGCCTCGAGCGCCGCGAGGACATCGCGCGCCAGTTCCGCCTTGCGTTCACTACTGGTCATCATTGTGTCGGTCACCAGGCAATGCATGCCGAGGCCTTCGATCTGTGGCGCGAGGTTTCGGTCGAGGTTGTCGATCACCATCAGGTCGATGAGACCGGCGTAGATGCGCGCCACGCCGAGCGCCGAGACCTCGTAGCCGAGGGTGGTCATCATCTTGGCAGCGGGGCCTTTAACCACCTGGCCGGCGATGATCGGGCTGATTGCGGCCCGCTTCGCTTTCGAACCTTCGAGCGCCTCGCGGATCCCGGGCACGGCGAGGATTGGGCCGATGCTGACCAGCGGGTTACTGGGCGCCAGGATGACCGTCTCGGCATCTCGAATCGCCTCAATCACGCCGGGTGCTGGCTTCGCGTTTTCAGCCCCGGCGAAGCGGATGTCGCTCACATCTAGCTCGGTGCGCAGCCGAACCATGTAATCCTGGAACGGAAGTTCACCAGACGGCCCAGTAATACGCGTTTCGATGCGTTCGTTGGTCATCGGCAGGATGGTGCAGGCCAGCCCCCACGATGTCACCAGCCCTGCGACGATTTCGTGCATCGGCCAGCCTTCGTGGAGAAGCCGGGTGCGGTGGATGGCCATCGCCAGATCTTTATCGCCGAGGTTGAACCAGCGTTCGTAGCCAAAGCGCTGGAGTTGGTCGACGACGGCGAAGCTGTCGCCCGTCAGCCCCCAGCCAGTCTCGGGGTTGACCGCGCCGGCGAGGGCGTAGATGACGATGTCCGTATCTGGCGAGACGTGCAGGCCAAACATTTCGACATCGTCGCCAGTGTTTGAAATGACGGTCACATCGTGCGGCGGGACCGCCTGGACCATCCCCTGGAGAAAACGGGAGGCGCCCACGCCACCGGCAAAGACCGTATGCATGGCAGCAATTCTATGGTCACGAAGGGGCTGTCGCGAACGGCCAATGGTGGACTCGAACGTCAGTCAGTCTGGACTGCGCGAACTCCGGGTAAGTCTGGAGCGAGACGGGGCGAGCGGCCATCCTTAGTTAGCTTGCCCTGCGGCGCACGGACGGCTGCTGCCTTTTCGACCTCAACGGTCCGCGCTTCGCGAAGGCTACGGAAACCGGACCCAGTCTCCAGCGCGACGAACATCGCGAGGATCAGCCAAAGGTAGGGCTCATCAAGCAGACGGCCCTCGCTCTGGCTAACGAGAACGATGCCGATCATCGAGGCGCCGAGCCAGCCGATTATCAGCCTGTTGTACTCAACGGTGGTCGCGAAATAGGCGCGGATCACAGAGATTCCGACTCGCACGACCACCAGCAGGAAGGCCAGCATGCCGACAATCCCGAGTTCTGCGAGAAGTGAAATGAGCGAGGTGTGCGAGAGCGTGGTCCGTGCCCAGGGCGGGATGATATCCAGATAGCTGACGACCAACGCGTGCTGATAGTTGCCGGAGCCTACGCCGATGAAGGGGCTGTCCTTGAACATCTGCCAGCCGGCTTTGATGAGGAATTCGCGCTGGCCAATGACCTGGACGCCGCTCGCTAGCGACTTCACACGTTCTGCGTTGGTGCCGCCCTGCAGGAAGAGAAGCGCGAGCATCGCCACAAGCGCGCCCGCCGCGCCGAATATCAGCTTGCCCTTGGTATAGCGCGAGATCGGCGAAATCAGGACGACGATGAAGGTGCAGAAAACCAGCATCAACCAGCCGGACCGGGAGGCTGTGGCGACGATGCCAGCAGCGCAGAGCACGAGCATAGGGATCGCGAGGTAAACCGTCTGGCGGCGGGGGCCGGTGGAGAGCAGCAGGCCGATGGCAAGGGACATGGAGACCGCGAAGTAGCGGGCGAGGTTGTTGGGGTCTGCGAATGTGGCGTTGGAGCGGTAGCTGTAGTCATCCGACTGAACGAGGATCGCGCGCCAGTTGTACACGCCCAGCAGCCGTTGGGCGATTGCAATCGCCGCGAGGACAGCGGCGATGAAGAGAAACGCGCCGACGATGCGTTCCACATCCCGCCGGTTCTCAATGAGCGAAGGGGCGGCGAAAACGAAAGCGACGTACATGGGCATGATCAGGATGGAGTTTTCCGGCCGCAGCGAATCGGACCAGGCGACACCGAGGACGACGATGGCGAGCAGCGCGCAGATCGGGACGAGCACGGCCGAATCGGGGAAGAGGCGGCCCGGGTTGTGGCGGGCACGCACGATTGCAACGACGATCGTGGCGAGCATGGCTGCTTTCCCGGGGTTGAGGAGCGCCCGGACAGCGCCGCTCAAACCGCCCTCAGAGAGCGTACCGAGGGCCTGAGTGCCGAAGTACTCTATTGGAAGGCCCAGGACGACGGCGGGGATGAGGAGCTTGGGCTCGCGCAGGATGACTGCGGCGCAGAGAACGGCAACTTCGGCGGAGAGTAATAAGGCGAGAAAGATCATCGGTCGATCGAGCCTTCGTGATGGCGTTCACAATTGACCGGGTACCGGCCTCCCCATACGCTACGGCCCAATGCCCCCCCGTACCAGCGGCCTCCAGCGCGACCTTAACCTCCTGAAGCGGCGGTGGTGGGTGTTCATTCCATTCCTCCTCATCGGTGTACTGATCGCACTTTCGTTTGATAGCTTCGCAGGCAAGGCGAACGCGGTGGCAACCATGCAGCTCGAGACGGTGGTGCAGCAACTGGCTTCCGGCGGCGACCGCGGATTGCGGGTGTTTGAAGCGCAATCGATGGCTTCCGACCCGCGCTTCAAGCAGAAGGTCATAGACAAAATCGGCGACCCGAATTTCAACTACGGTCGCTTCGCCATCTCGCTTGCGCCGATTTCCGTGGCGGACGGCGTTTCCCGGGGGATACTTACCGTCTCGGTCGAAGATCAGGACAAGGCGACCGCAGAGCGGTATCGCGCAGCGTTCGTGGAGGTCTTCACGAAGGAATACCAGGCGCCAGACGGGCTGTACCGTGAACGCTTCATTACTAAAATCCAGGCGGTCGCCGATGAGTTCGAGCGGGATTTTGCAACGTCATACACAGACCTGCGACCCAAACTTGAGGCATTGAATTTGCCGGTGGACGAAATGATCCGTCCCCGCAATACCACTTCGGTGAGCCTCCTGGACGAATTGAATAGGCAGGAGGCCGCACTGATCGCGAAAGCCTCAGAGCAAGAAGCTGGGGGTGACACAGCAGGCGCGACGGTCACCCGTCGGGCGATCACATTGCTTCGGCAGCAGCGCGATGGGATGGCTGACGGCGGCTTCTCAGTCGAGATACAGAGTGCAATTGACCATGTGCGGACACTCAACGAGAAAAAGCACGAGTCGTACGGCAGCCTCAACAACGCGATAGTCGCGGTGACGAGCGCACAGAGCGACATCGATACGTCGTACACGTTCTCCGGTGGGCTCTCCGGTTCAAACAAGGGGCGCATCGCGATTGTGTTCGCGGTGACAATCGTTTTTGGGTTAATCGCGATCTACACCATCGAATGGCTTTCCCAGATCCGGTCGGACAGCCAGGAACTCTAAGGGCGCCGTATGCGCATCGCTGAGATTAACGACATCGCCTCGGTCGCCTCGGACCTCGCCAAGGGGTTGCGTGACCGTGGGCACGATGTGACGGTCATCCGGCCGAGGCTCTTCGGCGGCGGCCTGCCTTGGATGGTGAAACCCGTCGTTGGGCCGGTGCGTGGCGTGGAATGGGCGCAGATCATCCGGAAAGTGCGCGAGGGCAACTTCGATATCGTGCACATCCACTACGCGTACCTGGGGATGATGGGCGTGCTCGGGAAGTTTCCGTATATGCTTCACTGCCATGGCAGCGATGTGCGCGAAATCACGCCATTTACGCGCCCGATGATTCAACGGGCTCTGCGTAACGCCGAAAAGGTGTACTACGCCACGCCGGACCTGGCGGCCTACGTGCTGGCGCGCCGCCCTGACGCCGAATTCCTGCCAAACCCGGTAGATGCTGAGCTCTTCCGGCCGATCGAACCAGCTGGCGGGCGCGACTCCGTGTTCATCTGCTGCTCACTGAGCGACATCAAGGGGGCGCCGCGCATCCTCGATGCTTGCCGACGGCTGGCGTCGATGCGTCCGGACATCAGGATCACGGCGTTCGCGGGCGGCGACTATGCCGAGGACCTCGGGGCGCTTCCGAACGTGACGCTCATCCCTCATCAGCCGCGCAACCACCTGCCCGAGATCATCTCCCAGCATGGCGTGGTTATCGGCCAGGTGTTGCTGGGCGTGGTGGGCATGGCCGAACTCGAATCGATGGCCTGTGCCCGTCCAGTGGTATCGTGGTTCTCCCACCGAGGCGCGTACGAGGAGTTTCCGCCCTTCGTCCTGGCTGTCGATGGGTTCGATATTGCCACGGCCGTGATCCGGCTCGTCGACGACGCCAGCGAACGCACGCACATCGGAGGAGCCAGCCGGGCTTGGGTGAGCAAATACCACAACGTGGACGCCGTTTCGGCTCGGGTAGAACAAGCTGCCGAAGCGATCATCACCGCCAACAAGCGCCAACAGCGCACGGGGTAAGGACCATGAGCACACAATCGGCCAGCGACCGCCTGGATGACGCCCCCCTTGTGGTGCCCGTGAGGCCCCTGGTTTCCATCGTCATCCCCTGCCTGAACGAAGAGCGCTACATCGTCCCGCTACTCGATTCGCTGGCGGCCCAGGATTACGGCCCCGACGGAATCGAAGTGATCGTTGCCGATGGCGGCAGCACGGACCGCACGCGCGAGTTAGTGACCGGCTACCGCGCGCCGTTCGCCCGGCTTGAACTGGTTGATAACCCGCTGCGTATCACCGTTGGCGGCCTGAACGCTGGAATGGATGCAGCGCGCGGGGACTGCTGGATTATCATCGGCGCGCACAGCCACGTCCGCGCCGATTTCGTGCGGGCGTCCGTAGAAGCGCTGCAACGGACGGGCGCGGCCTGCGTTGGCGGGCCGATCGAGACGATCGGCGAAGGCACAGTGGGCAAGGCGATCGCGGCGGCGATGTCCTCGCCGTTCGGCGTGGGGAATGCGAAATTTCGTTACGCCGACAAGGAGGCGGAGGTCGATACGGTCCCGTTCGGCTGTTACCACCGCAAGGTGTGGGAGATTGTCGGCCGGTTCGACGAGACGGTCGATGGGGCGGACGAGGACAGCTACAACGCGCGGCTGATCGAGGCGGGCGGCAAAATCATGCTCGTCCCTACGATTCACAGTTCGTACTTCCCGCGGCGCACGCTGCAGGCGCTTGCGAAGCAGTATTGGGAGTACGGCGCCGCAAAAGGCACTTTGCTGAGCCGTGGACGGCCGTTGCAAGTGCGGCACTTCGCCCCGGCCGCGATGGTCGGCGGCGGCCCCGCGCTCTGGCTCGTGGGCTTCGTGATCAAGCGAGCGCGAAAGCTGCTGCTGCTTCTCTCCGTGGCCTACGTGGCCGGTGGGCTGTTCACGGCGCGAAGCGTCGCGCAGAAGACGGGGGCGAACCCGTTGCTCACGTTCGTCGCGATGGCGACGATGCACGCAACGTACGGCGCAGGCTCCATCGTTGGGGCGTGGAGAGAAAAGCGTCGCGGGTAAATCGTCAACTCGCGGCGGATTGCACGACCAGCACGTTTTCGAGTTCGCCGGCGAGCATCGCGGGCACATCCAGCCGGAGGCCCGGGAAAACGGCGCTTTCGATCACGCCGTTGGCATCGGGGATTAACTCCACGTACTGCCCGTCCTGGAGGGCGAACCAGTCGATCGCCCCATCAAGCACACGCCAGACGATGTACTCCTGGACGCCGTTACGGCGGTACGCGTTTTTTTTCTGATGGAGGTCCATCGACGTGGAACTGGCGGAAATTTCGACTATGAGTTCCGGCGGGCCCTCTAGATAACCTCCGTCCGTCATCTGGCTGGAGGCCGAGACCGAGGTCCGACGCAAGCTGATATCGGGCTGCACTTCGTTATCCTGATCGAGGATCACGGTTGCGTTGGACGAACCTCGAATATCGGGATGGGATGCCCGGTAGGCTCCCAACCAAGCGCTCATATCCAGATCCTGGTCTCCGTGGTCTCTAGCCCGTAGTGGTGATGCCAAGTAGACAACTCCCTCAATGAGCTCGGCCGACTTAATTTCGGGATGTTGGGCGTAGCGACGATGGAATTCGGCGCGCGACATGACGTCCCCCGCATCAAGCCTGGGGACGTGGTCTGGCACGGGGAGGGAAGACCGCAGGGCGCTCACGCTGTCACCTCTTGTGTCACGGGCGAATTGTACCATCGCACGAAATGCGACGGTCCTTACATTCGGAGCTTGCGGTAGTCTTGGGAGCGCCAGCGGGCGGGCTTTAGGCTGGCCTTCAGGCTGCCGCCGCTATCGCCGCTGGCGTACTGCTTGCCCATCTCGGGCCCGAGATAGCGGACGGCCATCTTCAGCGAGTCATCGCCGTCGAGGGGGCCGAGCGTTACCAGCCCTTCGACGGTGACGTAGCTGTACGGCGCCTGCTCGGTCTGCGCCACGAGCGTGGCGCGGCCTTGCTCCCGCATCATGAGCGTTTTCGGAGCGTTCGTGCCCGTGAGGATGATGACGTCCCTGCCGGGTTCGTAGCTGTACCAAACCGGTGCCGAGATCGGGCCCCTGCCCGGGGAAGAGACGCTAAGCACGCCTATGTGCACATCCGCGAGAAACGCTTCCCGTTCGTCCTTTGTCATTGCCAGCGCCAAATCAAGACCTCCAGAAGTTGTGGCACAATGTTACGTCACTCAGCGCGCCCGAACTTAAGACCGTGAAACGCACGCTGCCTGGGATTCGGTGCACATTCAGTCGCTCATCCGAACGGCACTAGGATAGCACCCGGCCCGGCCGCCGCGAGCGCGGAGACCGGCCCCTGCGTGGAGGCAAGAGGAACTAGATGGCTGACTCACCGTTGGGACGTTGGGAGGCGATCACACCGGCAGAAGTGACCGCACTGTTGGCCGGATTAAGCGCGCCGTGGTGGATTGCTGGCGGATATGCGATTGAGGCGTTTGTGGGGAAGAGCTTTCGACCTCATGACGATGTGGACGCCGGGTTGTTCAGGGACGACCAATTGACGATTCAACGCCACCTGGCTGGCTGGGAACTGCACGCCGCCGACCCGCCTGGCGCGTTGCGGCCGTGGCGCACGGGCGAGCAACTGCCCGCTGGCGTACACGACATCTGGGCGCGTCGCGGCCCGGATGACCCGTGGCGGTTCCAGTTGATGCTGAACGAAAGCAATGGCGACGAGTGGCTCTTTCGCCGCGACGAGAGGATCCGGCGCACGATCCAGTCGTTGACCTGGCTGAAAGATGGCGTCCCCCATCTCGCGCCCGAAATTCAACTGCTTTTCAAATCGAAAGCGCCGCGGCCCAAAGATGAGGCCGACTTCGAGGCCGCGCTGCCGCTGCTGGAGCAGCGGCACAAAGCGTGGCTGCGCAACGCCCTCGAGCTCGTCGAGCCTGGCAATCCCTGGCTGGCGCGCCTCACTTCAACCCCTCGAATCCGGTAGTCTCAGGGTATCGGAGGAACCAATCATGACCGTTGTCGTCCAGCGCAGTTTTACTATTCGCCGCGGCAGCTTTGCGGAGTTCGAACGGCTCTCCCGTGAAGGCATCTGGCCGTACATGGAGGCGCGCGGCTGCAAGCTCGTGGGCTTCTTCACAAACATGCACGGCGGGCCGAGCAACGAAGTGGTGCTAAACACCGCATACGCTTCAATGGCCCACTGGGAATCGACGCGGGACGATGCGGCGCTCCCGGCCGACGCGAACGAGAGCACTCGCTCGCTGCATGCGGCCTACCTGGATGCGCTGCGCGCTCGCCGCGCCCTCACCGAAGTATCGAGCACCCGTGTCTTCCGGCTCGCGACCGAGTGGGTCGACTACGGCGTGACGGAGGGCTGAGCTACACGGACTCGACGAGGACCGTCACAGGCGTCGCAGTGCGCACCAGGTTCGTGAGCGGGCAGCCCTCGCTTGCATAGCGATGGAGTTGCGCCAACTGGCCGGCGGTCGCCTCATCGGCTTCGAGGGAAACGCGCGCCTCGATGTTGTAGGGCAACGCCGACTCCTCGGTGTCAATGTTGACGAAGCGTGTCATTGTTGTCGGCGCTGACGTGCACTTCATTGCGGTCGACCGGAATGCCCATCATCGCAGCACCAATTTCGTAGGTGTGCGTCAGCAGGTGCTGATAATGCCGCAGAGCAGCTCGGGTGAGGACGGGCCTAACGACCACCCGCCGAAGCTTGGTCCCGAATCTCCGATGAACTGCCAATCGCGAATGCGCAGTTTGCGCACGCCGGTCAAGTCATCGGCGACACAGGTCGCAGAGACGGATTCATGCCAATCGGCGTCGCTCGGCCGGGCCCCCGCTGCAGCACGTAACGACTCAGCTTTCTGCCTCAGGTAGTCTCGCACGCCGCGCTGTTCCATTGCGGGCACCCTCACACGTATTAGGGGCATCGTATCGACGGACCCCCTGAGAGGTCAGGCTGCCTGCCTGGGTTCAAAGTGTGGCTCTCTCGAAGGTCGGCGGCGATACTGGAGGGAATGCCTGAATCGAACCTGTTCACGATGCTCTCCGCGTTTCAACCGGGCTCGCCCGCGACGCCATTCGAGAACTACTGCACCAGCGGTCTGGCTTACTTTCTGAGCCAGGGCCATCGCATGCTGACCACCCTGTTTGCCAACGCAGCGGGCATTCACGGGGAACCGTTGGCGCTTGTCGAAGTGCAGCCGCGCATGGCCGAAGCTGGAGTGGCGGACCTGCTGCTGACTTTCGAAGGCGGTCGCCGCGCACTCGTCGAGGTGCAGATAGAGGCAGGAGCCGATGAGGGCGCGCTGCCTGCTCTCGAGGCGGTGGCTGCCGAATGGGCCGTGGCGCCGGCGTGCGTGATGCTCGGCCTGCGGCGCGATGGCTTGCCGAGCCCCTGGCAACCAGTCACCTGGTCGCAAGTGATCGAGGCGCTCGAGGACGATCCCGACGCGATGGCTACGCAGTACGCGGAGTTCGTCCAGCGCGACATCCTCGGTATCGGCAGCGTCTCGTTGGAGCAGGCGATCGGCACGAACCGGCTTTACGCCCTGGGCGGCGCAGCTGTGCGACGACGCTTCGGCGAGGCTGCGCGGTATATCAACAGCGCCTCGCGTCCCATGGGCGGGCGATACCGGTACTTGGGCACGACGTTCTCGGTGGACGGGAGCGAGATGGAGTACTGGATCGGGCTAGTGAACGAAGCGTTGCCACTGACGGAGCATTACCACCTAATGCTGGCCAGCAAGCTGCGGCCGCTGCTCACCCCACCACAACCCCAACCGCGCGCCACCGGAGATTGGAAGTGGGAGCACTGGACGGGGCTCGGGCGCGTTGTCCGGCCGATCACTGCCGAGGTGTACGACGAACTGTTGGCGCGAGTCGAAGTGCCGACATAGCAATGCCTGGATCCGGAACCGACGCGAAGGGGCCGGATGCACAGACCCGGCCACATTTGGCGTGGAAAGCTAGCTAGCCGCGGAGCGTTTTGAGCTGGTTCGCGTGGTCGCCGTAGTGGTGGACGACGATGCCCAGGATGCTCCCCAGCGTCTGCTTTCCGAGGCGCGGGTGGTCCACTTCCATCGCAAGGTCACTGTCTTCGATCTTCTCGCAAACGCCTGCCAGGGCCGCATGGGTCTCTGCCGTCTTGGCCGTTGCATCGGCAGCCGACGCGAGGGAGAGGCGCTCGAGGGCGGGTGCTTTAGCGCCGATGGCGTCTGCAATGCCTGCGCCAAAGAACAGATTGGAACCGGCAATGTGTTCGGCGACTTGCCGGGACGACCAGGCGTCCTCGCCTTCACCGCCGGAGGGCTTCGTCTCCCAGACGTTCCCGGCTTGGTTCAGTTCGGACATGTAACCGGCGTGGGCCTCGTGGATTTCAGCGAGGATGCCTGCTGCAGTTTTCTCGGTCATTCGATGCTCCATGATGTGATGCTGGCGTAGTCTCGGGGATCGAGTTTCAAGACGCTAATCGCCAGTAACGCGCACCAGCGTCCGGCCGCGCACCAGCCCTGCGAGAATCTGTTCAGCGACCGCTGGTACTCCATCGAGGTCTGTCTCGACGGCGATCGACTCCATCAGCCCGTGGGGCTCGAGGTCCGTCTCGAGCCGCTTCCACATCGCTAGCCGACGCTCCATGGGGCAGGTCACCGATTCGATGCCAAGCAGATTCACACCGCGCAGAATGAACGGGAACACACTCGTGTTGACGGTCCCGCCGCCGGTCAATCCGCTCACCGCGACCGACCCGCCGTACTTCGTGGTACGCAGCAGGTAGGCTGTTGTCGCGCCGCCGACGGGATCCACCGCCGCGGCCCAACGCTCGGTCTCCATCGGGCGGGTGCTTTCGGCGCTGACATCGGAACGTGAAAGAATCTCGGTCGCGCCTAGGCTGCGGAGGAAGTCGTGCTCGGATTCTTTGCCAGTGCTGGCGGCCACGGTGAAACCAAGCTGGGCGAGCATGCTGACTGCGGTGCTGCCAACGCCGCCGGTGGACCCCGTAACGAGGACCGTGCCCTGCTCTTTGCGGAGGCCGTTCCGCTCCAAAGCATCGACCGAAAGGGCGGCGGTGAGTCCGGCAGTGCCGATCGCCATCGCCTCTTTGGTCGTCAGGCCGGAGGGCAGCGGCACAACCCAATCGGCTGGGACGCGCGCGAGTTCCGCGAATCCGCCAGGGTGGGCGACGCCGACATCAAAGCCAGTGACGATCACTCGGTTACCCGCCTCGAACCGGTTGTCCGTAGAGGAGACCACCGTGCCCGCGAGGTCCACGCCCGGCACCATTGGGTAGGAGCGCACGACGCGTCCGTTCGCGGAACAGGCAAGACCGTCCTTGTAGTTCACGCTCGACCATTCGACGCGGATGGTCACGTCGCCAGCGGGCAGTTGAGTTTCGTCCAGCTGCTGGACGCCAATGCTGAAGGCGTCATCTGTCTTGTTCACAACGAGGGCGCGGTAGGCCACGGCTCTCTCCTCCAGGGGGTGTGTCCCAAGCCTGACGAGCCACGGCGGTCTGGGCAAACGGCTATCCTGCGCCGATGAACGACGACCTCAGCCCAGACCGGTTTCATATTGAAACGACAAGCGTGCGCGGCTTCTCGCAGGCGTTCGTGCACGAGGGGGTGGGCGGCAAGCCGTTGCTGCTGGTACACGGCTGGCCGGAGACGAAGCGCATCTGGTGGCGAAACATCGCGCCCTTGGCGGCGGCCGGATTCGAGGTGATGGTCCCAGACCTGAGGGGATTCGGCGATTCCGATGTAGGCCCGGACGGCTTCCACGATGTGCCTTCGCACAGCCGCGACCTCTACGCGCTGGTGCATGACCATCTGCGCAACGAACACGTCGCGGTGGCTGGCGGGGACCTCGGCGGGCCTGTGATCCAGGACCTGTCGCTGCGCTTTCCGGGCTTCGTCGAACGGATGACGCTGTTTAATTCGCCGCTTCCGTTCGACAAGGAGGGCATGGCGGGAATGCGCACCCGCCCGGCGCGGGAAGCGAGCGACTACTTCCTCCGCCAGGGCACGGATGGTGACGCACTTGCAGCCGAGCTCGACACGCCAGAGAAGCGGCGACGTTACATCGCCACCTTCTACACATCGCGGTTCTGGGGACATCCCGGCGCATTCACGGCCGAGGAGGTGGACTTTATGACCGAACCGTTCGCTGACGGGGAGAAGCTGCGGGCAAGTTTTGGCGCATACGAGAGCTCATTCAACGAAAAGGCACGCAGCGAGCCCTCAGTGATGGCAACGCCGAATCCCACGCGGACGCTCATCCTGTTCGGGCCGTCGGATCACGTCCTTTATCCGGAGTTCGACAAAATGGCGGCGGTGGTCTTCCCCAACCATATCGGTCCGTTCCTGGTGCGAGACGCCGGGCACTTCCTCCAGTGGGAAGCGGCGGACCTGCTGAATGGGGCGATCGCGGGGCTACGGTGATCGGTGCCGCGCGATCAGCTTTGCGAGATCGGCCTGCAAGTCTTTGTCTCCCGCTTTGCCACGATCGTTCATGAGTTGAGGCGCCTCTCGCGCCCGATGAAGGTCAGCTCGTTTTCGAGCAGGAAGGCGACGCGGTAGCCCAACGAAAGATGCCGGCAACCGTTCTTTCGGCCTCGCGATCGTCTGCCACCGCGATCGCAAAGTCGAAATCGTTCGTAAAACGCGGATTTCCGCGGGCAGAGACCGCAACGCCGCCCACCAATGCCCAGGGCACGGCGAGCTTACGCAGGTCCTGGACTACCGCCCGTAGTGTCTCGTCGAATGGGCTCACGAGCGACGGCGTGGCCACGATCGGCGTACTCCTGGGAAGTCTAGTGATTTACTATCGAGCCATTCCTGCAAGAGCCGCCTCACCTCCTCCTGCCTCGCGTCAGGATGCGAGCGTCGCAGGCTTTCACGCTTCATTCTGATCCCCGCGTCCGCCATCGCAAGTGCGGTCCGGAGGTTCGTTGCGGGATCGACCACGAAAGGGTCATCTGCCATGACCCCTATTTTACCACCACCAGGTCCGCCCAATCGCCGCTAGCCCGCCGTGGGCGGACCCGCCGCGATCCGCTCGCGGAACTGCGCGATGCCGTCCGGTGTGGGGGCAGCATCCAGTGCGCTTCGATCCACCACGTGGCTGGCCAGGTCAACTGCTAATCGGGCGTCTGAGAAGGGGACACCCATCCCGAATTTCATCGGTACTCCCCCCACCAAGTTGAAACGCGACGGGGAGTGTCGCCATGCGAAGCCTCAGACCTTGTCGGTTTTCTCCAACTCGCGCTTTTCACGGAGGTTGCGCTCGCTGGCCGTCTCCTTGCGCGGATGGGCAGCCTGGCGTTCGCGCTTGGCGGCGGCCTTGGTTTGCGGGCGCGGCTGCTGGGGCGCCGATTCCCGTTCGATGCGCGTGGCGATCGTTGCTGCGGCGCGGGCGGTCGCAGCGTCGGGGGATTCCTCTGTTTCATTCGCTAGCGCGGGCACTTTGCCGTTGCGCTTAGCGGCCACCGGTTCGCTAAGTGGCGGCGTAGCCAGCGCGGCGGAACGCGACTTGCGCACTACTGGTTTCGCTGGCGGCGCGAGTTTTACGTTAGGTGCCAGCGTTCCCGCAGCCTCGAGAATCGGGCGAAGATACTGTCCGGTGAAGCTAGTCGGCACGCCTGCCACCTCCTCGGGCGTACCGGTGGCGATGATCTCGCCGCCGCGATCGCCGCCCGCTGGCCCGAGGTCGATCAGGTAGTCTGCAGACTTGATCACGTCGAGGTGGTGTTCGATGACGAGCACCGTATTGCCCGCATCGGCCAGCCGCTGCAGCACGTGCAGCAGGTGGGAGACGTCCTGGAAACTGAGCCCGGTAGTGGGCTCATCAAGGATGTATAGCGTACGACCGGTCGAGCGGCGGGAGAGCTCGGAGGCGAGCTTGATGCGCTGCGCCTCGCCGCCCGAAAGAGTTGTGGCTGGCTGACCTAGGTGAATGTAACCAAGGCCTGTCGCCTCAAGAGTGTCCATGATCCGTTTGACGCGCGGGAAACGCTCGAAAAACTCGGCCGCTTCGGAAACCGTCATGTCGAGCACTTCGGCGATGTTCTTACCGCGAAAGAGGATCTCCAGTGCCTCGCGGTTGTAGCGCTTACCGTGGCAGATCTCGCACGGCACGGTGACGTCCGGGAGGAACTGCATTTCGACAACCTTGTAGCCGTCGCCCGAGCACTCTTCGCAGCGCCCGCCCTTCACGTTGAAGCTAAAGCGACCAGCTTTGTAGCCCCGGGCCTTCGACTCCGGCACCGACGCGAACATGTCGCGAATAATCGTGAATGCGCCCGTATATGTGGCGGGGTTCGACCGCGGAGTACGGCCGATCGGCGATTGGTCGATGTCGACGATCTTGTCGATGTTCTCTAGACCTTCGACGACGTCGTGGAGGCCGGGACGTTGGCGCCCGTGATGGAGGACGTTCGTCGCGCGGCGCACGAGGATGTCTGTGATCAGCGAGGACTTGCCGGAGCCGGAGACGCCAGTAACGGCTACAAGCCGGCCGAGCGGGATCTCGACGTCGATGTTCTTCAGGTTGTTTTCGCGGGCGCCGCGGACCCAGACGCTGTTGCCGTTACCGAGCCTCCGCTCCTTCGGCACCGGGATCTCGCGCCGACCCGAGAGGTAGGCGCCGGTGATGCTTTCGGGGCAGGCCTTAATCGCCTCTATGTCGCCTTCGGCGACCAGCCATCCGCCGTGGATGCCTGCGCCTGGTCCCATATCGATCACCCAGTCGGCGGCGCGCATCATCGCTTCGTCGTGTTCGACGATGAGCACCGTGTTGCCGAGATCCCGCAGCCGTTCGAGCGTCTTGATCAGGCGGTCACCGTCGATCGGGTGGAGGCCGATGGACGGCTCATCGCAGATATAGAGGACGCCCATGAGCGCCGAGCCGATCTGAGTAGCGAGGCGGATTCGCTGCGATTCGCCTCCCGAAAGCGTGCCGGAGACGCGGTCCAGCGTGAGGTAGTCGAGGCCGACGTCTTCCAGGAACTCGAGGCGCGAGCGAATCTCCTTCAGGATCTGGTGGGCGATCGTCTGTTCGCGCTTGTTCAACGGCGTTTCTGGCGCGGCCAGCCGTTCGGCCCAGGCGCGAGCAGTGGCAATGCCAAGGTTCGTCACTTCTACGATCGACCGGTCATCGATGAGCACACCAAGCGCTTCAGGGCGGAGGCGACGGCCCTTGCACTGCGGGCAGGGCACGCTGCCCATGTACTTTTCGATCTCTGCGCGAATGTAGTCGGAGTCCGTCTCTTTGTAACGGCGCTGAAGGTTGGTGACGACGCCTTCGAACTTCGTGTCGTAGGTCTGGGTACGGCCGTACTGGTTCGTGAACTTCAGGTTCAGGGTGCGCTCGCCGGTGCCGTAGAGCACCGCTTGAATCTGTTCTTCGGAGAGCTCGCGAATCGGCTGGTCGACCGAGAAACCCAGGTCTGCGGCGACGGCCTCCAGTTGGCGCATGTACCAGCCAGCAACGCTCGGCGACTTGGACCACGGCTCAACCGCGCCACCTGAGAGCGACTTCAACCGGTCGGGAATGACCAGCGTGGGGTCGATCTCCATCTCCACACCGAGCCCAGTGCACTTCGGGCAGGCGCCGTGCGGGCTGTTGAAGCTGAAGGTGCGCGGCTCGATCTCACCGATGGAGGTGCCGTCGTAAGGGCAAGAGAAGTGCTCAGAGAAGATGCGCTCGGATTCGGCCGCGGCCTTCGTCCCGCGCCGCGGAGGTTCCGATGGAGCGACGATCATCACGCCCTGGCCGACTTTTAGCGCCGTCTCAACCGAATCGGCGATGCGCGACGTGGCGGTGGGATCCGTGCCGGGTTCGGGGACGACGAGCCGGTCCACAACAACGTCGATGTCGTGCCGCTTCTTCTTGTCCAGCGTCATCTCCTCGTCGAGGTCACTGACGATGCCGTTTACCCGCACACGGACGAATCCGGCGCGGCGTGCCTCATCGAAGATGCCCGTGTGCTCGCCTTTTTTGGCGCGGGCAACAGGCGCGAGAAGCAGAAGCCGGGAACCCGGCGGGTAGTTAAGCGTGGCATCGACGATCTGCTGAACGGTCTGCTTTTCAATCGGGCGCCCACAGGTTGGGCAGTGCGGCCGCCCAGCACGTGCCCAGAGGAGACGCATGTAGTCGTAGATCTCAGTGACCGTGCCGACTGTTGATCGCGGGTTGTTGGAGGTGGACTTCTGATCGATCGAGATCGCGGGTGAGAGGCCGTCGATGTGGTCTACGTCCGGCTTTTCCATCAACCCCAGGAACTGGCGGGCGTAGGCGGAAAGCGACTCGACGTAGCGACGTTGGCCCTCGGCGTAAATGGTATCGAAGGCGAGCGAAGACTTGCCCGAGCCGGACAGCCCCGTAATGACCACCAGTTGGTCGCGCGGGATGCGGACATCGATGTTCTTGAGGTTATGCTCGCGGGCGCCGCGGACAAGGATGTGGTCGAGAGGCATTAGGCGATTGTCTGTGGGTTAGATTGGGATGTCGATTCGCAGCGGAGAACCAGCCGCGCCACCCCACAGGGATTCTAGCAGACTTAGAACGCGTGTTCTAGCCGTTCGCCGCGGCGCCGGGTCGCCACCTAGCTGTCGCGCCGAACGCGGTAATGCAGGTAGACCTCATTCGTCTCGGCGTTAGGGACCGTAGTTAGTAGCTGGAGGTACTTCACGTCTTCGCGTGAAAAGGCAGCAGGACCCTCCACCGCCGTCAGGGTGTCGCGTCCGCCGACTATCACCGGTCCGAGGGTGACGAAATACTCATCGACCACACCCAGGGCGAACATCGCAGCGTTGACAGTGGGGCCGCCTTCGACCAGTAGGACCCTTGCATTCAGTTCCTGGCGCATGTGCTTGAGCATCGCCGGGATCTCTCCGCCGTCTGGCACGGGTTCGACCGGGCGGCCAGTGGCAACGGCCGCGGCCCGGCGTCCAGCAGGCGCAGAATCGGAGAGGTAGAGAATCGCGTCAAAATCGCGCGCCGTGAAAAAGACCTTGTCGAGGGGCAGTTCGCCCGAGCGGGAAAGCGTGGCGGCGGTCGGGAACCGAGGCTTGCCGTTCGCGAGGCGCTTCGCTTCGAGTTCTTCGCTTCCAAGGCGCGACGAGGTGCCGGAGGCGCGGAGCGTGTTAGCGCCATTCAACACGACGTCCGCGTTTACGCGCAGTTCGCGCATCAGCAGTTGGTCGGTTTTCGAGCCGATGCCCGCCTCAGTGCCCTCGATCACGACCTTCCCGTCTACCGACATCACCATATTCATGAGCACGTAGGGCCGGTCTGGCGGCGGTTCCGGCAATTCGAGGGAAGAATAATCTGGGGTCACGCGGGCACGTCCGAGGCAGGTTCCAGTTCGCGGTAGTAGCAGCTCTCGTGACCGGTGTGGCAGGTAGGACCACTTGGGCGCGCCTTCACGAGGAGACTGTTGGCCTCGCAGTTCTTGGCGATGGAGACGAGTTCGAGGCGGTTGCCGCTGGTGGCGCCCTTTTCCCAGAGTTCTTTGCGGCTGCGGCTCCAGAACGTCACCCGGCCCGTGGCGTAGGTGTGAGCGATGGATTCACGATTCATCCAGGCCAGAACGAGGACGGCCTGGGTGTCCGCATCCTGGACCACGGCGGGGATCAAGCCATCGGCATCGAACGAGAGCGTGGATTCTTCGGACATACGAACTGTTTACCTTTACGGGGCGGGAATCGGCGAGCTTGTGACCGGCCGGATCGGCAGTCCTGCGCCGGCGAGGTACTCCTTCACCTGGGCGATGGAGTATTGGCCGAAGTGAAAGATGCTGGCGGCGAGCACAGCGTCGGCTTTGCCTTCGGTGAGGGCCTCGACCATATGCTCCGGCCCGCCGGCGCCGCCGGAGGCGATGACTGGCACGGTCACGGCCTCGCTGATCGCGCGCAGCATCGCGATGTCGTAGCCCTTCTTATGGCCATCGGTATCCATGCTGGTGACCAGCAGTTCGCCGGCGCCGCGCGCGGCCGCGGCCTTCGCCCACTCCACTGCGTCCAACCCGGCGGGGTTCCGGCCGCCGTGCGTGAAAACTTCCCACTGACCGATTTTGCCCGGAACGCGTCGCGCATCGATGGCGACGACAACGCACTGGCTGCCGAAGCGATAAGCGCCTTCATTGATAAGGTCGGGCGTCTGAATGGCAGAGGTGTTGATGCTCACCTTCTCAGCGCCAAGCTCGAGCATCATCTTCATGTCACTGGCGCTGCGGATGCCGCCGCCGACGGTGAACGGAATAAACACCTGGTCGGCCGTCGCCGCGACCATGTCGTAGACCGTGGAACGGTCATCGGAGGACGCCGTGATGTCGAGGAAAACCAGTTCGTCGGCCCCTTCGGCGTCATAGAGCTTGGCGAGTTCGACCGGATCTCCGGCATCGCGCAGTTCGACGAAGGAGATGCCTTTGACCACGCGCCCGCGATCGACATCGAAGCAAGGGATGATGCGTTTGGTGAGCATGACTCAAGCATCCGCCGTTTCGGAGATTCGGAACTGTTCGACAGCGGCGAGCGCTTCCACCAGGTCCACGGTGCCTTCGTAGAGCGCCTTGCCGACGATTGCCCCGGTGCAGCCGATCTCGCCGAGGCGCACAAGGTGCGCGACGTGGGCCACGCCACCAGAGGCAACGATGCGGCAGCCGGGCAGCGCTCGCACCATCTCCTGGAGCGCCTCGAAGTTCGGCTCGGTGAGCGTTGAGTCGCGGCCGATGTCGGTGAACATCAACGTGCGGACGCCGGCCTCGGCCATCGTCTGTGCGAAATCGAGGGCGCGTAGGCCGCTTCCTGCAGTCCAGCCATCCGTGCGCACTTCGCCGTCGCGGGCATCGATCGAGACGACGATGTCCGAGCCCCATTGTGTTACCGCCTGGCGCACGAGTTCGGGCTGCTGGACCGCGACACTGCCGAGCTGCACCTGGCTGGCGCCGCGAGCGAAAGCGAGTTCGATGGTCTCGAGAGAGCGAATGCCCCCCGACACCTCGACCGGCACGTTCACGGCGCGGCAGATGGCCTCCATCACGCCGTGGTTCACCGGCGCGCCCTGTTTCGCACCGTCAAGATCCACCACGTGCAGCCGGGTCGCGCCGAGCGCTTCCCAGCGCTTCGCGGTGGAAACGGGATCATCTGAGTAGACCGTTTCGCGGGCATAGTCGCCCTGGAAGAGGCGCACGCAGCGGCCGTCGCGAAGGTCAATCGCGGGGATGACGTCGAACATCAGGCTGCACCGCCAGTGCTGAGGGCTATCGCTTCATCAGGCAACGGCGCGCCCTTTCGCGCCCAGTCAACGAAGTTCGCGTAGAGGCGGAGGCCATGCTCGCCGCTTTTTTCGGGATGAAACTGAGCAGCCACGATGTTGTCGCGAGCGACAATGCTGGGGAACGTCACGCCGTACTCCGTTGTGCCGAGGGCAAGCCCTTCGGCATCCGTCCACGGGTAGTAGCTGTGGACAAAGTAGAAGTAGCTTCCGGACGGAATACCAGTAGCTACCGGGTGGCTACGGGCCCAATCAACCGTATTCCAACCCATGTGTGGGACCTTGCGCCCATCGCGCGCTTCGAATACACGGGCCTCGCCGGGGAGCACGCCCAAACACTGTTGTCCTCCGCCTTCTTCGGAGCGTTCGAACAGCGCCTGTAATCCCATGCACACGCCGAGGAAGGGCCGGCCGGCGTTGATGTACTGGAGCAGGGGCTCAACAAGGTTTCGAGAGATGAGGTTGGACATGGTGTCCGCAGCGGCCCCAACGCCGGGCAACACGACGGCCCCCGCGCGGTTGATGTCCTCGGGGTCTGCCGAGACCACCGGCGCTTCGTCCACGTGAGTAAGGGCGCGAGCGACGCTACGCAGGTTCCCCGCGCCGTAATCGATGACAACAATCGGGCCGGTCATGGCTTCGAGTGTAGCAGCACACACAGATAGAGCCGGGCCGCGCAGCCGATATAATCGCTAGACGATGGCAGATTCGAACCAGTACGACGCACGGCTGCGCAGCGAAGAGCTCCGTTCGCAGCTGAACTACCACAACCGGCGCTACTACGAACTGGATGCGCCCGAAATCCCGGACGCTGTTTACGACGAGATGATCAATGAGTTGCGCGCCATCGAGCGCCAGTACCCGGAGCTGATCACGCCGGATTCGCCGACGCAGCGAGTGGGCGCCGCGCCGCTACAAACGTTCGACGTGGTGGAGCACCGGGTGCCGCTTCTAAGCCTTGGAAACTGCTTTTCGCTCGAGGAGTTGGAGGCGTGGCACCGGCGCGTGGCCGAACGCATGGATAGCGATGACTTCGCGATCGTGAGCGAGCCCAAGATCGACGGGCTGGCGATGGCGCTCGTCTACGAGAACGGACGGTTCGTGCAGGGCGCGACGCGCGGCGACGGACGCCAGGGCGAAAACGTGACCGCGAACCTTCGAACGATCGCCTCGATCCCCCAAGAGCTACACGGTAGCTACCCGACGAAGATGGAGGTGCGCGGCGAGGTCTTCATGACGAAAAGCGGCTTCGAAGCGATGAACGGTGGCATCGGCGAAATGAACCAGCAGCGCGAGGCCGAGGGGCGCAAGCCGCTTTCGCTCTACGCCAACCCGCGCAATGCGGCGGCGGGCTCGGTGCGCCAGAAGGACCCGGCGGTGACCGCCAGCCGGCCGCTGGCGATGTTCATGTACCAGCTCGGCTGGGTGGAGGGGACGAGGCCCGAGAGCCATCACGAAACCTTGGCATGGTTGGCGGACATGGGCTTCAACATCAACCCTGAGACTCGCATTCACGGTTCAGTGGCGGAGGCTTATGAGCGCATCCAGTGGTGGGGTCATCAGCGTGAGCGCCTGGACTACGACATCGACGGCACTGTGCTGAAGGTGGACGACACGCGGGAATGGGAGCGGCTGGGCGTGGTGGGCCGCGAGCCGCGGTGGGCAACGGCCTTTAAGTTTCCGCCGCAGCAGCGCACCACAAAGCTCAAGAAGATCGAAGTGAATGTGGGGCGCACCGGCGTGCTAACGCCGTTCGCCATCCTCGAGACGGTGGTCGTCGGCGGCGCGAACGTCTCGATGGCGACGCTTCACAATGAGGGCGACATCCACCGAAAAGACATTCGCGTGGGCGATACGGTGATTGTGCAACGCGCTGGCGAGGTGATCCCGCAGGTGGTCGCGCCAGTACTCAGCCTGCGTGACGGCAGCGAGGTGGTGTTCGAAATGCCACTCACCTGCCCTTCGTGCGGCACGGAGGTGAGCCGCGACCCGGCCGAAGCGGCCGTCTACTGTCCGAATACCGCCTGCCCGGCCCAACAGATTCGCCTGCTCGAGCACTTCGCTTCGCGCAGTGCGATGGATATCGAGGGCCTGGGTGAGAAGCTGGCGTATACGCTGTTCCGGTCCGGCCTCGTACACAACGTGTCTGAGGTTTACGACCTCACAACCGAGAACTTGCACGCGCTGCCTGACTTTCAGGCGAAGGCGCCTGGAGGCACGACGCGCCTGAGTAAGACTGGCGAGAATCTGCTGGCGGGCATCGAAAAGAGCAAGCAAAGGCCGCTGACCAACGTCCTCTTCGCGCTAGGCATCCGGCACGTTGGCTACGAGACGGCGCGGCTGTTGGCATCGCATTTCCGCGGCCTTAGCGCGCTGCTGGAGGCGGCCGCCGAGCAACTGCAGACGGTCGAGGGTATCGGGCCAATCGTGGCGAAGGCGATCGCGGAATGGGCCGAGCGGGAGGAAAACCGGGCGGTCGTGAAGCGGCTAGTGGCGGCCGGGGTCAACCCCATTGAGGTGGTCGAAGAGCGCGTTGCAGGTCCGCTGGACGGCCTCACGCTGGTGGTTACCGGACGGCTAGAAACGATGTCGCGCAACGAGGCAGAGGACCGAATCCGGGAGCTGGGCGGCAAGGTTGGGAGCGCAGTTTCCAAGGGGACCACGGCGCTGGTGGTTGGCGCGGAGGCCGGGACGAAGCTTTTGAAGGCGGAAAAGCTCGGCGTCAGAGTTATCGATGAAATGCTGTTCGCGCGTCTGATTGAATCTGGCCCGAGGGTTCTGGCTGATGTTCCTACCGCTTCGGAATAGCTCCGGTACTATTCCGAAGCGTGAAACTCGCGCACCCCGCTATGGGCCGTATAATGAATTACGTCACGCCGCCAGTCGCGCGTTTCGTTTCAGCTCCTCAGGACCAGCACTTGGCATTCTTCAATCCTCTCTCAAGCCTCTTTGGGTTTCTGTCGCACGATATTGCGATTGACCTGGGCACCGCCAACACGCTAGTGATGGTGAAGGGCCGCGGCATCGTCATCGATGAACCATCGGTCGTAGCCATCGACCGCGTGACTAAAAAGATCCTCGCGATTGGCGCCGAAGCGAAGCGCATGGTGGGCCGTACGCCGGCCAATATCATCGCTGTCCGGCCCCTGCGGGACGGGGTCATTTCGGACTTCGAAGTAACCGAAAAAATGCTCAGCTATTTCATCCGCGCGGTGCATGACCGCAGCTTTCTGGCCCAGCCGCGGGTGGTTGTTGGCATCCCCAGCGGGGTGACCGAAGTAGAGAAGCGCGCCGTCCACGATGCCGCGTTGAACGCTGGAGCCCGCAGTTGCTTCCTCATAGAAGAGCCGATGGCAGCAGCAATCGGCGCGGGACTACCCGTTATGGAAGCGGCCGGCTGCATGATCGTGGACATTGGCGGCGGGACCACTGAGGTGGCGATCATTTCGCTCGGCGGCATGGTAGTCAGTACTTCGATCCGGGTGGCCGGGGACGAGATGGACCAGGACATCATCGCGTACGCCCGCCAGGTCCATAACCTGCTCATCGGCGAACGCACGGCCGAAGAGATCAAGAAGAACGCGGGCTCGGCGGCCCCGCTGGACCCGGAAGAGACGATTGACCTCCGTGGCCGGGACCTCGCGACTGGCCTCCCAAAAGCTGTTGAAGTAAGCACCGTCGAAATCCGCGACGCTCTCGCGGGCTCCATCAGCGCAATTGTTGAGGCTGTCCGCTCATCGATCGAAGTGACGCCACCGGAACTGGTGAGCGACCTAATGGCGCACGGCATCGCTCTCGCGGGCGGCGGCGCCATGCTGCGCGGCCTGGACCGCCGGCTTAGCCAGGAGACGCGCTTCCCCGTTTACGTAGCCGAAGACCCGCTGCTCTGCGTTGTGCGCGGCGCTGGCGAGGTGCTGGAAGAATCGATGCTCCTCGAAAAGGTGCAATCTCAGTTGGCGTCGCGCCGCGGTGGACGCTAGCATCGGGGCGCACCCCGTGGATGGTTCATGCTGATTTTCTCCCGGTACACATGGTGGGTTGCGACGATGATCGGGCTCGCCATGCTGCTCGTGTTGGTGGGCCAGACGGGGCTGCTGGCTCCCGTCCAGGGCGTCTTTGTGAAGGTCACCTCGCCGGTTGAAGGTGTGCTCACCACGGTCTTTCGGCCAGTCGCAGCTTTCCTCTCCGACGCTGGAAGCATTAACGATCTGCAGGACGAAAACGCCAAACTGCGACTCGAAAACGAAGACCTTCGCAACAAAGTGACCAGCTTTCAGCAGGGCGCCGAACAGGTGGAGGAGCTACAGAAGGCGCTGGGCGTTACGCAGAACGTGGCGTCCGGCACGAAGCTTGCGGCAAGCGTGGTACACCGCGACAGTTCGCCGTTCATCGACGTCGTGAGCATCGACCGCGGGGCAAATGACGGGATTAAGTCCGGGATGGTCGTCCTCTCATCGCAAGGTTCCTTGCTGGGCACAGTGACGACGGTGACCAAGGACGCTGCCTTCGTACGCCTCATCACGGACACCAAGAGCAAAGTTGCCTCGCAGATCCAAGAATCGAAAGTGGACGGCATTACGACCGGGAGCCCAAACCGCGGCGTCAGCTTCGAGCTCGCCGTTTCGCAAGCGACGATCAATGTGGGCGACACGGTGATCACCAGCGGGTTGGGCGGCAACTACCCACTGGGGCTGCCGATCGGGCGGGTCTCCGAGGTGTCGGGTAGCTCTCAGGACATTTCCAAAAAGGTCGTTATCGAACCGCTCGTCCGGCTGTCCACGGCACGCACGGTGCTTGTGTTGACCAGCTTCACGCCTCAGCGCAGCGTTTTGGAGACACCATGAAGGCGGTGGGTGTCTGCTTGCTGGTCGTGACAACCGCGCTCGCGCAGGTCTCGGTCGCACCGCTCTTTCCGATCTCCGCGGCGGTGCCTGATTACGCCCTCATCGTGCTCGTCATCCTGACGCTCTTCGCCGGCCCGGCCACCGTGATGCTAGCGCTGCCGCTGATTGCTATCTGCCTGGGGTTCGCTTCCGACCGTTCGCCGGGACTGTTGTTGATGGCGTATCTGCCGCTGCTGCCGCTCGCGCTATACGCGGAGGAGACGCGCGTGCCGTTGAATCGCTACGCCCAGATGGTGGTCGCTGGCCTGGCCACGGGTGCATGGGCGCGGACGCTTTTGGCCTTTGGGGCAATCGCCGGAGGCGCCGATCCGGCGTTCGGCGCGCTGGTGGGCCAACTGGTCATCCCGGGGCTGTTCTTAGACTTTGCTTTACTGACGTTGGTCTACGCGCCGTTCCGTCTCCTAGGATGGTCTGGCCGCGGGATGAGTCTCCAGCGGAGCAGGTGGTAAGGAATGGGCATGCTGGACGAGGGCTTTAGCGGCAGGCCGCAGCAGGGTTCGAGCCGCAACCGGCCGCACGGCAACTTGAATATCCTGCGTGTTTCGATCCTGCTGCTCTTCGGCATCCTTACGGTTCGCCTCTTCTATATGCAGATCATCAGCGGCGCGGATTACGCCCGCCGATCGGCCGAGAACCACATTGTGACGGCGAACATTTTGCCCACCCGGGGCCTGATCACGGACCGCAACGGCGACCTCCTGGTTCAGAACGTGGCGGACTACACCGCCACCCTGACCCCTGACTTCCTGCCCGAGGACAAAGACGCGCGCTACAAGATATTCCTGCAGCTGGCGACGCTGACTGGCGCGCAGGTGCTGGATATCCAGACGCTGGTGAAAAACGCCGAGGACGACGGCGTGGGCTTTATCCCCATCCCGATTAAGAAGCACCTGACACAGGACCAGGCGATCATGATGGAAGAGGCTTCGGTTGACTTGCCGGGCGTGAACCTGGCGGTAAGCCCCGGCCGCTACTACCCCGGGGGCGACGCGTTTTCGCACATCCTCGGGCACATCGCCGCGCAGGATGTGACGGAGGTGCCGGCGCTGCGGAAGATTGGCTACGCCTACGACGAGCCGGTGGGCAAGGACGGCCTGGAAGACCGTTACGAGAGCGAACTGCGCGGGAAGCTCGGCTACAGTCGCGTCGAGCAGGACGCCGAAGGCCACCTGATCAACTCGCTCAAGACTGATGATGCAGTCGCAGGCAACAGCCTTAAGCTGGCGATCGACTCGGGCTTGCAGAAATACGTGGCGGAGTTACTCCAGGAGTCAATGCACGACACCAGCGGCAACTGGGGCGATGCGCGTGTGGCCGCGGCCGTAGTGATGAGCCCGAAAACCGGCGAAGTATATTCGATGGTCTCGCTGCCGTTGTACGACAACAACATCTTTGCGCAGACGGAGACTCGCGCCGACGAGTACAAAGCGCTCGCGTTGGACAATGTGCGCACGCCGTTCCTCAATCACGCTTTGAGCGCAGCGGCGCCGGGCTCGACATTCAAGCTCGTGACTTCGGCAGCTGCCCTGCAGAACGGCAACATCACGCCGCATACGCCGTGGAACGTTTCGAGCACGAGGCTCGAGATCAAAGGCGAAAACGGAGTCATTTACTACCTGATCGATTGGCGACAGCACGGGCTGATCGATCTGTACGGCGCGATCCAATGGTCTTCGAACATCTACATGGAGATGGCCTCCTGCGGCATCCTTGGCCAGGTGAACGGCCTCGGGAAAGACATCGAAACGTCGGCCGTCATCCTCGGCAATTATGCGCGAGCGTTAGGCCTTGGGCTGCCTACCGGCATCGACCTCTACGGCGAAAGCGAAGGGCGCATCCCAGACCCCGCGTGGAAGAAGCGCGTGACCAAAGACCCGAACAACTGGTACTACGCCGACACGTGCTTCATGGGCATCGGCCAGGGCGACGTCACTTCGACGCCGTTGCAGATCGCGCGGATGACGGCAGCGGTGGCGAACGGCGGCACACTCGTCACCCCGCACGTCGTCAACGAAGTCGTCGACCCAAGCGGCAAAACCGTCCGCAAAGTGACCACAGAAACGAAGAGCGTGGGCATCAATCCGGATTACCTGCAGGTGGTACGCGATGGGATGCACCTCTCGGCCCAATCGGGCGCCGGGTTGAAGGCGTCTCAGCCGGGAGTGGATATCGCCGGGAAAACCGGCACGGCAGAATTCATCGAGGGCGGCGTTACCAAGCAGCACGCCTGGTTCACCGGTTTTGCCCCGTTCAACGACCCGGACGTGGTGGTCACCGTATACTTTGACCTTGGCGTCGGCGGCGATAAGGCCGCGCCAGTGGCGGGCAAGATCATCAAATACTTCGAAGAGAACGTGAAGCATTGAGCAGTGTCTCTTCCTACGGCAGCGGGCGGACATCGCCTTACGCGGCGACGCGGTCGGGCGTATTCCGCGGCTGGGACCGCTTCGATTACTGGATCGTGCTCTGCGCGCTAGGACTGGTGGCGATGGGGCTTCTGCTGATCTACAGCGGGTCGGCGCGCACGTACAACGGCCCGGCGGCGAGCTTCGCCAACCCGGTGGCCAAGCAGGTCGTGTTCGCGACGATAGGCTTTGGCGCAATGCTCATCGTTTCGAAGCTGGATTACCACTACCTGACGCATTATTCGTGGTTGCTCTACTTCACCGGGCTGGTGGCGCTGGTGGCCATCCTGATAATCGGCCACACGGCTTTCGGTTCGACCCGCTGGTTCAGCGTTGGCCCAATCCAGGTGCAACCCTCGGAGTTCGCCAAGCTGGCGACGATCCTGACGCTCGCGCGCTTCTTCAGTGAGCACGGCGGGGACGCCAAGGATCTGAAGACACTGGTGATCTCGCTTCTCATTGTGGCGCCTGTCGCCGGCCTGGTGTTCATCGAGCCGGACCTTGGCACCAGTCTCTGTTTCTTGGCGATTTGGCTGGGCGTGGTGATCGTTGCGGGCGTCAGCCGCGGCCACCTGCTGGTAATGGGCGCGTTATTCGTGGCGGTCTTGCCATTCGTCTGGACGTTCGCCATCGCCGATTACCAGGTGGAGCGGGTGAGCGTGCTCGTCAACCCCGAAGAGTTCCCGCAAGACGCGGGCTACAACGTGATTCAATCGAAGATCGCGGTTGGGTCCGGGCAGCTAACGGGCAAGGGGCTGACTAACGGTGCGCAGACGCAGCTTCGCTACCTGAAGGTGCCTACAAAGGACTTCATATTCAGCGTGCTGGGCGAAGAGCTGGGCTTCGTAGGAGCGATGGGGCTGTTCACGCTGTTCATCATCTTGCTAATGCGCGGCGTTCGCGTCGCGCAGATCGCAGGCGACACCGCCGGGCAGTTGGTGGCGGTGGGCATCGTCATGTTGATTCTGTCTCAGACGTTCATAAACGTGGCGGTGAACGTCAGCCTCTTCCCAGTGACGGGCATACCGCTGCCGTTCGTGAGCCAGGGAGGCAGTTCGATCGTCACGTTGTTCATCGCCCTCGGGATTTTGCAGAGCATCATCATGCGCCACCGGGCCTACCGGCAGACCTAACGAAGTCTTAGTGCTCGGCGCGGCGTTTGGGCGAGAGCCCGGCTGCGGCAAGCGCTTCGGCCAGCGTCTTAACCGGGACAAGCGTTACGCCCGGATGCTCCGCGGTGGTTGCCGGGCAGACAATGCGCGAGAAGCCGAGCCGCTGCAGTTCGGCGACCCGACGCACGGCCTGGTTGGCGGGCCGCACCGCGCCGGAGAGCGCCACTTCGCCCAAAAACGCTGTGCCGCGCTGCAACGGCTCATCGCGAATCGCCGAGGCCAGCGCCAGCACGACGGCAAGGTCTGCGCCGGGGTCGCGCAAGCGCAGCCCGCCGGAAACCGTTGCTATGACATCCGAATTGGCGGCGTTAAATCCGCCGCGGCGCGCGAGAACCGCCAGCAGCAGATGCAACCGCGCAACCTCGAGCCCCGAGGCGATGCGCCGCGGCGAAGCGAGTTGCGAGGGTACGGCGAGTGCCTGCAACTCCAATGCCAGGGGCCGGGAGCCCTCGACGACTGCCGTCACCGCGCAGCCAGATGCCGAATCGTCGTGTGACGCGAGCAAGGCGGCGCTCGGATTTTCGACGCTTTTTAGCCCTTCGCCGGTCATTTCGAAGACACCGACTTCGTCCGTCGCGCCGAAACGGTTTTTCACGGCCCGCAGGACACGGAGTTCGCCGCCCTCGGCGCTTTCGAAGTAGAGCACGGCGTCGACGAGGTGTTCGAGCAGCCGTGGGCCGGCGATCTCGCCGCCCTTGGTGACGTGGCCGGTAACGATTGTGGCGACCTCGTTGCCTTTCGCCCAGGCGACCAATCGAGCGCCGGCCTCGGCGAGCTGGGCTGGCCCGCCCGAGCGCGTGTCGAGCCCTTCGACGAAGACCGACTGGATTGAATCGATGATTACGGCGCTTGCACCCATGCCCTCGGCCGCGGCGAGGGCGGCGTCCAGGTTCGTCTCGGGGATGAGCGAGATGCCTTCGCCGGAGATGCCGAGCCGCGAAGCGCGCAGCTTCACCTGTCGAGCCGATTCCTCACCGCAGACGTAGGCGACGGTGCGACCCCGCGTCGCAAGCTTTGCCGCCGCCTGGAGCATGAGCGTGGACTTGCCGATGCCCGGGTCGCCACCGACGAGTATGAGCGCGCCCGCGACGAGCCCGCCGCCGAGCACGCGGTCGAGCTCGGGGATTTCGGTCTCCATGCGTTCGCCAGCGTCGTCCGCCACCGATTCGAGCGGCACGGTACGCGCGGGCACGGCGCTGACGCCTCGCCGATTGGAGCCGGGGGTTGGACGCGCGGACGCAGCGTACTGTTCCAGCGTGTTCCACGACTGGCATTCGCCGCAGCGGCCGACGTAGGCCACGGTCTCCCAGCCACACTCCCGGCAGCGGTAGCCTCGGGCGCTCTTTGGCGGCACGCTCAGTTGGCCTCGGCAGCTTTTTCGAGGAAAGGCTTGACGGTGGCTGCCAGCGCGTGGTGTTCAGGCTTCTGGAGGTAGGGATCGCGGGCCAACACTTGCGCCGCCATCGCCCGCGCCTGTAGGAGCAACTCACGGTCCGTCAGCCGGGCGACGCGGAGCATGGTGTTCACGCCGCTCTGCAGCTTGCCCCACGTCTCGCCTTCGCCGCGCATGGTCAGGTCCACCTCCGCGAGTTTGAAGCCGTCGGTCGTGTCGACCATCGCTTCGAGGCGGTCGGTAGCTTCTGGGCCGGGGTCTTCGGCGCTGCTGAACAGCAGGCAGTAGCTCTGCTTTTCCGACCGGCCTACGCGTCCACGGAACTGGTGGAGCTGGCTCAAGCCGAAGCGCTCGGAGCCTTCGATGACGATGACCGTGGCGTTCGGGACATCGATTCCGACCTCGATAACGCTGGTAGAGACCAGCGCCTGCGACTCGCCGCGCCCAAAACGGCCCATGATCTCGTCCTTCTGTTTGGCGTTCATGCGCCCGTGAAGCAGGTCGAGTTTGTAGTTGCGCAGCGGGCCGTTGGACAGGTGCTCGTACTCCTCCTCGGCGCTGCGCACGTCGAGCGTTTCCGATTCCTCGACCAACGGGCAGATGATGAACGCCTGCTCGCCTTCATCGAGCCGCTTGCGTATGAATTCGTAGGCCGAGTCGCGTTCGTGCGGCTGGTACCAGCGCGTCTTGACGGGCTTTCGCCCCGGCGGCATCTCGTCGATCGTCGAGACTTCGAGGTCGCCGTAGACGGTCAGCGCGAGGGTGCGGGGAATGGGCGTGGCGGTCATCACCAGGAGGTGGGGGTTCATGCCCTTTTGGCGCAGCTTCGCGCGCTGCATCACGCCGAAGCGGTGCTGCTCGTCCACCACCGCAAGCGCCAGCCGGGGGATCAGCACTTCATCTTCGAGCAAGGCGTGCGTACCGATGATGATGTCGGCCCCGCCGTGTGCGGCGTCGCTGCGTATCTGCTCCTTTTGCGACGCGGTCAGGGAGCCGGTGAGGAGCAGCACGCGGATCGGGCGACCGAGCCACGGCGGGACGAAGACGCCAGTGAGGGCGCCCGTCGCTTCGCCGCCAAGCAGACCGGCGATCGAACGGTAGTGCTGTTCGGCGAGGATCTCGGTGGGCGCCATGAGGGCCGCCTGATACCCGGAGGCCACGGCGGCGAGCATGCCCGCGAAGGCCACGACCGTCTTACCGGAACCGACATCGCCTTGCAGCAGGCGCAGCATTGGGTGGGTGCGGCGCAGGTCGCCGAAGATTTCGTCGAGGCAGCGCTGCTGTGCTCGGGTCAGGGGAAAGGGCAGGGAATCGAAGAAAGGCTGTGACTTCTCGGCGAGATCTACGAACTGCGACCGCTCTCCCTGCTGCCACTCCGCGCGGCGCATGAGAACCGCAACCTGGATCGCCAGGAATTCGCCGACCGCCAGCCGCTGGCGGGCCATTTCGGCGACGGCGAGCGACTGTGGGTAGTGGTACGCCTGGATGGCCTGGGAGACGGGCGTCAGCTTCGCCTCTTCGCGCAGCCAGGTCGGTACGGGATCCGCGACCTTCGTCGCGAGCTGGTCGACCGCGGCTTTGACGGCCTTGCGAATGGTGCGTTGGCGGAGGCCAGCTGTCGCGGGGTAGACGGGGATGAGCCGTCCGACGTGGTCCATTTCATCGTCCAGTGGCTCGAACTCGGGGTTCTCCATCTGGAGCCGCCCGCGAAAGTTCTTCACCCGGCCTGAAAGTACGATTGGCATCCCTTCACTGAGGGCGCGAGCGATATAGCCCATGTTGAACCAGACCACGCGAAGGCTGCCAGTAACATCGGTGATGACGGCCTGGGTACCCTTCACGCGCCGTCCCCAGCGAATTTCGGAGACAGCAAAGACAGTCCCGATGATCGTCTGCGGCGTTTTCGCTGGTTCGAGCTCAGCGATCTTCCGCATGTCCGAAAAGTCGTTGAATCGGCGGGGAAAGAGAAAGACCGCGTCCGAGGCAGTCGCAACGCCGAGCTTTTCGAGCTTTTCGGCAGCTGATTTGCCGATGCCCGGCAGGTGGGCGACAGGCGAATCAGGGCGTAGCGAACCGGATGAGGGAGCGGTCGCGGCACGAGCGGTGGGAGCCGTCGCCACGCGTCGCGGGACGCCGGGGTCGCGGGCGAGTCCCGCGTTCGCCACGGCGTGAGGAGCCTCGCGAGGCGAGGCACGATCGGCGGCGACGAACTCCCGCCGCTCGCCGGAGACTGGCCGTGGCGTCGCCACCGCTGCGGTGCTCAGCGCACGAATCGTGGATTGCACCCACTCGCGCCGGGCGTCCTCTTCGAGCGAGCGGTAGCCCGCAGACGGGAGGGCGGCGACTCGCGAGGCAAGGGGGCTGCCGGACAGCATCCCGTCTTCCCCCATCTGGATGAGAAAGCGATCGAGACCGCCGATCACCACCTGATTCTGGCAGCCGCGATCGAGCTCCAGTTCGAAAACGCGGCGAACGCGGGTTACATCGGCTTGCGGCATGACGCTACTCCCGTTCGAGGTAGGCGATTCCGAGCGAACCCGGCCCGGTGTGGACGCCGACTGCGGGTCCGAACTCCGCCATCAGGATCTCCGTATGAGGCAATGCCGGCTGGAGCCGCTGGACGAGCGCTTCGGCCTGCGCACCATCGCCCGCGTACGCGACAAAAAGTGTCTTCGTGCGTGGCCGCTCGAGCGCCAGCTGGTAGAGGCGCTCGAGCGCCTTGGCGCGGGTGCGGACGCGTTCAAACGGCGCCACTTCGCCGTCTTCGACGTGCAAAATCGGCTTGATGCTGAGGATTGATCCCAGAACGGACCTGGCCCGGCCGATGCGCCCGCCGCGCCGCAGGAACTCGAGCGTATCGCCCACGAAATAGACGCCCGTCCTGTCCATCGCTCGCCTGGTGGCGCCCACCACTTCGGCGAGGCTCTTACCTGCCTGGGCGGCCAGCGCCGCTTCCATGACGATCAGACCGAGACCGAGGCTGACCTGGTACGAATCGATCAGATCTACGTGAGCCGTTTCCTTCACCACCTCGCGCGCGACCGAGGCTGCGTTGAGGGTGCCCGAAAGCTTCGACGAGAGGTGGATCGAGACGATGTCACTGCCGTCCGCGCTGAGCCGTTCGTACGCCTCCTGGAACAGGTCGACGGAGGGCTGGCTGGTGCGCGGCAACGGGCCTGGGCCTCGCAGCCGCTCGTAGAACGCCTGCGCGTCAATCTCGACGCCGTCGAGCAGCGCTTCGTCCCCGAAAAAGACGGTGAGCGGGACGACAGTGATGCCGAGCTGCTCGACAATGTGCTGCGGAAGGTCGCAGGTGGAGTCTGTGACAATGCGTACGGTCATAATTGATTAGGCGCCTATGCGAGATAGTATAAGCGGCAAGTGCGGCAGGGGTTAGAATAGCGCCAGTGCAGAAGGTGAAGATTGCCCCGTCGATTCTGACGGCCGACTTCGGACGGCTGGCCGATGAGGTGCGCGCGGCGGAGGCGGGCGGCGCTGATTACCTTCACCTCGACGTGATGGACGGCCGCTTCGTGCCGAACATCACTTTCGGGCCGGTCGTGGTAGAGGCGTTGCGCAAGGTCACTTCGCTGCCGTTTGACATCCACCTCATGGTGGTCGAGCCCGAGCGGCAGATTGACGCCTTCCGAGATACGGCGGACACGATCAACGTCCACATCGAAGTGTCGCCGCACATTAACCGCACGCTGGACAGCATCCGCAGGCTAGGGAAGCGGGCTGGCGTGTGCATTAACCCGGGCACGCCGGTCTCGGCCATCGAAGAATCCCTGCCGGACGTGGACCAGGTGATGGTTATGACCATCAATCCCGGCTGGGGCGGCCAGCAGATGCTGCCGGGGCAACTCCAGAAGGTAACTAGCATCCGGAAGCTGCTGGAAGCTGGCGGCTACACGGCGGACCTCGAGATCGACGGCGGCGTGAAGGTAGGCAATATCGCGAGTTGTGTGGCTGCGGGCGCAGACATCGTGGTTTGCGGAAGCTCGGTCTACAACGCAGAGATGAGCGTAGCGGAGAGCATCGCGGCGTTGCGGGCCGCGCTTCGTCCCTGAACTAGTTGACGGGGGCGTGCTGAAGGCGTTCGAGGATGCTCTTCAGCGTGACCTCATCCTGCTTCAATCCGTTGCGCATCTCGAAGTTCTCGGTCTTGCCGATCTCCATCTTCAGGTTACCGATTGCCCGGTCCAAGGTCGTGCGCAGAAGGCCGGATTCGGTGTCGTTCAGCGTGATATTCATCAGAGTCCTCCGGTTGGGTTTTTCCAACTAAGTGTACGCCTCGAAGGGGGCCGCGAACGTTATGGCGCCTTGCGAAAGGCTATCGAACTGCGCCGCTCTGCCGCGAACAGTGGGGACCTAAAGCCCCGTAGAGTCCAGGGTGGCTATCCATCTCAACAACGCTAGCGTTGGAGAAGCGGGTCGCAGCTTGTCGCGCGGCTGGTTCTAGACGAACGGGCGAAAGGCTAGTGGCCCTTGAACTGAGGCTCGCGCTTTTCCACGAAGGCCCGCGGGCCTTCTTTCGCGTCTTCGGTCGATTGGGCGATGAACATCGCCATCTGCGCGATGTCCAGGTGTTCATCGAACGGCAGGTTGGCCGAGCGGTAGACGAGCTTCTTGGCGAGCTGCACCGCGGTCGCTGGCCCGCGGGCAATCTGTCGGGCGTACTCGGTGACCTTCGGCATCAGTTCGTCTGGCTCGTAGACGGCCATCACGTACCCCATTTCAAGCGCCTCTTGCGCGGTGAACATCTTGCCGGTCCAGATCATGTCCAGGGCGCGTTGAACCCCGACGATCCGCGGAAGGGTGTACGTGCCGCCGTCGCCGGGGATAAGACCCATGCGCACATAGGTCATCCCCACCCGCGCGGTGCTGGAGGCGAAGCGGATGTCCGCCATGCTGGCCATATCCATGCCTGCGCCAGCCGCTGCCCCGTTGATCGCGGCGATGTACGGCTTTTCCAGCTGGATCAGCGCACGAGGGATCGGGTGGACGCGGTCTCGGAGGCTGTGCCTACGGGTCGAAACGGACGCCTCGGAGCGCAAGACGCCGCTCCCACCAGCTTCCGCTGCAACGTTCATGCCGCTGCAGAAGCCACGACCAGCGCCGGTGATGATGATCGCGCCGACGCCGCGATCCTGGTCGGCAGCGACGATCGCCTGCTGCCACTCGGTGAGCATCGCGTCATCGAAAGCGTTTAGTCGCTCGGGTTTGTTGAGGGTTATGGTCGCAACGCCTTCTTCGACCTCGTAGAGGATGGCTTCGTAGGCCACGTGCGTCTCCGTGCCCGGAATCTCGGGCTATGTCCCGCATTCTACGCGGCGAAGGCCTCGGGCGAGACGGCGGTGCGCGGGAACTCAGAGAGCAGTTGCTTGTCGTTCGTCACCAACGAACGTTGAGGGCAAGAGCGAGGGCTACGAACTCGGGGTCGTAGGCGGTGCATTTTGTGCGTTCGATGAGGGAGAGGACGTCGGCTGTTTCCAGCTCTCGCTCAAGGGAGACGAGCGTTTCTGCGCGGTGGAACGCGTCCACTGCATGGTCCGCGGGCAGACCCTGGATCCGAAGCATCGCCGCCAGGGAACTGCGAAACTCGCTGCGCCAGAGCCGAGGAGCGATCCGTCGAGCGTCTCGGAGCATTACGCGGCTCGCAACGAAATTCGGGTCCAAAACGAACTGCACGAGCACATTCGTATCCACCACGATCACTTGCGGCCGGCGCTCTTCCAGCGGTCGACTTCTTCGTCCGTGACTGAATACTGTTTACCCAGGGATCGTTGGAAGTCGCGAATTTCACGGATGCGATCCGACGCGTTTGGGCTCTCAGTTTGGATGGCGGTTTTGAGCACTTGGTATCGTTTCCTGATTCAGGCTGCGGCGGTGCGCGGCCGCGCGAGCCTTTAACTGGCGGTAAAGCGCGTCGGGAACGTTCTTGAGAGTGACGGTAGCCACGCATCCATTATGCATCCACTTCGGATGCGATTCGAGAGCCCGGCAAAATCCAGTCGGCGTTATTGCCTTCTCCTCGTGAATTTCTCGGCGGCAAGTCAATCGCCTTGCTTGTCCAACTCCAGGGGATCGTGGATCGGTTGTTCGAATGCTTCCACCTGCTCCCTCTCCTGCGCGGCGATGACCCCGCGGCGAATAGATGAAAACGCTCCTCGTTGATCGAGGCCTCGTCTACCCGCGCGAGTGTTGCCTCCCGTCTTTCAGAAGTGCGTCGATGTCCATGGCGATCATCCTCGCTCTAGGCTGGCGGCTTATACATGCGGATCTCGCGGCTTTCGGTGAGCCAGGGCGAGAGCCTGCGCCATGGGCGGCCAGCGAGCAGTCCGCCGTCGACGACCATCGCCTGCCCGGTCACCCAGCGGGAGTCATCGCTCGCGAGGAAGAGCACCATGTTGGCGATATCCTGGGGCTCGCCGGAGCGGGCGATGGGCTGGCTTTCGCGGTTCGCGTTGCGTAGGCGGTCGACCGCAGCTTCCACGCGGTCCGGCTCGGCCGTTGAAATGGGCCGCCCGGCGGCGAGTGGCGTCGCGATGTAGCCGGGGCAAACGGCGTTCACTCGGACATCGAACTCGGCCAGTTCGAGGGCGGCGGCCTTCGTCATCATCACCACTCCCGCCTTGGCCACGCTGTAAAGCTGGTTGCCAACGCCCGCTTCGAAGGCACAAACGCTGGCTGTATTGATGATGCTGCCGGAACCCTGCGCCTTCATCACCGGTGAGGCGTGCTTGATACCGAGGAAGACACTTTTCAAGAGCACGTCCATCGTCATGTCGTAGTCCTCGATTGACGTCTCGTCGAGCGGACCAGAGGCGCCGCCAAAGCCGGCATTGTTGTAGAGCACATCCAGCCGTCCCCACTCTTCGACGGTCCTGGCGATAGCCGAGGCGACACTCGCCTCCTTCGCGACGTTGCAGGCGACGGAGCGCGCCGAACTGCCGAGCTGTTTGGCCAGGTCAGCTGCGACGCCGTCCTGCAAATCGGCAATCAAGATGCGCGCCCCTTCTTCGACAAACAGCCTGGCGGTAGCTGCACCGATGCCGCTCGCGCCCCCGGTAATGACCGCTACTTTGCCATCCATGCGTCCCATTTAGCCCTCCAGGCCGGCTGTCTCATGCGGACTGCCGGCGATCGGAATTCTACCCACTCTCTTCAGTCGCGCTCGGCGGAGGGCGGAGGCTCTGCGATGAACCTGGCGGGAGACTCGGCGGCGTAAAGCGCAGCGCCGATGATGCCCGCATCGTTGCCCATTGAGGCGACGACCAGGCGCGGCACGATCTTGATCTTCGGCAGAAACTTCTCGGGGGTGGCGCTTACGCCGCCGCCGATGATGACGAGGTCGGGGGAGATCAGCCGATCGAGTGTGAGCAGGAACTCTTCGACCTGCTTTGCCCACTGACTCCACGAGAGATGCTTCTCTATGCGAACGTTCGCGGCGGCGCGATCTTCCGCATCTTTGCCGCGGATCTGGAGATGGCCCAGTTCAGAATTTGGCACCAGGTGGCCGTTCCAGAAGAGGCCGGTGCCGATGCCGGTCCCCAACGTCACCATCACAACCGCACCGTTCTGTCCGCGGCCCGCGCCGAACCGCACCTCGGCGAGACCAGCAGCGTCCGCGTCGTTTACGGCGGTTGTGGGGATGCCGATCGCTTCGGAAAGGAGTTCAGCTACGTTGGCGCCAATCCACCGGGGATCGATGTTCGCTGCCGTCCGCGCGACTCCTGCTTTGATAGCTGCTGGGAAGCCCACGCCTGCCAGTTGCGCGTCGCGCATTTCTGGCGGCGCGGTTAGCTTTCGCACGGCGATCGCGACCGCTTTCGGGGCGGCGCCATCGGGCGTTTTTATTCGCAGCCGCTTGGCCGTCAGCTTACCTTCGTCCACATCCACCATTCCGGCCTTAATGCCCGTCCCGCCGATGTCGATGCCGAGGACCAGTTGCGTCGTCATTTGCACTCCCTGGTGAGCACGGGGTGTACGGATCTGTTACGTCCCGTTACGCCGCGCCGCCGTCCAGAATGGTACGTTGTAAGTACGCCCTGCCGCTTTGTAAACCGTTGAGACGCCCGCGAATAGCGAGTGCTCGCAGGGAGAACACGTGAGCCTGACGCGCGAATCCGAGCGCACCGACAAGAGGAGTTTTCCCATGGTCAGTCCTGCCGTCCAGCCGATCACCCAAGCGCTCCTGGAGGCGGGCCAGAGCGTCTGGTTGGATTTCATTCGCCGCGGTCACATCGAATCTGGCGCGCTGGCGAAGATGGTGAACGACGGACTGATCACCGGCATGACGTCCAACCCAACGATCTTCGAGAAGGCGATCGCCGGGTCCGATGACTACGACTCTGCCATCGCCGCTCTCTCATCGCAGCCGCACATCACTCCGTACGACGCGTTCGTCTCGCTTGCCGTGGATGACATACGAGCGGTGGCCGACATCCTTCGCCCAATCTACGACCGCACGTCGGCGAAGGACGGCTACGTTTCGCTTGAAGTGCCTCCGGGCATCGAACACGACAGCGCGGCAACCGTGGCCGAAGCGCGCCGGCTGTTCGCGCTCGTCGAACGCCCGAACGTGATGATCAAGGTGCCGGGGACGCCCGCTGGGAACCTGGCGGTGACGGAGTTGATTGCGGGCGGCGCGAACATCAACATCACCTTGCTTTTCAGCACCCACGCCTACGAAGCAACCGCCGAGGCCTACATCGCGGGCCTCGAGCGGCGTCTCGCGCAAGGGCTTGAAATCGCGACTGTGGCGAGCGTTGCCTCGTTCTTCGTTTCGCGCGTGGATACGGCCGTCGATGCGCTGTTGCCAGAAGACTCGCCGCATCGCGGCAAGGCGGCGATCGCCAACGCGCGTCACGCGTACGCCCTGTTCCAGAAGTTCTTCTCGGGGGCTCGATGGGAGAAGCTAGCGAATGCCGGAGCGATGGTCCAACGGCCACTCTGGGCTTCAACGGGCACGAAGAACCCGGCCTATTCCGACATCCTGTATGTGCAGGAACTAATCGCCCCCGACACAGTCAACACCATGCCCGAGGCCACCCTGAAGGCCGTGCTTGACCACGCCAAGGTCAAGCAAACAGTGGTCCCGAACATTGCGCGAGCAGACAAAGAGTTGGCTGCGCTGACCACCGCCGGGATCGACCTCGACGCGGTGACTGCCAAACTCCTTAACGACGGGCTTGCCTCGTTCGAAAACGACTTCAAGAAGTTGTTGACGGAGGTCGAACACAAATTGGGGATCTCGCGCGTTGGGCCTGTCCCTTCGATCGAGACGCTTGGCAGCCTCGGCGGCGCGGTGAAGGCGCGGCTCAAAACCCTGCAGAGCGAGAAGATCGTCGCGCGAATCTGGGAGCGTGACTACACGGTCTGGAAGGACGACCCAACGGAGCTGAGCAACCGCCTGGGATGGCTGACGGTAGGCGATGAACTCGCCGGCGCAGCGGTGGACCTCAAGCTCTTCGCCGAAAGTGTGGCCGCACACGGCTACAACACCGCGGTGCTGCTTGGAATGGGGGGTTCAAGCCTCGCGCCGGAGGTACTGCAGGCGACCTTCGGCTCGGCGCCGGGCGCACCTATCCTCAAGGTGCTCGACAGCACCGATCCTGAGCAGATCCTTGCCCTCGAAGAGTCGATCGACCTCGAAAAGACGCTCTTCATTGTGGCCAGCAAGTCGGGCGGGACGATTGAGACGCTCAGCCAGTTCGCCTACTTCTGGGAGAAGATCCCCGACGGGCGGCACTTTATCGCGATCACCGACGCCGGTTCGCCGCTGGCGGTCCTTGCGCGGGACCACAACTTCCGCCGCGTCTTCGAAAACGAACCAGAGATCGGTGGGCGCTACTCGGCGCTGAGTTACTTTGGCATGGCGCCAGCGGCGCTCATCGGCGTGGACATTGGGCGTTTGCTGGAGCGTGCTCACGACATGGCCACCGCATGCGGCGCTAACGTCCCGGCGGCCGAAAATCCGGGCGCGTGGCTCGGCGCGGTGATGGGTGAAGCAGCGCTGGCGGGCCGCGATAAGCTCACGCTTGTGCTGCCGGAAGCGCTCGCCACCTTGGGCTACTGGATAGAGCAGTTGGTCGCCGAATCGACCGGCAAGGACGGCCGCGGCATCGTCCCGATCGAAGGAGAAGCGGTGGGCGACCCGTCCGTCTACGGCAATGATCGCCTGTTCGTGGCGATCGGCGACAATCCCGCCCTGGCGGGCCTTGAAGCAGCCGGCCATCCCGTTGTCCGTCTGCCGTACACCGATCCTTATCAGCTCGGCGACGAGTTCTTCCGCTGGGAATTCGCCACGGCCATCGCCGGGCAGATCCTCCAGATCAACCCGTTCGACCAGCCGAACGTCCAGGCAGCGAAGGATGCGACAGCCGCGATCCTCAACGGGCAGGCGGCTAATGCGACCACGCCGGACCTCGCGGACACTTTGGCCAGCGTGAGGCCGGGCGACTACATCGCAATCACCGCCTACCTGCCGCGCAACGCGGAGACGATCTCCCAATTGCAAACGATACGCCTTGCCCTGCGCGACCATTACCGGGTCGCCACCACGGTCGGATTCGGCCCACGGTTCCTGCACTCCACTGGCCAGTTGCACAAGGGCGGAGCGGACAATGGCGTCTTTATCCAGGTGGTGGCGGAGGACCAGCTGGACCTGCCAATCCCGGGCAAGGAATACACCTTCGGCCAATTGAAGGCAGCACAGGCGCTTGGCGACCTCTCCTCGCTGACCAGCCTTGGCCGCCGAGCGACGCGCGTCACGCTCAGCGAACTGAAAGCCGGGCTGGCCTAATGACCACGGCCGACTCCAGCCTAAACACCACCAAAAGCGCACACCCGATGACCATCGGAATGGTTGGACAGGGCCGCATGGGCGCGGGAATGGCAAAGCGCCTGCGCACGTTCGGGCATGACATCGTGACGTACGACCGCAATCCAGCGGTCTCCGACGTCGCCTCGTTGAAGGAGATGGTAGAGCGGCTACCCACGCCAAAAGTGGTGTGGTTGATGGTCCCTTCCGGCGCGATCACCCAGTCGACGATTGAAGAGGTCGCGCCGCTGCTTTCGACCGGCGACATCCTCATTGATGGCGGGAACAGCTACGTGAAGGACACCGTGAGGCGCGGCAAGGAGCTTGAGGCGAAGGGCATTAACTACCTTGATGTCGGCACATCGGGTGGTATCTGGGGTTTCGAAAACGGGTTCTGCCTGATGGCCGGCGGCGACCGCAAGGTGTTCGACCACGTCGAGCCGATCCTTGAATCGTTGGCGCCGACGGATGGCTACGCCTACGTGGGCGGCGCCGGAGCAGGGCATTATTCGAAGATGGTCCATAACGGCATCGAGTACGGCATGCTGCAGGCCTATGCTGAGGGCTTCGATCTGCTGCAGGCGGCGGAAGAGTATGACTTCGACCTGCATCAGCTTTCAAAGCTTTGGAATCACAGCAGTGTGGTGCGCAGCTGGCTGTTGGAGCTGGCCGAAGACGCCTTCCAGAAAGACCCCAAGCTCGGCGACCTCGAGGGTTATGTCGACGACTCCGGTGAAGGCCGCTGGACGGTGCTTGAGGCGGTGGAGCGGGGCGTGAACGTCAGCGTCCTGGCACAATCGCTGTTTTCGCGATTCACATCACGCGAAGAGAACCCGTTCTCGATGCGTGTGATCGCGGCGCTGCGTAATGAATTTGGCGGCCACGCCGTGAAGCGGCTGTGAGCCTCGAACCGCCGGCCGCGCAAGACATCGTCATCGTTGGGGCGACGGGCGACCTGGCGAGCCGGAAGTTGTTGCCCGCGCTCTACAACCTCTGCGTGAGCGGACTGCTGCCACCCGAGGGGAAGATCATTGGATACGCGCGCGGTGAAGTCTCGGACGATGACTTCCGGAAAATGGCGCACGACGCAGTGCAAGAGTTTTCGCGCACGAAGGTTACGGCGGGGTCCTGGGCCAAGTTCGCCAAGCGCCTGTCCTACGTCTCTGGCAACGCCGAGGGCTGCGCGGGGATTGCACAGCGATGCACACTGCCGGAACGGCTTGTCTACCTGTCCGTCCCGCCATCAGCCTTCGAAGCGAACATTCGTGCCCTCGGCGAAGCGGGACTGGTGGAGGGCACTCGCCTCATCGTCGAAAAACCGTTCGGGCACAATCTCGAGAGTTCGCGGAAGCTCGATGCGACAATCCACGCCGTCTTCGACGAGACACAGGTCTTTCGGATCGACCACTTTCTGGGAAAGGAGACGGTTCAGAATATTCTCGTATTCCGCTTCGGAAACTCAGTCTTCGAACGCGTCTGGTCCAGGGACGCCATCGACCACGTGCAATTTACGGTGTCCGAATCGATCGGCATCGAGACACGGGGCGCTTTCTACGAAGAGACGGGCGCGTTGCGGGACATCCTCCAGAACCACGTACTCCAGGTGCTTTCGCTACTGACCATGGAACCACCATCCTCGTTCGCACCCGAGGCTGTTCGGGACGAAAAGTACAAGCTCTTTCAGGCGATGCGCCCGCTCACACCAGACGACCTGGTTCGCGGACAGTACTGCGCCGGGAAAGTTGGCGCGCACGAACTCGCGGGCTATCGCGAGGAAACTGGTGTGGACTCCAAATCGACTACCGAGACATACGCCGCGATGCGGCTGTTCATCGACAACTGGCGATGGTCCGGCGTGCCATTCTTCCTCCGGACTGGCAAACGCCTACCGATCCGGCGCACGGAGGTGGTCGTGGTATTTCGCCAGGCCCCGGTCCCATTTTTCGCGGGGACGGGGGTTGATGCGCTCGACCCAAACGTCTTGACGATATCCATCCAGCCGGAGGAGTCGATCCAGTTCAGGTTCCTGGCGAAGGTGCCGGGACCGGAGATCGCCGTGCAACAGGTAGCGATGGACTTCTGTTACGACGAGGCGTTCACGGTGCAGGCGGCGGAGGCCTACGAACGGCTGCTGCACGACGCTATGGACGGGGACAACACGCTGTTTGCCCGAGCTGACAGCGTAGACCGGGCCTGGCAGGTGGTGGAGCCGGTCCTGGAGGCGCTGCCCCAGGTACATCCGTATCCGGCGGGGAGTTGGGGCCCGCCCGAAGCCGACGCCCTGATCGCCCCACGCGTCTGGGGAGCCCCATAACTTGCCGAACGAATCACACGAATCGAAGGACGAGCTCCCGCGAGGACACACACGAAAATCACCCTCAACGGCACCAACTGGTGCAGTGATTGCAAGCGCAGCAAGAAGTTCTTTGGCGAACAGCACGTCCACTACGACTTCGTAGACATTAGATAGCGAGCCAGACGGAATGGCCGTGGTGGAGGAGGCCAATAAGGGCAAGCACGTCATCCCTGTGATCGTGTTCGAAGACGGCTCCAATTTGATTGAGCCTTCCAACGCCGAATTGGCGGCGAAACTTGGCTCACAGACGGCGGCGACTGAAGCGCAGAGACCGGCGCTCTGAGCGAAATCACCCCGGCGGCCTGCTTTGTGTTCATCGGTTTGCAGCCGAACACGGAGTTGGTTAAGAACCTCGTTGAGGTCGATCAGGCGGGATTTATCACCACCGGAATGGACCTGCAGACGAACGTGTCCGGCTTTTTTTGCGGCTGGCGACGTACGTTCCGGCAGCACCAAGCAAGCTGCCTCAGCGGCGGGCGAAGGCGCCGCCGCCGCGCTTGGGCTTCGTCGCTACCTGCAGGACAAGGCCGGCACCCGCCCGCACATGGTGGACGCCGATGCGATGTCAGTAGCCTGATTCTGGCTGCGTCCAGCAATTCCCGGGTGCGGCTTGCGGAAGGTGCTCCGGCGTGGCAACGTGCGCCCACACGCAAACCGGGAGAACTAAATGAAACTGGGAATCAGCATCGGCTACTCAGGAGCCGACCTTCGCCTGCCGATCGAAACGGTGCTCCACGCCGAGGAGCTGGGATACGACTCCGTGTGGACTGCCGAAGCGTACGGATCGGACGCTGTCAGCCCCCTGGCCTACATCGCCGCGCTAACCAAGCGCATCCGCCTGGGCACGGGGATCATGCAGCTTGCGGGCCGCGCGCCGGCGATGTGCGCAATGCAGTGCGCAACGGTTGATGCCCTCGCTGGCGGCGGACGGTTCATCGCCGGACTCGGCGTTTCCGGGCCGCAGATCGTTGAAGGGTGGTACGGCCAGCCGTGGGGCCGCCCTTACTACCGGCTGCGCGACTATGCCACGATCATGAAGAAGGTATTCGCCCGCGAAGAGCCGGTAACGCACCAGGGCAAGGAGATTTCGCTTCCGTACACGGGGCCAGGGGCGATGGGCATCGGCAAGCCGCTAAAGTCCATCCTCCACATGAACCCAAACATCCCAATCTGGCTCGGCAGCGGCACCGAGACAAACGTTCGACTAGCGGCGGAGGTGTGCGACGGCATCCTTCCGCTAGGCTACGTCCCGGACACTGCGCCGATGTACAAGCCGTGGATTGAAGAGGGCTTTAAGCGCGCCGGCGGCGGCAAATCGTGGAAAGACTTCGAAATTCAGGCCGGCGTCCAGGTGACCGTCACCGATGACGTGCGCGAGGCGTTCCGCCGGATGAAGCCAAATATCGCCCTCTACGTTGGTGGCATGGGCCACAGCAACAAGAATTTTCACAACGACATGATGGTCCGCCGCGGGTACGGCGAGGCAGCGAAGACGATCCAGGAACTCTACCTCGCGGGGCGCAAAGGCGAGGCGATCGAAGCCGTGCCGGACGAATTCTGCGACGACGGCTCGCTCGTGGGCACGCCCTCCCGCATCCGCGAACGGTACCGCGCCTGGGAAGTCAGCGGCGCCACTGGCCTGACCATCAACGGCGATCGCCAGGCTATCGAACTGATGGCTGAGATCACGGGCGCGAGCAAAGGCAACGTGAGCTGATGGCTACTCTCGACCGCACCGAAGATGACGCTGGCTTTGCCGGCAAAGTGGCAATCGTCACCGGCGGCGGCGCGGCTGGCGATGGCATCGGCAACGGGCGCGCGGCGGCCATGCTGCTTGCCCGCTCGGGCGCCAGCGTCATGGTCGTGGACCGCAAGCTCGAACTGGCGACGCACACCGTCGAAATGATCCGGGCAGACGGCGGCACAGCGGACGCCTACGAGGCCGACGTGACGGATGAAGCCGTCTGCGAGGCACTGGTTGAGCACACCATCGGACGCTTTGGAAGGCTAGACTTCCTCGATAACAACGTGGGCATCGGCAGCCGTGGAAGCGTGGTCGAAGAACGCGCGGCGACTTGGCGGCGGGTGATGCAGGTGAACGTGGAAAGCATGTTCCTAGTAGCAAAACACGCGATCCCAGCGATGCTAAACGGCGGGGACGGCGGAGCGATTGTCAACGTGGCCTCGATCTCGGCGCTCAGACCGCGTGGCCTCACGGCGTACTCCGTCTCCAAGGGTGCTGTGATCGCCCTTACCAAAGCGATGGCAGTGGACCATGGGCGAGATGGCATTCGCGTGAATTGCGTGGCGCCCGGACCGGTCTACACGCCGATGGTCTCCTCTGGCGGGATGAGCGACACCGCCCGCGAGCAACGCCGCCGGGCCTCGGTGCTGGCCATCGAAGGCACGGGATGGGATGTAGGTAACGCCGTGCGATTCCTGCTTTCGAACCAGGCGCGCTACATCACCGGGCAGGTACTGGTGGTGGATGGCGGCGTCACCCTACTCGGCCCCAGCCGCGCAACCGGCAACGAATAGCAAGGAGTTCCCAGATGGCCCGCGTCCCGTACCTCGCAAAATCGGACCTCAAGCCCGAAGACCAGGACCTGCTCGCCCGCGAGATCAATTTGAACCGGGCGCTGGTGAACAGTCCGAACGCGACTCGCGCCTTTTCGCGGCTGGGCGGTTTCATTCGCTCGAAGAGCCGCCTTGACCCGCGCCTACGCGAGATGGCCATCCTCCAGGTGGGCTACCTGACGAACTCTCCGTACGAATACTCGCACCACATCAAAATCGGCCACGACTTTGGCGTGACCGACGATGACGTGCGGGCAATCACTGCGGAGACCGCGGGCACAACCACGTCGCTCGACTGGCTGACGAGGGCAGTGCTCAGCGCCGCTCGCGAGATGACGACGGAGATGAAGGTCTCGGACAGCACGTTCGCGACGCTTCAACAGGGTCTCGACAACGAGTGCTTGACGGATCTGGTGGTGACGATCTCGTTCTACAACGGCGTCGTACGGCTGCTAGCCACGCTGGAGATCGATGTGGAAGAAGACTATCTGCACTACCTCGACGAATTTTCGTTCGCTAAGGGTTGAGCCGCCGCGATGAGGCGAGGCAGAAGAAACGATGACGGAAACGGGAAGGGTCGCCGGGAAAGTTGCGCTGATTACTGGCGCCGCATCGGGCCTGGGAAAGGCGGCGGCAACTCTGATGGTGCGCGAAGGCGCGCGCGTGATGCTGGCGGATATCAACGAAGCGGCTGGCCGCCCAGTCGCCGATGCGATTGGGCCCGGCGCGGAGTTCGTAAAACTAGACGTCACCTCCGAGGAGCAGTGGCGCGCGGCAATCGCACACACGGCGGACCGCTTCGGCTCGCTTAGCATCCTCGTAAACAACGCAGGCATCTCACCGCACGACACGATCGAAGAGGGAGAGATCGAAAGCTGGCGGCGCATCCACGCCGTCAACGTGGAAAGCGTCTTCCTCGGCTGCAAGCACGCGATTGGCCCGATGGCAGCGGGCGGCGGCGGCGCGATCGTAAATATGTCGTCGATCGCCGGGATTCGCGGCGTGGCGGACTATGCTTCCTACGGGTCGTCGAAAGCGGGTGTCCGCAACCTGACCAAATCGGTGGCCCTTTATTGCGCGCAGAAGCGGTACAACATCCGCTGCAACTCAGTGCATCCCGGTTCGATTGACACGCCGATCCTCGATGCCGACAAGGCCTTGCATGGCGAGGCAGCGGTCACGATGCGCGAGAAAGCCATCCCCATGCATCGCCTCGGCCGACCGGAGGAAGTCGCCTACGCTGTGCTCTTCCTGGCCTCGGACGAAGCGAGCTACATCACGGGAACGGAGCTGATCGTGGACGGCGGCAAGACCATCCGCTGAGGGCTACTTCGCCGACGCCTCAGCACCAACGAGCGTTGCGCCGCTGGCGGGGTCCACCTCGAACGGGCCGGGCAGGTCAAGCTCCTTCGCGTATTCGCGGATCATCGGGAGCACTTCCGAGCCCATAAGGCGGAGGCTGCGCATCGAATCGTCGTGGGTCATTGCGCCATCGCCGTCCCAGATCATGATGATCCCGGGTCGCACATTCTCGAGCGCGGCGCGAAGCTCTTTGAGCACGTTTTTCGGCGTCCCGGCGATGATCCCACGCTTCGCCCGCTGGTCCTTGTAGCTCCCCGGAGTGAAACCGGTGGTCGAGAGGCCGCGGCCCGCGAGGTTGGCGCGCGACGCAATGGTGGGCAGCATGTTCACTTTCGAGGTGAGCCCCGGCAACGCCTGGAGCCACGGTTTCACAGTGCCCTGGTTACCTTCGAGGAACGGGTTGCTCGGGCCCTGGAGCAGCTTCTCCGCGGTCTCTTCCGCAAGTTCCTGCGTTTCGTCCACGTGCAATTTGACCATGTAGCCGTAGTTCTGCGGGCCCGCTTCGTAGCCGTTGTCGTTGGCAATCTTGCGGTAGATTTCAAAGCACTGGCGGGTCGGCTCTTCGTCTGTAGCGGTCATGATGTACGGGTAGCGGTGGCGCGCCGCCCACTCCAGCGTGTTATAGCTTAAGACACCCGGCACCCAGACTGGCATGTGGGGCTTCTGGTAGGGCTTGGCCCAAGGGTTCACGTAGCGCAGCTGGTGGTGACGGCCCTCCCAGCGGAACGGGCCCGGCTCGGTCCACGTCTTGATGATCAGATCGTGAGCTTCCTGGAAGCGTTCCCAGTTGAACGGCGTCTGGGCGTTGTGCGAAAGGCTCTCGCGGCCCGTACCGCGCACCCACCCACTGATCAGACGGCCCTTCGAGATGACGTCGATCATGGCCAGCTCTTCAGCCAGGAAGACCGGGTCGCTGCGCACCGCCAGCAGGTTGCCAAGGAGCACGATCTTCGCGCGCGTCGTGATTCGCGCGAGGATCGATGCTTCGATGTTGCAGACGCTGCCCATGGTAAACGGCGTGGAGTGGTGCTCGTTGAGCATCAGGCCGTCGAATCCCATCTGCTCGGCGAACAGTTTCTCATCGAAGTAGCGGTTGTAGAGATCGTGGGCGATGTTCGAATCGTAGTCGCCGTTGCTCAGCACGAGGTCCGTGAGTTCTTCCTTGCTCGCACCAAAGAAGCTCGCTTTGGGATCCTGGTATGGCCTCTCAGTGAAGTGTCCGATGAACATGCCAGCTACCTCTTTCGTGTGGCCGCTTCGAAGGCTTCGCGGACGATGCCGGCGAGCAACGCCGGGTGCTCCAACTCGATGTAGTGCCCGGCGACCGGCAACCGCCGGACCGTGCAGTACGGCAGAGCCGCCGCGAAAAGATCGGCGCACTCCGACGGGATGACCGCATCTTTTTCGCCCCACACGATCGTTGTCGGAACTTGCGCTTCCTTCAGCGTTTCAGGCAGTTCGTACGAGTACATGTACGGCTTCCAGGAGACTCGGGCGATCGTTTCACGCGAGCGTTCGAGCTGTACACGCAGGTCTTTGTCCTTCGCATCCGGAAAGTGGGCGTCAAACGCTTCGGTGCTGCTGAAGCCGGCACGCAAATAGGCCACCGGCTCCTCCATCACCTGGTCGAGGATGAACGTGGAGTCGGGGCGCATACCGGCGGGGGCCGAGAGGACCAGGGCGGACAGCTCGGGGCTAGCGAAAGCGGCCATCTCTGCCGTGACCCATCCGCCGAACCCAAGGCCCACGAGCGTGTATTCGCGCAGTCCGGCGCGGCGGGCGAGCGCCAGCATCATGGTCGCGAGGTCCCGCGGGTGGCGCGCCCAATCTGCGCGAGGCGATTCGCCGAAGCCCGGCATGTCTGGCGCAAACACGGTGAAATGCTCGGCGAGGGCCCGGTGGAACGGGCCCCAGCCAATTGGGCCAATGTCATGGTGAAGCAGGAGCAGGCCCGGTCCAGAACCGCCGGATTCAACCTGGACGGCTCCGTTGGCCAGTTCGATTGTGCGGACGTTAGTCGGCGCGGCGGCGATATCGGTCATGGTGCTCGCACTCTAACGTGCGCAGCGCAGGCTGGAAAACGCGCCTTACCGTGCGGCTGGCGATCCGCTACCGTGGCTGAACCAAACCAGAAGACAAGCGGAGGCGTTCGATGACAGACCGCGTGAAGGACCGCGTAGCGTTGATCTTCGGCGGCGGCCAAACGCCGGGCGAGACGATCGGCAACGGCCGGGCGACGGCCATCGTCCTTGCGAGGGAGGGTGCGCGCATGGTCATCGTCGACCGCGATCTGGCGTCTGCCGAGGAGACGGCGGCGATCATCCGCGGCGAAGGCGGCGAGGCGCTGGCCGTGGCCGCAGAGGTCACTGAGGAATCGCAAGTGAAGGCGGCCATCGATGCGTGCGTCAACGCGTACGAGCGCATCGACATTCTCCACAACAACGTGGGCGCCAGCCTGGCGCTCGGCGACGCTAACGCGACGGACCTGACGGTGGAGGCGTTCGACCAAATCGTGGCGGTCAACCTGCGCGGGATGTGGCTGGCCTGCAAGCACGCTTTGCCGGTGATGCGCGAGCAGCAGAGCGGATCGATTGTGAACATTTCGTCGATGGCCGTGCGTTCGGCGTATCCGTATATCGGCTACAAGACGACGAAAGCGGGCGTCATCAGCCTGACCGAGAACCTCGCTTCGGCGAACGCTTCGTACGGCATTCGCGCGAACGTCATCCTGCCGGGGTTGATGAACACGCCGATGGCGATCGAGGCGCGCGTGGCCCTTGGCGTGCCCCGCGAGAAGGTGATCGCCGATCGCGACCGGAACGTGCCGCTACGGCACAAAATGGGCACCGGCTGGGACGTGGCCTACGCCGCGCTCTTCCTGCACTCGGACGAGGCCGGGTTTATCACGGGCGTTTCACTGCCGGTGGATGGCGGGACGAGCGTTAGCTAAGAGCGAGGTTGCCAAGCTCGCACCCTGAAACCAAGATAGGCCGGTGACCCAACCGATCGGCGAATCCGACTACCGCCGCGCCCACGAACAGGCCGCGCCGATGATCGCCTCGGCCCGTGGGCCACTGAAAGGCGTGCGGATCATCGACATGACTCGCGCGCTGGCCGGCCCGTTCGGAACGATGCTCTTAGCAGATCTTGGTGCTGACATCATCAAAGTGGAGCCGCCAGAAGGCGATATCTCGCGCTTCTCGCTCCCTTATACCGAGAGCGACGAGGAGCGGTCGTTCGGCGGCTACTTTGCGAGCATCAACCGCAACAAGCGCGGCGTGATGCTGGACCTCACGATGGATGCGGACCGCGAGACGTTTGTGCGCATGGTGGACAGCGCGGATGCGGTGATCGAGAACTTCCGGTCGGGCGTGATGGACCGCCTTGGCCTCGGATACGAACTGCTCGCCGCCCGCAATCCGAAGCTTGTGTACGGCGCCATCCGCGGATTCGGCGACCCGCGCACGGGCAGCAGCCCATACGTCGACTGGCCCGCGTACGACGTCGTTGCCCAGGCGATGGGCGGCCCGGTCAGCTTCACAGGCACCGAAGATGGCCAGGTGCTCAAGGTGGGGCCGAGCATCGGCGATCTCTACCCCGGCACGCTCATTGCCCTCGGGGTGGTCTCTGCATTGCTGCACGCTCGCGCCACCGGGGAGGGCCAGTTCGTCGATGTCGGCATGTACGATGCGGCGCTCGCGCTTTCAGAGGCGATCATCTATCGCTACTCCTACCGTGGGCAGATCTCTAAACCGCTGGGCAACAGCCACGCGCAGCTCTCGCCGTTCGATATCTACCCGACGGCGGACGGCTTCTGCGCGATTGCCGCGCCGACGCCAAACCATTGGGAGCGTCTCTGCCTGCTGATGGGGCGCGAAGACCTGATCGACGACGACCGCACGCGGGCGAACAACGATCGAATCCAGAACGCCGCTTTCGTGAAGGAAACGATGCTCGCGTGGACCACTGCGCGAACGACTCGCGAGGTAGTGGATACGCTCGCGGGGCTGGTGCCCGTTGGGCCGGTGAACAACGCAGCCGACATGTTCGCCGACCCGCACGTGCGCGCCCGCCAGATGCTTGTCGCCGTGGAGCATCCCGGCAGCGACCGACCGGTGGTGCTGCCAAACTCGCCGATCAAACTGACCGCCACGCCGAGCGGGATCTACCGCCGCCCTCCAAAACTGGGCGAACACAACGCCGAAGTCATCGCAGAACTGGACCAGGAGAACACCAAATGACCCGACCTTTCCGACTACGCCGCTCCGAACTCGCGACCCCCGGCACCAGCGAAAAGATGATGGCCAAGGCCGCTGAAAGCGATGCTGACCTCGTCTTCTTGGACCTGGAGGACGCCGTAGCGCCGAGCGAAAAGGTAGGCGCGCGCCAGCCAGTGATCAACGCCCTCAACGGTCTTAACTGGGGCAAGACCACGCGGGCCGTGCGCGTGAACGGACCGCACACCATCTGGTGCCACGACGACCTCATCGAAACGGTCACTGGCGCCGGCAAGAACATCGACGTCATCATCGTCCCGAAAGTGAAGGCGCCGCGAGACGTTTGGTTCGTCGATACGCTGCTGACGCAACTCGAATTCAAGCTCGGGCTCCCCGAGGGCGGCATCGGGCTCGAACTGCTGATCGAAGAGACCGAGGCGCTGGCCCGCGTGGAGGAGATCGCCGCTTGCTCGCCGCGTCTCGAGGCGCTGATCCTTGGCGTCGGCGACCTCTCCGCCAGCCAGGGGATGCGCATGGGCAACATCGGCGTGAACAAAGGCATCTACCCTGGCGATATCTGGCACTACGCCCGCACGCGGATGATCGTAGCCGCGCGCGCCTTTGGCATCGACGCAATCGATGGCCCATTCGCCGACTTTCGCGACGCTGCCGGCTACCGAACCGAATGCACCTGGTCATCTACGCTTGGCGCAGTGGGCAAATGGTGCATCCATCCCAGCCAGATCGAAATCGCGAACGACGTCTTTTCGCCCACCGAGAAGGAGGTCGCAACCGCCAAGAGCGTGATTTCGAAGGTACGCGAGGCCGAGGCGGCGGGGCTTGGCAGCGCGAACAACAACGGCGTGATGATCGATGCGGCGACGGCGCGGATCTTCGAAATCGTCCTCGAGCGGGCAAAGCAGACGGGGCGGCTGTAGGTCCTGTCAGGCGAAGTGCGGGCCGTCGCGGCGCTCGTTAGACTTTCCCATACACACCTGGCCTCCCCCGTGAGGTCGCGAAAGTAGGCACCCATGAAAGTTGGAACAGGATTCGGCGGAGGCTGGCTCACTGGAGTCGCAGAGTCGGCCAGGCGGGCCGAGGAGCTTGGCTACGATTTTGCCTCGACGCCCGAGACGCAGCACGATTCGATCCTGGCAGCAACGCTGGCAGCGGCCAGCACCGAAAAGCTCGAGGTGCAGACGAGCGTCACGATCGCCTTCCCGCGAAGCCCGACGGTGCTGGCGATGGAAGCGTGGGACATTCAGCACCTGAGCAAGGGGCGGTTCACCCTGGGTCTCGGCAGCCAGGTGAAGGGCCACAACGCCAACCGCTTCAGCACCGAATGGACGCCCGGCCCAGCGACGCGCATGAAGGACTACATCCGGATGGTGCGCGCCGTCTGGCACTCGTTCGAAACGGGCGAAGCCCCGAACTACGTCGGCAAGCAGTATCACTTCACGTTGATGACGCCGAATTTCAATCCTGGCCCGATCGAGTACGCGCGGCCGAAGATTGCGCTGGCCTGTGTGGGCGATGCCATGGCCCGCGTTGCGGGTGAGGTGGCGGACGCCGTTTTCCCACACGGCTTCATGACCGATAAGTACATGCGCGATGTAGTCATCCCCAACGTGGCCATCGGCCTTCAGCGTTCTGGGCGTACGTGGAAGGACATCGAAATCTCGGGCGGCGGGTTCACCGTCTTCGCCGAGACCGAATCGGAGATCGAACAGGGCCTCGAAAAGCTGCGCCAGCCGATCTCCTTCTACGGCTCTACGCGCAGCTACCACGAAGTCTTCGAGGTCCACGGACTTAAGGACCTCGGCATGCAGCTTCACTCGCTCTCGCTGGCCGGGAAATGGGAGGAGATGAAGCGCGTCATCCCCGAGGACGTCCTGCGCGTGTTCGCCCAGTCGTCTACTTACGACAAACTGCCCGAGTTCCTGCAAGAGAAGCGCGAGTACGCGAGCCGCATCACGCTGCCGCTGACCGCCCGGACGCCCGAGGAGCGAGAACGCGCGACACACCTGTTGAAGTCGATCCAGGCGGTCGAAGTGCCTCGAGAGCCTCGCGGCGCTGCCATCCCCCAGGCCACGGCCTGAGGTTGGACCACATCTTGGCCAGCGAGGCGCTCAACCCGGTAGCCTTCTGGTCCAAGCACGATTGCCGCGAGTCCGGGCTGAGTGACCATTCGCCGATCATCGCCGACTTGGAGCCGCGCTAGACGACGACGTGCTCTTTGTACTCGCCGTAGACCTTGCGCCACATGTTGCAGACTTCGCCGACCGTCGCCCCAGCGGTCACCGCGGCGATGAGGTGCGGCATCGTGTTCTCGCGTGGGTCGCTGCTGGCATTTTCCAGCTGTTGCATCGCTTCGGCGTAGAGCGTGGGATTGCGGTCGGC
>JBBQGT010000004.1:0-51156 GCA_038323265.1 Tepidiformales bacterium
CTCGATGATCTCGGCTACGAATTCGTGACCCATCACGATGCCTGCGGTTTGGTCCAGTGTGTCCCACGCCGTCCGCCCGCTCATCCGCGAGGCGGCGATCATGTCGTCCATGTATTTGGCCGCGTGGAGATCGCTCCCGCAGATGCCGCAAGCCAGCACTCGCGCCAAGACTTGGCCGGGGCCGGGAGTGGGCTTGGTGACGTCTTCAATTGTGAGCTGCTTGCCACGCAGGACCATTGCCTTCAAATCGTTTGCTCCGGGCGAAAGATGTTGGCGCACTCTAGCGCCCGCAAGCCAACAGGGGAAACGTCGGGCTCAGGACTCAGGGATCAGGACCTGGTCAGGCCTGGTCGTGCCGCCGTTGGGCGTCGCTCGTCGCCAAGCGCGCGCCGATACCCGGGAAGCCACGCATCCCCTGGTCACGCAGTGATTGCACGATCTCCTCAAAGTGCGGCTTGCCGTTAACTTCCAACAATAGGTCCAACACGGCTACACCAACGGGCATGCCCGGCACTTCGCGGTTGTGATCGACCTCGAGGATGTTGCCGCCGGCCGCTGCAACGGCGCTCGAGACAAGGGCGAGTTCGCCCGGCGTATCGCTCACCTCCACGCTCAGATGTTGGTACCGCCCAGCATCCGCCAGACCGCGCCGCACAATCGACCCGAGCAGGTTGATATCGATGTTGCCGCCTGAAAGCACAATGACTGTCGTGCCTGTGGGTTTGTAGACGCCTGATTGCAAAGCCGCCACGGCCAGAGCGCCAGCGCCCTCGACGATCACTTTCGAGCGCTCGATGAGCGTGACGATGGCGTGGGCGATGGCGTCATCGTGCACCGAGATCATCCCGTCCACGAAGCGCTCGATCAGGCTGAACGTCCGGTCCGACGGGCCCGCGACGGCAACACCGTCCGCGATCGTGCGCGCGGCCGGCGTGGATGTGCGGTGGTGGCTGGCCACGGACCGGCAGATGCCGTCCATCGCAGCGGCCTGCACTCCAGTAATGCGCACGTCTTGCCGGGTGCCCTTGATCGCGCAGGCGATCCCACCCAACAGCCCGCCGCCGCCTGCAGGCACCAGCACCTCCGTCACTTCCGGGCATTGCTCGAGTATTTCGAGGCCCACCGTGCCCTGCCCGGCAATGACTGCGTCATCGTCGAACGGCGGGACGTAGATCCGCCCCTCGCTCTCGGCGATGCCCATCGCACCGGCCCTCGCCTCCTCCAGCGACGTCCCCGCAAGCACGACGCGCGCGCCGTATTCCCGGCACGCCGTGACCTTGGCCAGCGGCGCCGTTTCCGGCATCACGACCACTACGCTGATGCCCCTCCGGCTGCCGGCGAGCGCGATGCCCTGGGCGTGGTTGCCGGCGCTCGCCGCCACCAGCCCGCGGGCTAACTGCGCCGCGCCGAGTTGATGTACGAAGTTGGTGGCTCCGCGAATCTTGAATGAGCCCGTGAGCTGCATGTGTTCGCACTTAAGGAAGACGGGAACACCCATCTGGGCCGTGAGCGAAGCCGACGGCCACATCGGTGTCACCCGCACCGCGCCGGTGATCGATTCGCGCGCTTCGAGAATGCGTTCGAGCGTCACGGTCGTCGCAGCTGGGTCGTGGGCGGCCGGTTCCGTCGTCATTAGCCGCGCCGCCAGACTTTGCGGCGGTCCCAGCAGTGGCGACAGACACTCGCGGGACGGTCAATCACCACGCGGCCGTCGTGAAACGGATACATCCGCTCGGAAAGGTGGTTCTCGCAAAAGTGTCCCTGGCAGAGCGAGCATTCAAAACCCGGGTGAGGCCCGCACTCCTCAATGCCACAGAGGCCGGCGCGGTTCCGCTGCTCCGCCCGCTTGCGGTAGACGAGGTGTGCGTCCAGGTCATCCTTTTTTATCCTGCACTGCTTGCGCGCGCAGACCGCCTCATGCTCCTGCGCGAAGTGCGTGTGAGCCGCGCAGAAATCTCGCCCGCAGTACTGGCAGGAATGTCGCGGTGCGTTGGGGCAGCGGGAGAATCGTCCGCCAAGCTGGCACATCGCCGAGCGCATCGTTGTTCTCTGATTCACTAACGCTTGAGGTTGATTCCCATCGTCGCGAACAGCGCGAGCGCGGTCAATGAGCGGGCAGCCAGAGACGCGCCCAAAGGCCGCTGCCAACCTTCACCGTCCCGGCAGCCCTCCAATCCGAAAAGCGGAAGACCTGGACCGTGCCCAGAGCGTGGACCGCGAACGAAGCGTCTGAGTTCAGGCAGACCGTCGAGTACGACCACGCGCTTTTCTATCGCCCAGTTGCACCCTTCAGCGGCGCGCTGAACGGCGTCGCCGAACGAAGCGCGCTGGCTTTCGAGGGGGGCGGTTGGAGTTACACGGGCCGGGACGGCGACTGGGCCGATCGGGCCCTCCTACCGAGGCAGGCCGGGCAAACTGCACCTCCGAAACCGTGAACCGGCCCACGATCTTGCCGTACGCCGTGGGAGGCTGTCTGTATCCCCTTGGTTTACGGCCTTCCCCCCGTGGGCTATTGTTTCGAACGCACTAAACACATTGGAGGCCACCCTGTGACGCAAGCACCGGCCACACCCCTTATCACCGATGAGATGCGCGCCGAGATCGGCAAAGAGTCTCAGCCATGGACCTGCGAGGTGGATAAGACCGCCATCCGCATGTTCGCCCGTTCGGTGGGCCACACCGATCCGATCTACTACGACGAAGCAGCGGCCAAGGCCGCCGGCTACCGCGGCATACCCTGCCCGCCAGGCTACCTCGGCACGCCGGTCTTCAACCCGGCGACCAGCGATTCCACCTTCGGTGGGCGTCGAGGTGCAAGCCCAGGCCCGCAGCCAAGCCGTCCGCTGAAGCGCGTCCTTAACGGCGGCACCGAGATGGAACTGTTCGAAGACGTCTGCGCAGGTGATGAGCTCACCGCCACGTCGCACCTCGCCGAGATCGAAGAACGCACGGGGAGCATCGGCGAAATGCTGATCAGCACGAACAAGACCGTCTACAAAAATCAGCACGGCAAGGTCGTAGCCATTTCGACCGGCACCGGCATCCGCTACTAGGAGGCAGGATCATGGCAGCAACCTGGAATGACGTATCCGAAGGGATGGCAGTCCCTGAACTGAAGAAGAACTGCTCCACGCAGCAGCTCGTACAATGGGCCGCTGGCTCGGGCGACTTCTACCAGATCCACTACGACAAGGACTTCGCGATCGGCACCGGGCTCCCCGGCCTGATCGTCCACGGCGCGTTGAAGAACGCCTTCCTCGGGCAGTTGGTTCACGATTGGGTGGGCAACAACGGCCGCATCAAGTCCTACGGCTGCAGCTACCGCGGAATGGATTACCCGACCGAGGACATCATCTGCAAGGGCGTAGTGAAGCGGAAGTACGAGGAGAACGGCGAAAAACTCGCCGACCTCGAGATCTGGACGGAAAACCCCAAGGGCCAGAAGACGACTCCCGGCACCGCTACCGTGCGGTTCAACTAGAAAGGCTCAACCTTGGCAGGATTGCTCGATGGAAAGGTCATCGCCCTTACGGGCGCCGGCCGCGGTATCGGTCGCGAATGCGCATTGCTGGCAGCGAGCGAAGGCGCGCGAATCGTCGTCAACGACCCTGGCGTTGGTCCCGATGGCTCGGGTCAGGATGAGGGCCCGGCCGGGCAAGTCGTCGCCGAAATTAAGGCCATGGGCGGCGAAGCGGTCGCCAACTTTGCCGACGTGTCGAGCATGGACGGCGGCGAAAGCATCATACGGAGCGCACTCGACGGCTACGGACGGCTTGACGGCCTGATCAACCTCGCTGCCATCCTCCGCGACCGGATGGTCTTCAACCTGACGGAAGAAGAGTGGGACGACGTTATCCGCGTCGACCTCAAAGGCCACTTCACCACGATCAAGCCGGCGGCGGTGCTCATGCGTCAACAGCGCTACGGCCGCATCGTCAACTACAGCTCGGTCTCGGGGTTGCAGGGCAACTCCGGCCAGGCGAATTACGGCGCGGCCAAGGCGGGCGTCGCGGGCCTCACGCGCGTTGCCGCCCGCGACCTCGGACGTTACGGCGTGACGGTCAACTGTATCGCGCCTGGGGCCGCGACCCGCCTGACGGCTACTGTGCCGGCCGCATCGCGCGAGCTGCGAGCGGCGCGGGGCATCGCGGGCGCGGGCGGCCCGGCCACCACCGCGCAGCCCAACCAGGCGGCGACGGACGCCGCTGCAGCCGCCATGCGCGGGCCAGACATGGTCGCCCCAATGACCATCTACCTGCTGTTAGACGAAGCGTGGAACATCAACGGCCGCATCTTCCAGGTGGCCGGCGGCCACGTGGGACTGCTGCAGGACATGTACCCGCCTTTCAAGAACATCTACAAGAACGGAAAATGGACCCTCGAAGAGCTGCGCAACCTCGTCCCGGCGCAGCTCATGAACGGCGTAGTCAACCCCGCCCCGCCGCCGGCGGACCTGGGGGTTCCGGGGCGGCCAGTGGCCGCCACTTAGCTCGGGATAGTGCCCGGAAGCGTAAAAAGGGGGAGCCGCAAGGCTCCCCCTTTCCGCGTGGGACAAGATTAGGAAAGCCGACCGCGCGAGATTCTAAGGGGGAGGTAGACTGGATCTGTCTTGAACGGAGGACGAGCGAATGAGCACGCCGGAGCCGGAGGTCTTCTCGCAACTGCGGAACCATCACCTGAAAGCCCTGAGCCCAGAGCGCCGAACCATTCTGCGCAGGCGTCTCGTAGGCGAAGGCGTATCCGCCATAGCGAAGACCTTGCATCGGTCCTCCGCCTCGGTACGGCACGAAATCGAAAGCGTCCAGGACGCGATCTTCATCCCCCTCTGCCTGGAACGCGACCAGTGGGCAACCGCCTTCTGGGTCAGCGTGCACCTTGAGTGCTGCCTTGCGTCGCAGCCGCGTGACTTATGATCGATTATTTTTCCCACGAGAAGTAGCGTCCCCCACTGTCGTAGACGGGTTACGTTGTCAGTACCACTTCAGCCCAACGCTCTCGGAGCCGGTCGGCGGTGGTGGGCAACAATCTGTGAAGGGACGTCACTGTGAGAATACTGACTGGAACGAAGGGAAGACTGATATCGTTGGCGTTGGCGCTGGCCATAGTGTTCACGGCCCTCGGTGGCCTGCGGGCCGTGGAGAAGGCCCATGCTTGGACCGCGGATTACAGCGGTTCCCAAACGTTGACCGGGTACAACTACAACTACTTTCAGTTCGCCTATTTTCCGTACTCGGCATCGAGTAGTCTGTATTACGTGGAGGTTTGGCAAAGTGGCGTAGGCTATACGAGAGTAGAGAACGTCACAAAACAAACAAAGACTGCTTACAACTGGTCTTCCTACTCAGGTAACCTCACTGGATACGCTTCCACAACTCTGTATTCAGGCGGCGGTTACATGGCAAGTTTTGGTTACCTGAACGGCTCTTGCCTTATACCTCCATGGACTTACTGGGACTGCGCCACCGGTTCCACGTACATGTCGTTTACCGGGGACGGCAGCGGCTACACAGAAGGTCACCTTGGCATAGGGAACGATGGTTGGGGGACATAGGAGGGGATTCGGTTGGGGGATGGTTCTATTGGCAGTATTAGTGTGCGGACAGACCGACTCACGCCTAGTTCAGGAAAGTAGGAGTTCATCGTGGTAAGACGACTCATCGCTCGCAAGAACCTCCTGAAGATCACGGTCGGAATTTGCGCGCTGGCGGCTATCACACTTGCGTTCGCCCTTCGCGAGGTTCGGGGTAGCGACGCTCACGCCTCCCATGCACAAGACTTCGGAGACTCTATCGCCGCGCTCACAAACGCCGGCTCAGAGACTGCGGCAACGGTCAACGGCGTCCCCATATCAATGGGCAAGGTGAAGGCCTACATGGTCTTCAGCGCGACGGGGAAGAAGCTCGGACAGGTGAGCTTCGACGGTTCGGTCCGGCAGTACGTCGATAGTCTCATCGAAAGTGAACTGCTCTTTCAAGAAGCTCAGAGGCGCAATCTCGTCCCATCGGATGTCGATGTAGAAGCGTACGCGAAGCAGAACAAGGCCGGACTACTGGAGTACATGAACCAGGATACCCCGGAAGCTAAGGGCCTCCGCGAGGTATTCGCACAGGTCAAGGGCACGCCTTACGGGATCGACGCTTACGAAGGCCCCGTGATGCTCGATAGCTTTCGGCACACACTCGCCATCGGTGCGGTGCGAACGGCTATCAGTGACGAGCTACCGCCAGCCGACGTCAAGGATCGCGCCAAACGCGACGCGCACGTCAATGCTGTCCTCAGTGAGCTAAAGAGCAACGCGAAGATCGAGGTCAATCCTCTGCCCTGAGAGGCGGTGTTCAACAATGCCAAGGCCAGAAGGGGGAGCCGCAAGGCTCCCCCTTCTGGTCGCCGCGAGTTTTGCCGACCGCCCGATGCGCGTATGGGGGTACACTCGTACCGTCTTGATCGGAGGCAGCGCTTACGAACGGCCTCAGCAAACGCAACAGGTGGTCTGCCGGCGTCGCTGCTATAGCGGCCGTCGCAATTGCGGCAGCGAGCGTTTGGCTCATTGGCGGCGGCTCGACGAGGGCGGACACGCCAGTGATCCTCTACGACGCTTCGGCCGGCGGCAACCCTGCACAGACCGAATTCCAAACCGCCGACGCGGCGACCGCCGAAGCCTCGCGTCGCGCGGGCTTCAGCGTGAAGGTCCCGCCTTACTTGCCTCCTGGGTTCGCCGTCGCCGATGTGACCATCAGCCCCAAACCCCCCGCTGCCAGCCAATCGACCCTGCGACGGATCCTGTTCGCCGTCAAGGGCGGCAATGCGACCTTGACCATGATCGCATTGAATTCTCCGTTCACTTTCCCCGGCAGCGATGACCCGTCGAAGATCGTCGCCAGTCCAGGGAAGGGCGCCAGCATCTACAAGGTCGCCGAGGGTGGGCTCGTGGACTACACGCTTCTGACGCCGACGCGCGGCTACGTGCTCACCTTCAAGGCCTCCGACTCGAGCGAAGCTGAGGCGCTGAAGGTCCTGTCGTCGTTGCCCATGGAGTAGCACGCTGAAGGGTTGGGTGTTAGCGTGCCCTACGTGGTACCCTACATCCATGAAAAAGACTAGCGTTTACCTGACGGAAGCCGAGGCCGAGACCCTCCGCCGTCTCGCGGACGACCAAGGGAAGTCGCAAGCAACGGTCCTCCGCGAAGCGCTGGCTGCTTACGACGAGCAGCATTTCGTGCCTCGCGAATTCGCGTGCATCGGATCGGGCGAAGGTGACGGGCGTAGCGTCGTCGATATCCCAGAGGAAGAGTTGATGCGCGGCTTCGGCGAGTGGTGATCGTTGTCGATGCGTCGGTAGTCATTGCCGCTGTCGATCGCAGGGATTCGAACCATCGCGCAGCTGCCGCCGCACTTCGATCCGCAGTAGTGCCCCTTGTTGTCCCCGCGCCGGTCACCGCGGAGGTGGACTATCTTCTCGGCCAACGGGTCGGGCGATCGGCGCGGATGACGTTCTTGACCGACATCGCGGTGGGTAACTTCCGGGTTGAATGCCTAGACCAAGCCGACTACGTGACCATCGTGGCGCTCGAAGAACGCTACGCGAGCATGAATCCAGGCCTCGCCGATCTCTCCCTCGTTGTCCTCGCCGCGCGCTTTCGCACCACCACCCTGCTGACCTTCGATGAGCGCCACTTCCGCCACATCGAGCCGCTCCAGGGTGGGCGATTCACGCTGCTGCCGTTGGACGGCTAGACAGTAATCGGACTCCACACTTCGTCCACCATCCGGTGGACCTCCTCGTCCGGGATGGCGATCACGCGGCCGTCTTCGTACTCGTTCATCACGAGCTCGAGCAAGCGCATGACGCGCGGGTCGCGCTTCTCTACGCCGGCTGCTTCGTACGCCCGGTGCGTCTGCATCCACATCAGCAGGCCGGCGGCGCCGCTCTTATCGGTGATCGCCACGCCGGGCGCCCGGTTGAGCAGTCGCGTCGTGTCAAACGGATTGTAGATTTCTTCGTCCTTGATCATGCCGTCGGCGTGGATGCCTGCCCGGGTGACGTTGAAGTTCGAACCGACGAACGGCAGTCGCTGGTCCACTATTTCGCCGATGCTCCGGTAGTAGTCGGCGACCTCCGTGATGACCGTGGTGTCGATGCCGTGCGTCTCACCGGTGAGACCAATGAGCCAGAAGATCAGGGCCTCAATCGGCGTGTTTCCGGACCGTTCGCCAATGCCCAAGAGCGTCCCGTTGTTCGCGCACGCACCGTAGAGCCAGGCGCTCACGCCGTTCGGGATGATTGCGTTCAAATCGTTCTGGCCGTGGTATTCCAGCGCTTCCGAGGGCACGCCAGCCTCGTGTCGGAGGGCTGAGGTGAGCCGCGGAATGCCTCGCGGCAGGGCAACGTTGGGGTCGCTCACGCCAACGCCCATCGTGTCGGGGAAGCGTACTTTGACCTGGATGCCGGCCTGCTCGCCGCGTTCCATCAGCGCGCGGACGAACGGAAGCACGACGTTGTAGAAATCGGCGCGGGTGCTGTCTTCGATGTGGACTCGGGGGATGACGCCGTCGGCCAGTGCCGCGTCGACCACCTGGAGGTAGCCAGCGAGCACCTTCTCGCGAGTGGCGTTGAGCTTCTTGAAGATGTGGTAATCGGAGATAGAACAGAGAATGCCCGTCTCTCGCAGCCCCGCAGCGCGCACCAGTTCGTAGTCGCCCATCGTCGCCCGAATCCAGCCGGTGACCTGCGGGAAGTCGAAGCCGTACTCCTGGCAGCGCTCGACCGCCTCGCGATCCTTCTTTGTATACAGGAAGAATTCGGACTGCCGAACCATTCCGTTAGGGCCGCCGAGGCGATGTAGCATCTCGTACAGCCGCGCGATCTGCTCGACGGTGTATGGCGCACGGCTCTGCTGGCCATCGCGGAAGGTAGTATCGGTCACCCAGATCTCGGGCGCCGGATCGAGTTTGATCGCCTCCCGTTCGAACTGGACCAGCGGTGGCAGCACGTAAGGGTACGCATCGCGGAAGTAATCGGGACCTTCCTTCGAACTGTGCGCTCCAGGGGTTGCGTAAGTCAGCCAGGGTGCGGCCATGTGATCGGCCCTCCGAGTCGTGATGGATTGTATACAAGCACACTGCTACCCAGGCTGCCACCCCACTTCGCCAATATCTCGGCTTGCCCGCATAGCCTCGCTCGAACGCTCGAACTGCGAACACTCGTAATCCTCTCTCAACTCTGCGCGCCAGTTGTTCGATAAAAGCGCGAATTGCCAGTCACCGCTACGATCGCTCTGATGCCCGAGCTGCCCGAAGTCGAGACCATCAGAAGCGACCTGGCTCCGCTCCTCGTCGGCCGCCAGGTAATCGGCGTCGAGGTCGACCCGGCAACCATCCACCTGCTGGTGAAGGCGCCGATCGAAGCGCTCCGGGCCAGCCTCATCGACCGCACGTTCACCGCAATGGGCCGTCGCGGCAAGTACCTTCTACTAGGAATGGACGACAGCCGGACGCTGATCATCCACCTGCGCATGACTGGCCGGCTGCTCTGGCGCGAGTCCTCTGCGCCGCCCGAACAGTGGGAACGCGCCAAAGTCGTGCTGGACGACGGCCACGATCTGCGCTGGGCTGACCTGCGTAAGTTCGGCACCTGGAGCGTCGTCGATGACACCTCGGCCCTCTTTGCGCGCCTAGGCCCGGAGCCGATCGACGCAGACCTCACGCTTAAGGTTTTTCGCGCCGCCATTGCTGGCCGGACCGCGGCGGTGAAAGCCGTCCTTTTGGACCAGCGGCGAATGGCCGGCCTCGGCAACATCTACGTTGACGAAGCGCTCTACGAAGCACGCGTCCGGCCCGATACGCCAGCGGACAACCTCTCGCCGGCCGCGATGAAGCGGCTCTTCGCCTCCACACGTGCGGTGCTCGAGCGGGGCATCGAAAACCGCGGTGCCAGCTTCAAAGACTATGTGGACGGCCAGGGCCGTCAAGGCAGCCAACACATGCACGTTCAGGTTTTTCGGCGCACCGGCAAACCGTGCTACGCCTGCGGCACGCTGATCGTCCGCACCGTCGTTGGTGGGCGCTCTACTCACTTCTGTCCAAAGTGCCAGCCCAAGGGACGCGTCCCCCGCAAGGCCAGCCGTGCTGGTTGAGCCAACGCAGCTCCTCGCGGCGCTGCAACTGCCGGCCGCGGCAATGGTCGATTTCGAGCCGCTGGACGAGTCGCCCTGGGCAGCCGAGCGCGTGCTGATCAGCGTGCCAGACGGCGCAGAACGGATCGTGCTCCTTCGCCACAGCGCCGATCCCGAAGAAGCGTTCAACCACCTCGCGGTGATGGAGGCGCTGACGCGCGGCGGTTTCGCTTTCTCCCCAAAGCTCCTCGCGGTCATCGGTCAAGTTGCCGTCGAAGAGTGGATCGACGGCATCTCGGCACTGGCCCTTGTGCCGCCGCCCGGCGCCGCCGAAGCGGCCGTGGAGGCGCTGGCAGTACTACACCAGTTGCCGTTGCGCGAAGGGCTCCGCTGGGGGCGGCGCCCGGAAGATCTGTTTCCGGAAGAAGAGTTGCCGCTGCACCGTCTCGGCTTTGCGGCCCAGGAACGCGAGCCCGCAAGGGAGCATTTCGCGACCGCCCGCGAGGAGCTGCTCGCCAGCCCGTTTGGGTTCGCGCATGGCAACGCCGTGGCGCAAAACGTGCCCCTCGGCCGGGGCCGCGCGTGGCTCGTGGATTTCGGCGGCGCCGGATTCAGCGCACAGCTCTACGACGTGGCCGCGTTCCTTATGACCTCGGGGCTTGAGGCACCCGCCCGTCGCGTACTCGCCATGCACTACGCACGCCGCCGTTCACTCGAGCCGAATCAGACCGCCGACCAGGTGGACACCGCAGGTATCCTCTGGGGGATCGAGGAGCTGCTGAAGCTGCCGCGACGCCTGATTGAAATGCTCGGCGACGACGCGGCCAGTGAAGCGCTGCACACCGCCTCAGCGCGTATCGATCGAGGGATGCGTACGCCTGCCGGTTCGAGTTCAGCCGCGGCCGGCATCCGCTCAGCCCTCTGGCCAGCGTAAGCTGGCGCTATGGCAGACGCGTTTCCTGGTGGCCTAAGCGAACTCGGATTCGTCGAAGCGTACTGGCGCTCGGCGCTGAAGAAGCCGCAGATGGCCGCCGATTCCGCCCTTCGTGCGCTCATTTTCTCCGATTCCGCTGGGCGCGCGCTGCTCACGGGGCTTATCGCCGGCGAACTGGCCGAGGCCTGCCGGCGGTTGCTGGCGGTGCATGCCGCGCTTTCTGACCGGCGCTACCCGATTGCGCGATCTCTGCTCCGTCCACTCCCCGGCGCGGCGGAGTGGGCAATGTTCGTGCACCAGGCAGGGACGTTCACGCCTGAGCAGATGCTGCGCGAACTGAGCCTCGGAGATGATGCTCTCGAACACGCCCAGCAGCTCCGTTCGCAACCGGGCCTTGCCGATCTCGGCGGCATGGTCGCCGCTGCAGAGACTGGCAATGCCATGCTCCTCACACCCAACGCCCGCCAGGTCGCCGATGAGTGCTGGCTGGCCGGCGTCGGGGCGGATGGTGCTGCTATCGCTTCTAGCTTTGGCACATCCGAAAGCGAAGCGACCACATTGGCAGACCTAACCGCGGACCTTTCGGGTATCGCTCGTGGTTTCCTCGGCGTCTACCTGGGCCACCGCCTGAGCTTCGGCCGCCCGTGACTGACCCCGAAGGTTGGACAGCTGGGAAAAATAACGCCATCACCGATGTCCCTGGCATTCGCGTCGGGCACTGGACGGACAAAAAGGCGGCCACCGGCTGCACGGTGGTCCTCTGCGATGCGGCCCAGGCAGTCGCCGTGGATACTCGCGGGGGCGCCCCGGGGACGCGGGAGACAGACGTGCTTGCCGGGCCGAACGTGGTCCGCAAGGCGCACGCGATTGTGCTTTCCGGTGGAAGCGCTTTTGGCCTCGCCAGTGCCGATGGCGTGATGCGGTGGTGCGAAGAACACGAGATCGGCTTTCCCACGCGACAGCGGCGCATTCCAATCGTCTCCGCGGCCGTGCTCTACGACCTCGGTGTCGGCTCGTCGACCGCCGCGCCGGATGCAGCATCTGGCTACACCGCCGCCAGTCGGGCCAAGGGAGGTCGTGTCGCGGAAGGCAACGTGGGCGCCGGCACCGGTGCCACGGTCGCCAAACTGCTTGGCCCGGACCGCTCGCTGAAAGGCGGGCTGGGCACCGCCAGCGCCGTTGGCCCGCGCGGCCTGGTGGTCGGCGCAATCGTCGCCACAAATGCGGGAGGGCTGATCTTCGACCCCAAGACCGGCGAACTGGTAGCCGGCCCGCGCGAAGACGGCGGCGGCTTCGTCTCGCTGGCTCACACCCTCGACCGACGGACCGCGGCGATGGAGGCGATGCTCGAAAACACGACGCTCGTCTGCCTCGCGACGAACGCCTCGCTAGCCCACCATCAGCTCCAACGCATCGCCATCCACGCCCATGACGCGCTCGCACGCGTGGTGGTCCCGGCGCACACCTTCAGCGATGGCGACACGGTGTTCGCGATTTCGATGGGCGGAATCGAAGCCGCTGATGATGATCCGCTGCTCATCGGGATGCTTGCCATGCGAGCTGTGGAACAAGCTCTGCTGCGCAGCGTCAGACTGGCCGTGAGCGCCCCCCGGTTCCCGTCAGCATTGGATTGGCGGACGGAACGACTGCCGGACTGAGGCTTTTTTTGGCCCGTGTGACCGAATTCACACTTGAAAAGCCGGTAAAGGCCGGACATCGGACTTAAGTCCCATTCCTTCATCGTAAAGAATTGTGATAGTTTCTCCGCGCAAGCCATTTGGCTTTGGTCCGGACGAAGGACGTTTGGCCAACTTCGCCCGGATATGAACAGCCGCTCCACCGAATGTGGCGGCGGTACGGCAACACAGAGGAGAGGTACATGCTAAGGAAGTCGCTTTTCGTGCTCCCAGCACTCGCGCTGGTGCTCGTGGCCCTGTTTGGGACCGCGGGTAAGGGAGCCCAGGCCGCCACAACCATCAACGTTAAAGCCGGCGACGGGGAGACGGGCTACGCCGTCAACCTGTTCGCCCCGGGGACTGTCTACATTCAGCCCGGAGACTCCGTGAAGTGGAGCTTCCCGTGGTTGGAGCCACATACGGTGACCTTCGGCGTGCCAGCCGGGGACCCAACGGGCCCGCTCGGCGCAGCCTCTCCCAGTTGGGACGGCACTGGCACGGGCATCAGCTCGGGCTTCCCTAGCGGCCCAACCACCACCTACATCGTCACCTTTCCCAAGAAGGGCAGTTTTGACTACGTCTGCGCCATCCACCCCGGGATGACCGGCAAGGTTGTTGTCCAGACCCCAGACCTCGGACAGCCTGACAATCAGGCGTCGGTCAATGCTCGCGGCGACGCGATCATCAAGTCTGGGCTCGCTGAGCTCAAGGCCGTCGCTGCCAGCATGAACGCCCTTCCAGTGGCCATTACCCCCAAACAGGGTGGAGGCAAGAAGTTCACCGTTAGCATCAGCTCCAACCGCGACGTCGCTTCCGGCGACGTGCAGCAATTCTTCCCCGCCTCGGTGAACATTGCGGTCAACGACGAGGTCGAGTGGGTTTCGAACGTGCACACCCCGCACACCGTGACCTTCGTGCCGCCGGGATTTGATCTCAACGGGCCTCCGCCTCCGGCACTTGCGACATGGGACCCGTTCGAAGCATCGGTCGGCATCCCTGCAGACCACAAGCTCACCACCCCGAATGCCTTCCTGAGCACCCAGGTGATGGGCATTGGCTTTGGCGATACGAAGTTCTCGCTCACTTTCGCCGCCGCTGGAACGTACAACTACCTCTGCATCCTTCATGCTGACCAGGGCATGGTGGGCAAGGTTGTCGTTGGCGCTCAGGCTGCTGCGCCAGGCGCCCCCAATACCGGAACCTCGGCTTCCCAGCCTGACGGCTCAACCGGCCTGTGGGTCATCTTTGGCGCCATCGCCATGGTTGCCGCCGCCTCCGCCGGAGCCTTCGCGGTCACCCGCCGCTAACACGAAGGGCCAGCACTCTTTCGGAAAAGGGGCCTTCCTTCGGGGAGGCCCCTTTTGTGACCTACGGCACACACGCGGTTCGGCTCCGCCTTTCGTCCCATGCACGCAACGGTTTGGGAGGCGAATATGGCTCCACCAACCCACCGGCCGTTGACGCGCGCTGGCACCCGGAGACTTAATTGTGAAGACACTCGCAACGCTGCTCATCGGCATTGGTGCCCTCGCCCTCGCGGCCTGTGGCGGCTCAGACAACAAGACCTCGACGGCCACGACGCGGCCTGACGTAACGCTGAATTCATCCGCATCGGCTTCCGCGACAGCGGGTTCGAGCACATCAGCGACTCCATCCACCGGAAGTCCGAATTCCACTGCCACGCCTGTGAGCGGTGAGGCGCTGGCCACCTCGACACCCGGGGCCACGCCGATCACACAGCCCGCGACATCCATCCCCGCCACTGCCGTTCCACCCACTGCAGCGCCCGCGACATCCGTGCCGCCGACGGCCGTGCCGCCGACCGCCGTGCCTCCGACACCCGTGCCGCCGACACCGACTCAAGCGAGCGGTGCGCCGTCGAGCGCGACCGTAGGGATCGAAGCCAGCTTCAACCAATTCACGCCGCGAAACGTCACTGTGGCGGCTGGCGGGAGCGTCAGTTGGTCCTGGTCAGGAGATACCTTCCACGATGTGACGGGAATCGATTTCGGCGCTCACATCGACCCGGCGAAGTCCGGCAGCCTGACCGTGACGTTCTCGGCACCCGGTACGTACCGTTACGAGTGCACCGTTCACAACTCGACGGGCATGCGCGGCACCGTCACGGTCCAATAGAGGGCGGAATTTAGAGCTTGCGCACCCTGACGGCTGTCCCGTAGGCGCAGATCTCGGTCCAGTTGGTGCCCATCTCGGACGTATCGAAGCGCATCGCCACGATGGCGTTCCCGCCCTTCGCGGTACACTCCTCGGTCATCCTCTCGATCACCTGGTGGCGGCTGTCGGTCAGTGCCTGGGTCATGCCCTTCAATTCGCCGCCGAACATCGACTTCAGCGATGAGCCGAGCTGCGAGCCAATGTTCCGTGAACGGACGGTCAGTCCGAAGACCTCGCCGAACACTTCTTCAATGACGTAGCCGGGCAAGTCGTTTGTGGTTGCAATCATCATGCGGACAGTTTGCATGGCGGGGTGATTCACGCCCAGGGCGTTGCGCGTGAAGGCCGGTAAAGCCGGCCATTGACAACCTGATCGGACTCAGCAACGATCAGCTTGCCGCCGATCGGAAACGAAGGCGAGCCTGGCAAAAACGCTCCATCACTTCAGTCCGCCTGGACCCGCGTGGCCGGTACGGACAGGTTCACAGCCGACCCTTCTGCGGCGGCCGTGCCTTTCCCCCTCCCCGCCCCGGCGCGGGGCTTGTTGTTGCTAGGGCAGAAGTGGACACGCACAGTGCGCACCATGATGAGTGGCAAACTCCACCGGGCTACAATCACCGATGCCAACATCGGCTACGAAGGCTCGATCACCCTGGACGCGGACCTGCTCGAACTGAGACGTACGCCATCGAGGGCCGCCGAGGCAGCGGCGAAGCCTGCATCAATGGCGCCGCCGCTCACCTCATCCTCACTGGCAAAGTTGTGAGCATCATCGCTTACCAGCAGATGGCTGAAGAAGCGGCTCGCGGGGCCGCGCCGCGCCACGTCTACGTCGATGCAAGCAACAGAATCACCCGCACCTCATTCGGCGACGGCTTCGCGCACATCGACGCGCGTCCGGCCGTTGGCATCGGCTAAGGAGGCGTTTCCATGAGCCGCATTTCTATCCACAAGCTTCGCCAGATGAAAGCCGAAGGCCGCCGCTTCGCCATGGTGACCGCCTACGACTTCCCCTCGGCACGGCTCGTCGAACAGGCTGGCATCCCTATCATCCTCGTCGGCGATTCGTTGGGCAGCGTCGTCCTCGGCTACAAAAGCACGGTGCCCGTCACCATGGACGACATCGTCTACCACACGCGCGCCGTGGTCCGGGCCACCGAGCGCGTCATCGTGGTCGCCGACATGCCGTTCATGAGCTACCAGGCGAACGCCGATGACGCCATGCAAAACGCCGGCCGCCTCTTGCAGGAGGGCGGCGCAACCGCCGTCAAGCTCGAAGGCGGGAGCCACGTGGCCTCGCTGGTCAGCCGCATGGTCGAATCAGGCATCCCTGTGATGGGCCACCTCGGGCTCACGCCGCAATCCGTCAACCAATTCGGGGGGAACAAGGTTCAGGGCAAGACGCCAGCCGCCGCTGCAAAGCTGATCAATGACGCGCGCGCCCTCGAAGAGGCCGGCGCCTTCGCCGTCGTGCTCGAAACGATCCCCGCGCCGCTCGCTCAGATGGTCTCCGAGCGGCTCTCCATCCCGACGATCGGCATCGGTGCCGGGCCCCAATGCGACGCCCAGGTGCAGGTCTTCCACGACATGCTCGGCATCTACGATGACTGCCGACCGCTGCGCCATGCGAAGCGCTACGCCGTCCTCGGCGAGACGATCCGTGACGCCATGCGCGCCTACGCCTCGGAGGTCGAATCTGGCGTCTTCCCAACCGCGGAGAACAGCTTCGAAATGGAAGAATCGACCCTCGCGGAACTGGCCCATGCCTGACGCCACAACGGTCACCCGCGATGTCCCAAACATTTTGACCCAGCCTATGCAGGTGCTCACCACCGTCAGCGCGATGCGTCGCTGGCGGAGCTCGGTCGCTGGCCCCGTCGGCTTCGTGCCCACCATGGGCTACCTGCACGAAGGCCACCTCGAGCTCGTCCGGCGGTCCGTGAGCGAAAATCTACACACGGTCGCCAGCATCTTCGTCAATCCCGCCCAGTTCGGCCCGAACGAGGACTACGAACGCTATCCGCGCGATGAAGTACACGACCTGCAGATGCTGCGCGAAGCCGGAGTGTCGGCCGTCTACCTGCCCTCAGCCGACGAAATCTACCCCGAGGGCTACCAGACCTACGTTGAGGTTGAACGCGTCACTCAGCGGCTCGAGGGCGCGTCGCGGCCCGGACATTTCCGCGGCGTCGCCACTGTTGTCCTGAAGTTGCTCAACACCGTCCAGCCGCCGCGTGCCTACTTTGGCCGAAAGGATGCGCAGCAATTGCGCGTCGTCCAGCGCATGGTGCGAGACCTGGACCTGAACTGCGAAATCGTCCCCTGCGACATCGTCCGCGAAGAGGACGGGCTGGCGATGAGCAGCCGCAACGTGTATCTCACGCCTGAACAGCGCGTCGCCGCGCCGGTCATTCGCCGCGCTCTCCTCAGTGCCCACCAGGCCTACCTGGCAGGCGAACGAAATCCCGACGCCCTCCGCTCGATCGTTGAAGCCGAGCTGGCAACGGAACCGCTGGGCAAAGTCGAATACATCAGCCTCGCTGACGATGTCACGCTCGAAGAGCTCGCCGCGCCGCTCGGTGGCCCAGCGCTGCTCTCCACGGTGGTGCGGTTTGGAGCGACGCGGCTGCTGGACAACGTGGAGCTGGGGTAGGAGGCGAACCGCCTGGGTGCGCCAACTCGCCGGTTGACGCCGTGACCGAAACTGAACTCAAAGGCTCTCGCTCAGTTGGCCTCGTTCCAACGTCCCATCCGAACTGGCATCTCGCATCCTAGTTCCCCGTCGCCTTTCTTGTGCTTTCATAACGAGCGCGTTGCCGGGCGGGATGCTAGTCAAGAAGCAAACCTTGATTCGCCCGTCTTCGCCGCCTGGATGCCCGCGTGCCATCCCGGCGCTCGCCCTCCGGCCGGGACGGGTATCGCCTCGGCCGAAACACCGACCCGCGTCAGCAGCCACGAAATCGCTGAGTTTGAGGTCCACATCTCCGATGTGCCGACAACCCTTCGGCCCCAGGTATGTGCCGGTACGGCGGGAGCTAACTCCATCATCGCGCCAATTGTCGCGGCCGTGGTTGGCAAGCGATCGGGAGAATCGACGGCCCACTGTTCGTCTGGAAGAGTCGCCTGCTCGGTGCGAAGAAGTTGGTAGCGCAGGATTCGGATGCGGTCTGCCCCGCGAACTCCAACCGGCCCCGTCATCAGTGAAGGGATGCCCTGGGGCGCCGGCACAGGCATCAATTCGAGCGTATAAGCGCGACCGTCGAGCGCGAACTTGAGAGCGGTGTGATACAGCGCACCCCGCGGTCTCCGGCCCAGAGTCGCGGCGACCCTTTCGTACAGCACAAGGCTCGCCTTCTGAAAGTGCGTGCCAGCGCCAACCGGCAGCCAATACAGATCAAGGTAATCCAGCTCGCCTGCCGATGGCACGGAATTGCGTTCTGCTTCGCTCTGTAAGGGGCAAGGCGCCTGGGTGTCGGACGCTTGTTCCATACCCACACCCTAGCCCCACATCGCCTTGCTGGCGTCCTCTTCTACCAGCGCATCGCCGCCTGAGTAGCCGACGGGCGCGCCGTCTGCTCGCCAGCAGGCGGCGCCTTCGAGCGTGCCGTCCGGGTGGCGCATGATGCCGTTCATCCCGCCCGCCACCTTCATCGCCGTCTCGATGACGTGTCCGCGTCCCTGAAGGTCGCGACGGAGTTCCGGCAGTCCGGCAAAGCCGCGTTCCAACTCCAGGATCGACCCGCGGTCCCACATGCGCGGCGCTTCGAACGCCGTCTGTAGCGGCATCTGGTGGTCGATGACGTTGACGATCGCCTGGGCTACTGCGCCGAAGATCTTCAGACCACCCGGTGTACCCAGCGTCAGAAACAGTTGCCCGTCCTTCATCACGATCACCGGGGACATCGAGGAGAGCACGCGCTTTCCGGGCGCGATGGAGTTCGTGCGGCCCGGCACCGGGTCCATCAACTCCATGCAGTCGTTCAGAAGCATGCCTGTGCCCGGGACCGTAACTTTCGACCCAAACGCAAGGTGAAGCGTGTTCGTGGTCGCGACCACGTTGCCCCAAACATCCGCCGCACAGCAATGGGTGGTCGATTCGCTCTTCGAGGCTGGCGATTGGGCAGCCTCGTACTGCTGCGCGCGAAGCGGGTCGATCTGTGCGCGGCGTTCGTCGGCGTAGGCCTTGGAGGTCAGCCAATCGATCGGTACATCTGTTGTGGCCGGGTCGGCGAGGTAGCGAAAGCGGTCGGCGAAGGCGATCTTCATCGTCTCCGCCCAGAGATGGACGCTGTCCACGGTGCCAAAGCCCATGCCCGCGATGTCGTGGCCTTCGAGGATGTTCAGCATCTGGACGATGTGGAGAGGCCCCGAGGAAGGCGGCGGCGGCCCGAGGATTTCGAACCTCCTGTAGTCGCCTCGCATCGGCTTCCGTTCGAAAATCTCATAGCCTTCGATATCAGCCATCGAGATGATGCCGCCGTTTGCCGCCATGTCCGCGGCTATCGCTTCGCCCAGGGGTCCGTGGTAGAGATAATCCGGCCCGTTGTTCGCGATCTGTTCCAGAGTATTTGCGTAGTCCGTCCGCTGAATCAGCTGCCCGAGTTCTGGCACAACCCCACCTGGCAGGAATACCTCGGCGGTCGCTGGGAAGCGTCTCAGATTCGCCTCGGTCATCACAGTGATCGCCCGCAAGTACGGGCTGACGCGAAAGCCGCCGCGCGCATAGCGAATGGCCGGCCCAAGCACGTCGGCGAGGCTCAAGCGGCCGTAACGCTCGATGGCCGTCGCCCAGCCAAGCAGCGTCCCGCCAACCGCGACCGAGAGGTGGCCAGTCTCGTTTGTGCCGCCAACCACCTTGTGGTCCAGCGTGCCCGGGATCGCGTCGAACATATCCGCCTTGGCCGCGCCTGGGACAGTCACGTAGTTGTCGATGACCGTGCTTGTGCCGTCGGCGAGGCGAATATGGACGAAGCCCGCGCCAAAGATTGTGACCATCATCGGCTCAACGACCGAGAGCGCGAACATCGTGGCGATGGCCGCATCGACGGCGTTCCCGCCGCGCACCAGCATCTCGGTCCCCGCCAGTGAGGCCAACGGGTGGTTCGAAGTGACCATTCCACGACGAGCCATGGCGGGCTGTTTGACTGTCGGCGGCCACGATTTCGTTGCACCTGGCATTAGCTCAGCTCCTGCGCTCCTAGCCCGGACTTTTACGCTTCAGCCGGGGGACGCGCCAATTGGCGACGCCGCTCAGCCCAGTTCGATCGCCGGCACGCCGAGCGGCTCGGCCTGCCCTTCGGCTGTCTGCACCACGGAAAAGGTGCGCCGCGGCGGGATCTCCAAGAGAACCGGTTTACCAGTTCGCCGCTTCTGACACGAACGTGCAAGGCCGCGAGCCAACTAACGATGCGATTGCGACCTACATTCCGCAATGATCGTAGCCTTAGAGCGAAGAGGAGATTGGCCATGGCTTTCGGACGCGCAATAGAAGGTAAGCAGTGGCTGGTGGTGCTTCTCCCTCTGGCCGTGGTGGTGGTTCTGGCGCCTCTCTCAATCGTCCTCGGCCTCTGGAGCTAAGCCCGTCCAAGGGCCACTGCGCAAACAACCTACCGGAACTCAGGCGCCTGGTACCACGGGAACAGATCGGGCAGTTCCTTGCTGACGCTCATCTGGAAGTTTGGCGCGCGCTTTTCGAGGAACGCCGCGACACCTTCCTTCACGTCCGAAGACTTGCCCATTTCCAGGATGCCGCGGCTGTCAGCCATATGGCCCTTCATCGGATGGTCGCCCGTTAGCCCGCGCCAGAGCATCTGACGGCCAAGCGCCACCGACACCGCCGATGTGTTGTCGATGATCTCTTTGGCGATTGTTCGCGCCGCCGGAAGCAACTCTTCATGAGGGTGGACGCTGCGCACGAGCCGCCCGGCGAGCGCCTCATCAGCGTTGAAAACGCGCCCGGAATACACCCACTCCAACGCCTGGCTGATGCCGACGATGCGGGGCAAGAACCAGCTGCTGCAGGCCTCCGGCACAATCCCGCGACGTGAAAAGACAAAGCCCATACGCGCCTGTTGCGAAGCGAGCCGGATGTCCATGGCGAGCGTCATCGTTGCCCCGACGCCCACCGCTGGGCCATTGATGGCAGCGATTACGGGCTTTTTCGAATCGAAGATGCGCAGCGTTAGCTGGCCGCCGCCGTCGCGATACTCTGAAATGTCCGTTGGACGGCCGCGATTGCTGGCGTCGAACGTGCTTGGCCCGCCCGAAAGGTCGGCGCCGGCGCAGAATCCGCGCCCGCGGCCGGTGACGATGACCACGCGGATGTTGTCGTCGGCGTCTGACTGGTCGAAGGCGTCGATCATTTCGCGCTTCATCTGGTCGGTGAAAGCGTTCAACTGCTCCGGGCGGTCGAGGGTGATCGTGAGGACGCGGTCCTCCACTTCGTAGCCGATCTGTCCGTACTCCATCAACTCTCCCGGGGAATGGTCTGGTGGGCGCATTCTACGCAGCGCAGCCGGAGCCTCGCTCGTCTCCCGGTTTCCGCGACAGCCGTTGATCGGCCAAACTCGCTTCACAAATGACGCTCGACATCGACCACTTGCTGGCGGCCTTCTCCAAAGAGCTCGACTACTTCGTCTTCACGCGCGACCACCTGCAGCCGGTGATGACCCAGTTGGTGCGCGCCGTCGAACGCTCGCTGTCTAACGCCTCAGACGTCACTGCCCACGGCGAGACGGTCCACTTGCGCCTGGATTATGCGGAAAGGTTTGCGGGCATCCAGCCGCTGCTCGAAGAATGGGTACGGATCCAGGGATCTTCGGACGCCCTTTGGTTGGTGGAGGCGACGATGGCCCCACCGCAAATGGCCCGATTCCAGGCGCTCCTGAGCCGCGACGCCACAATCGCCGGCAGCCGCGAAACGTTCGATAGCCTGCAAGATCATTTGCGGCGCCAACTGCTACGCTTCGAAGAGATGACCGGCTAGAGGCGGGTACCCCACCAAGAGGAATTGCAACGATGGACCGCTGGGAGCGGCGTGCGAAAAAGCTCGATGCCAAGCGCCAGAAGATGCACATCTCCGGCCGCGGACTGCTCACGATCGTCGAAAAGGCGAGCAAGCCGCCCAAGCGCAAGAAGAAGCGTCGCGGCCGCTGACTTACGGGTCGGGTGCAGGCACTTACCGGGCGCCAGTTTCGCGGCGTCGCTACTCTGCAATCTCCGGGTCTGCGGTTGGGAATCCACTCGGTCAATTTCAGAACCCTGTGACACACTCAATCAGCAGGCGCAGCCTGAGCCCGTCCACAGCTTGAGGGACGGGGAGCGCGGGCCTATGCTCGCCCCACCCCTAAACGCCGGAGCATTCGAAATGTCAGATTCCCCACTCGACGTTGCCGACCGTCTCTTCGCGGCCATCCAGGCCGGAAATGTGGATGGCGTACGCGCTGTTTATCACCCAGATATCGAGGTCTGGCACAACTTCGACAAACTTAACCAGAGCGCCGAAGACAACCTCCGCGTGCTCACCTGGATGGTCCGCAAAATGACAGACCGACGCTATGAAGACGTGCGCCGCTACGAAACTCCGGATGGCTTCGCGCAACAGCACGTGCTGCGGGGCATCGCGCCAAACGGCGAAGCGCTGGACATGCCGGCGGCGGTCTTCTGCACGGTGAAGGATGGTCTCATCACACGACTGGAAGAGTACCTGGACCCGTCCCAGGCGGCGGCCCTGCGCGCATGACGCCCGGCGCCCAGCTTCGCGAACTTATGGCCAAAGGCACAGTCGTCGCGCCGTTCGTTTTCGACGGAGTGCAGGCGAAGCTGGCCGAAGCGGCAGGATTCGAAGCGGTCTACATGACCGGCTTCGGTACAGCCGCGGGCTACGGCCTGCCGGATCTGGGTCTCATCGGTCTTGGCGAGATGTCCGCCAACGCGGCGCGGATCGCCGCCGCGGTGAGCGTCCCGGTCATCGCTGACGCAGACACCGGCTACGGCAACGAGACAAATGTAGCTCGAACGGTCGAGGTGTATGAAAGGGCCGGCGTGGCCGCATTGCACATTGAGGACCAGGAGTCGCCCAAGCGCTGTGGCTTTCTCGACGGCAAACGCGTCATCCCGCGCGAGGAGATGGTGCTGAAGATCAAGGCCGCGGTGGCAGCGAGATCCGACCCCGGCCTCGTGATAATCGGCCGCACGGACGCCATCCAGCCGAACGGCTGGGAAGACGCCATGGCCCGCGCCCACGCCTACCGCGAGGCGGGCGCGGACCTCGTGTTCGTCGACGGCTTGAAGACGCGCCAGATGGTGGAACTGGCTGCGCGAGAACTCGCCGGTGTGCCGCAACTCGTGAGCACCTGGCTGATTTCCGCCGCGGAAGCGCAGGCGATGGGCTTTGCGCTCTTCATCCAGCTTGGCGTGATGCTGCGCCACTTTGCGGAATTCGCCGAATCGCTGCGCGAATTGCGCGCCACCGGCCAGGTCACACTCGGTCCGGGAGCGGCCAGCGTAGAACCGATCACGGCGGTGCTTCGAGCGCCATCAGCCGGTTAGCCGGACTTTCTCGCTGCCTATCGTTTAGACAGCCATTCTGGTACGTTTTTTGTCCACCTGAGGTAGGTCATGAGTGAACTCGGGAGTCTGTTGGTCCGTGCGCGTGAGGCGCGGGGCCTGACACTCGAAGACGCAGAACGCGATACCCGCATCTCCAGGCGCTATTTGCAAGCCCTCGAAGCAGAGCAGTTCGAGGTCATCCCGGCGCCTGTGTATGCGCGCGGGTTTTTGCGTTCATACTCTCAATACCTCGGCCTGGACGCCCAGGAGACGCTCAGCCTCTTCCCCCGCGAAGACGATAGCGAATACGGAGAGCCGACAGCCCCGACCACCACCTCCGCGCAACCGAGGGCCACGCGCCAACAGCCGATCAGTGCAGTCGGCGCTTCCCGGCCCACTTGGCGACAGCCGCAACAAGGCGAAGCGCCACGAACGCAACAGGGCCGACAGTCCGAGGCGAAGCCAACACCGCGCCGCGAGCAAACCTCCCCCGACCGCCCGCGCCAAGGGGCCGAGCGGAATTCTGAAATGCCGCTTGAACCGCTCGAGCCAATGATTGGCGTGGATATCGGTGTGGCCCGCCCGAACACGCGAATCCAGACGGATCCTGCAGCGCAGACCCGTTCCGCGGTGATTGGCATCGTTGCCGTTGGAGCGATCGTCGCGGTGGTCCTGATGGCCTTTCTTATTTCGAACCTGGGCGGCGGCGATTCCGCTCCGGGGAACACAACGGCCACCCCTGCGACAAACGCCACAGCCCTCTCCAGCCTGCCAACGGTCGCTGGCCAGCTTCCACCGAGCGGACTGAAGGGCATAACGCCAGGCATTGTCCCCAACCTCATCGGCCAGAGTTCGACGGTCGCGAAATCGGCGATCCAGGAAGCCGGCTACGTGACGATCGAAAAGACGCAGAAGAGCAGCGACGCGAAGGGCAAGGTCATCGACCAATCGCCGGGGGCGGATGCCGCGTGGCCAGCCGGAAGCGCGGTCACCATCGTCACCAGCGAGGGCCCCTGATGGCCGTCCCCAAGACCTACCACCTGGTGACCCTTGGTTGCCCCAAGAACGACGTCGATAGCGAACATCTTGAGCGCCTGTTGACCGGCGGCGAACTTCTGCCGGTGATCCAGGCTAACGACGCCGACGCCATCATCGTCAACACCTGCGGCTTCATAGAACAGAGTCAGGAACAATCCATGGAGGCCGTGCGCGAGTTGGCGGCCCACAAGCGCGAGGGTCAGACGCTCATCGTGGCCGGCTGCATGACACAGCTCTACGGGCGCCAGGTAAAAGAAGAGTCGCCGGAGGTGGATCACATCTTCGGGGTGGGGCAATGGCAAGACGTGGCCAAGCTTCTGAGCGTGGATGTCTCGGCAGTGTTCGATATCCCTGAAAGCAACGCGAAGGTCACCGGACCCAGCGCCTACCTCAAAATCTCGGACGGATGCGACGCGCCCTGCACGTTCTGCGTCATCCCGCGCATCAAGGGCGGGCTGCGATCGGCGCCGGCGGGAATACTTGTAAAAGAGGCGCAGCGGCTCGTGGCGGCGGGCGCGAAAGAGCTCGTGCTTGTAGCCCAGGACAGCACCGCCTGGGGCGAAGACATGGGACTGCCGGTGGCCAGCGGTCTGCCGGGCCTACTCGAAATGCTCTCGGAGGCCGTCGGACCGGAAGTCTGGCTGCGGCTGATGTACGCCTACCCCAGTCGCGTCTCTTCCAGGCTGATCGAAACGATGGCTCGGCTGCCAAACGTCGTGCACTACCTGGACGTCCCCTTGCAGCATGGCTCCGAGGCCACTTTGCGGCGCATGAAGCGCCCCTCGAACATTGCCAAGGTCCACGCTTTCATCGCTGAGCTACGGGCCGCGATGCCGGACATTGTGTTGCGCACGTCGTTCATTGCTGGCTTCCCGGGGGAGACCGAGGCCGAATTCCAGGAATTGCTCGATTTCGCCAAGGCCGTCAAATTCGACCATGCGGGCTGCTTCACGTACTCACTCCAGCAATGGACCGGCGCCTTCGAAATGGCGGACCAGGTGCCGGACGAAGTGAAACACCAGCGGCGGGACCGGTTCATGCGCCAGCAACAGAAGGTTGCTTCGAAGCGAGCAAAGCGATTCGTCGGCAAGACTCTGCCGATGCTCGTGGAGGGCCTCGGCGAAGACGAAGACGGCAACCCGGTTATCGCCGGGCGCACCTATCGCGAGGCCCCAGAGGTGGATGGACTTGTGTTTGCCGCAGGCACCGCTACTCCCGGTGATCGCGTCCTCGTGCACATTGACGAAGCAGCGGAGTACGACCTGTTTGGCACGGTCGTCTAACCGCTCTTCGCAGCCGCCAGCCGGCGTTAGAGCGAAGTTCACAATTCAGTCATCTACGTCGCACGCGGCCGTGATTTGCTGAGGTACACTCGCGCTCAAAAAACCGCCAATGCCAAGCATTGACGGTGCATTCGTCCCCGGAAACCGCGGCTTCCAGATGATCGTCGACGCGCCGAAGAACTCGTGGGCACTCTCTTCGGTGATGCCTCTGCTCTTTATCAATCACGGCTCGCAATCCACCGGCGTGGCACGCGCCGCGATCAACGAGGCGAAGCGCATCATAAGTACGAAGCGCGGGTGGGAGCGGCGCTGGCGGGACAGACAGATGTGCTGCTGAGCGCCCGCCTTCGCCTGGCCACCAGCCACGCCTCTCGCGCCAGCGTGAAGACGGTGGATTTGGTCCATGCGGCAGTGGGTACCAGCGCGCTCTTCCCATCGAGCCCGCTCGAACGGCATTTTCGCGATATCCACATGGCAGCCGCCCACGTCATGGTCGGGCGGATGACGTACGAAGCGGCTGGCCGCGTGGAACTCGGTCTCAGCCCGGACTTCCCGTTCTTCTAGGTAGCTGCCGCGCATTCAGACGCGCCCTCGGGCAACCAATTCGTAGTGCTAGCATTCCCAGCGTGACGCTCATCGACGCCCACACGCACATCTTCGATCCGGAGCAGATCGCTCGGCGTGCTGAGATCGCGGCCTCCGATGCGACCTTCGCCGAATTCTACGCGGACCCGGCAGCGAAAATGGCAGACGGCGCGGCACTCTCCGCGACGGTCACGCAGGCCGGGCTCGATGGCGCTGTTGCTGCTGGCTTCTCATTTTCCAGCGCGCGGGAGATCGGTAGCCAGAACGAGCATCTCCTGGCGGTTGCGAACACGGACCGGCGAATTGTCCCGCTGGCGACCGTGAACCCGGCGTTGGGAGGCTGGGAAGCGGAGGCCGGTCGCGCGTTGGCTGCTGGCGCCCGAGGGTTCGGCGAACTGCGCCCGCACAACCAGGGCTGGGACCCGCTGGGGGCCGAGGCCAAGCGCCTGTACTCTCTCGCCCAAGACGCCCATGCCGTCATCCTCTGGCACGTGAGTGAAGAACTTGGGCACCAATACCCCGGCAAGCAAGGCGGAGTCAGCGCGATGGAACTCTGGCACGTCGCGGCAGAATTCCCGGTGCTGCGCATGATTGCGGCCCACCTGGGCGCGGCTCTTTCGTTTTTCTTACAGATGCCGGAGGTGAAGCAGTCGCTGGCAAGTGTCTGGTTCGATACGGCGGCCTTTGGGTTGCTGTATGATGACAGAAGTGTTGCGCGACTCGTAGACCTTGCCGGTCCCGATCGCGTGCTCTTCGGCTCAGATTACCCGCTGCTTTCGCCTCGGCGCCAGCTACAACGCGTGACTGCGCTTCTTCCCGGCGACGTCGCGCAAGCAGTGTGTGGCGGCAACGCCGAATCCCTGTTCTCGGACAAACGCGACTCATGACTGAAAGTGCCCCCGACCAAGTCAGGCTTTTTGTGGCCTGCGAAGTTCCCGAAGATGTGAAGGAATCCATCGGCGGAGTTATCGATACCCTCAAATCGAGGAGCGGTTCCGCGGTGCGCTGGATTCGCCCTGAAGGCGTCCACGTGACGCTCAAATTTCTCGGCGAAGTGCCGGTGAAGAAGCTCCCGAGCATCAAACTCGCCATCCAGGAAGCGGTGGTTGGCCACTCCCCGTTCGAACTCGAGTTCTCCAACATCGGCACATTCGGTGGCCGCGAGGGTCTGCGCATCATGTGGGTCGGTATCGCCGGCGATGTGCTTCGCCTTGAAGCACTCGTGCGCGCGGTAAACGCCGCCCTCGCGGTGGTTGGATTCGAACCGGAGCGCCGCCCTTTTCGGCCTCACCTCACGCTGGGTCGAGTGCGGGACGAGATCCCCACCCGTCAGCGCGCCCAGATCGAAGTCGATGTTGGCAAGATGGACGTGCCGCTGACCAGCTGGCGGACGTCGCAGGTCTCGCTCATGCGGAGCCGCATCACGGCCACCAACGTGACCTACGAAGTGATTGCCACGTTCCCGCTAAGGGTGTTGCAGCAGGCGACGTAGATCCGCCCGCAGGCACACCCGTATCCGGCGCCCAGTGGGACTAGCTCGTAGCGTCACCTTCTGTCGTCATGGCGCCGTATGATGCCCAAGATGGCTGAAAACGACTTCTTCCGCCTTTCCTACAGCAAAATTGATTGCTACCGGCGCTGCCGCAAGCAGTACTGGTTCAAGTACATCAGCGGCGAAAAATGGCCCGAGCAGGTCGATTCTCCTGCATCGCTGATCGGCACCGGCGTGCATCGGGCGATGCGCGTGCTCTCGGAAAGCGATGACATCGAGGCCGCCCGCCACGAACTCGACGCCTACACCCGGATGCCAATTCACGAGATGATCGCCGCCCCGTCGGAGCACTACGACACCGCCTTCCGGCTGCTGGATGTTGGCCTCGCGGCACACGAATCGATCGAGAGCGAAAACCGCTGGGCCGAGCTTTCGAGCTACACCCCGTGGCCGGCCCGAGCGGTCACCGTGACGACAATCATTGACCGCGCCGACCGCATGTCGCGGACCGAGTACCAGTTGATTGATTGGAAGACTGGCCGGGGCGATTTCGGCGAAGAGATCGACATGCAACTGGATATCGCCCACGTGGTCCTGCGCAAGGCCCGTATGTTGCCGCACGAAGCGAACGTCACCACGATCGGTTGGAACCTGCGCACCGGGGAACGGCGCGTGCGGCCGCTAAAGCGTGATGATGCGGCCGCAACACTCAAGTACCTGGCCGCCCTGGCTGATACGATGCAGGCGACCACCGAGTTCGAAGCAACGCCCAGCACCGCATGTTCGTTCTGCGACTGGCGGCACCGTTGTCCCGAGGCGGCCACCATTGTCGAGGACGCCGATCTGCTGATGGAAGCCGATCTAGAGCCTGTCGTCTAGCGCCCGCTGGCGCGGTCTAGAGGTGCAACTGCCAGAGGTGTACCGGGTCATCCATGCCACGCAGCCCGGCTTCGCCGCGGTCCGAGAACATGAATCCTTTGCCCGCCGTCAGTTCACGCACCACGTTCGAGACGAGCACTTCGCCGCCGCCGGCCAAAGCTGAGATGCGCGCCGCCGTAATGACGGCGCTGCCAAAAAGGTCGCCGTCTTCGGCGATCGGCTCGCCGGCATTGATGCCGATACGCACTCGCAGGTTTACAGCGAGCTGATTGCCGATGAATGCGATCTGGCGCTGAAGGGCGGCCGAGCACTCGATGGCGGCTGCCGCGGATGAGAACGAAGCCATGAAGCCATCACCGAGGGCCTTCACTTCGTGACCACCGTGCTGTCGCAGTGCCTCGCGAGTGATCTGCTCGTGCGCACGAAGGACGTCGCGGCTGCGGTCGTCTCCCAGCCGCTGCACCAATCCGTCGTGGTCTTCGATGTCTGTGAAGAGAATCGTCTGAATGGAGCTGGACGAGTCGTAGCTGTTCGCGCGCCCGGCCTCCCTGTTTCCGCCGTCGCCGAGGAAGTTGCTCAGCGCCGTTAGCGACTGGTCCATCTCCTCCACAAGTGCCAGGTGCGAGTTGGGGATGCGCGCCGCGATCCGCTTCGATTCCTCCAGGTCAGTCATCCCGGAGAGCGGGTAGTGGCAGATCAGCGTCGGTGCCTCGACCCGGCGAAGGAGCGGCGTGACGTCGGTCGCCGCGTCAGCGTCAGCAAACCGCGTGTGTCCATTGCCGTGATCGAGGACCGCATATGAGCAGCCAGCGCGCGCGAAAGCTCGGGCCTGGTCCACTCGAAGGTGACCGCCCAGAACAGTTCGGTGAACGCTCTCCAGTCGTTCTTCCAGAGCAGGTCGATTCCCTTGGCCCGGCGCACTTCCCAATAGGCGGCGCCGCTGGCATACGGCTGCGTCAATGCCAGGTGGGTGACTTGCTCGGGGTGGCGCGCCGCGTAGGCGATCGCTGGTGCGGCCATCGAAAAGTTCGCCTGGAGGGCAAACCGCTCGAGGTTCAGCGCTGCTACCACCGCTTCGATGTCGAGCAGACGAGCTTCGAGGCTTACATCCTCAACGTTTCGGTCCGAAAGGCCCGACCCGCGTGTATCGAAGCGCACCACGAGCCGCTCACGGGACATGGTCTCGAATTCATGTAGTTCGGTTTCGAACGGCATGTGCATTTCTAACTGGATGTGGCTCATTGTGGGCGGCCGCAGGCAGACGATGGGCACGCCTCCGGGGCCGGGCGTGCCGAACGTGGTGTAGGCGATGCTGACGCCGTCTTCGGTGCTTGCGTAGTGGATGCGCGATTCCACGGTTTTCGACCCTCAAAGTGCCTGTTTTTATTCATTCCGGAGTGTGACACCCGTGCGGATCCCGAGAACCATACTTTTGGCGAAGAGACAAGCGGGCCTTTTGGTCGAATCCCGGGGCGTTTACTGGTAGCGGCCGCCATGCAGGAGGGGCCGGGTGCGCGCTACACTGAACCTTCACCCCCTCCTTCGGAGCTTGCGATGCCCCAACAACTCGGACGCTTTTTGACCGCTATGGTCACCCCCTATACCGAGGACGGCGAGGTCGATATCCCGCACGCACGCCGGCTGGCCGCCCACCTCATCCGTTCTGGGAACGATGGTCTCGTCCTCGCCGGAACTACAGGCGAAGCGCCACTGCTCACAGACGATGAGCTCTACGAGCTTTGGGACGGGGTGAAGCAGGAAGTTGGCGACACGGCGACAATCGTTGCCGGGACTGGCACGAACAACACTCGCCACTCGGTGGAGCTGACCCGCCTTGCCGAAAAGGCCGGCGCCGATGCGGTGCTCGCGCCAACGCCTTACTACCTGAAGCCGCCGCAAGAGGGAATCTACCGCCACATGAAGGCGATCGCTGAGACCAGCAGCCTCCCTTTGATCGTCTACAACATCCCGGGCCGCTCGGTCGTCAATATGACGGTCGAAACGATCCTGCGCTGCGCTGAATTGCCGAACATCATTGGCGACAAAGAAGCGAGCGGTGATTTGGCGCACACCGCGGCCATCATCCAGGCCGCTCCGGACTTCAAAATCTGGAGTGGGAACGACAACGACAACTTCCACATCTGGGCGCTCGGAGGCTACGGCGCGGTCTCGGTTACGGGCCATATTGTGGCCGGCCAACAGCAGCGCATGTACGCCTTGCTTCAGGAAGGGCGCGTTGCTGAGGCCGCAGCCATTCATCGCCGCCTGGTGCCGTTAACCGAAGCCTGCTTCCTGAACGGGAGCCCCAGCACCATCCGCTACATCCTGCGGCAGCTCGGCTTCGCCATTGGCGAGCCGCGCCTGCCCGTCGTCGAGCCGGACAAGACGGTGGGCGCCCGCGTCATGGCGGAAGTCGTCAAGCACGAACTCGACGTATCTGTAACGGTTTGAGCCGGGCGCCAACACTCTGGGCTTCGGCCCTCGCAATCGAAAATGGCAAGGTGAACGTCAACGGCGGGGCAATCGCCCTCGGCCACCCAACGGGCTGCACGGGCGCCCGGCTGTTCGGCACGATGATCAACGAACTGGAGCGCACGGGCGGCCGCTACGGCTTGATCACGATGTGCGTCGGCGGAGGCATTGGCACAGCGACGGTGGTCGAGCGACTTTCGTAGGCATGCCAAGGTGAGCGAATCGCGGCCGCGTGGGGAGCGTCCCGAAGGCGGCGAAGCGAAGCAGCTAATCGCGCACGCTCTCGAATCGCTGCAACGGCCAGGCCAGAAAAACCTTTCCGAGGCGGAACTCAAGTCGGCGATCGGGGACGCCTCGACCGAGGCTGCGACGAGCCGTAACGTCGGTTCGCTCGAGTAGGAACTGCACTCACTGAGTACTCGATTCTCAGTGAACGGGGAATCCTCAGTGTGGTGGTAGGATTAGCGGACCATGATCGCAAAGTCGGCCACACGGCGACCCCGCATCGGCAAGCGCAACCAGGTCACGATTCCAGCGGAGATGCTGCGGGCGCTGGGCGTGAAGCCGGACGAAACCGTCACTATCTCGCTGCGAGACGGCGGCGCCATCGAAGTGGCAAAGGCCGAAGATCCAATCGCGCACGCGCTAGGGCTTCTTCACCGGCCGGGCATGAAGGTGTTGACAGATCGACAACTCAAGGACGCGATTAATGAAGCCGCGAGCGCGGCAGCGACGGAGCGCTATCTTCGTTCGCTAGCCCCTTGAGCGACCGTAAATTCGTTGACACGAACGCGCTCGTTAGGGTGCTGGTCCGGGACAATCCCGAGCAAGCAGACGCCGTAGCCGCTTATCTGGCACTCGTACCAGGAGAGCGCGCCCGCTTTTTCGTGACACCATCCACATTAAGCGAAATCATTTTCGTCCTTCGCGGAGTCGTTTATGGGTTCTCGCGCCAGGAATTAGTGAGCGCGTTGGAGGCCGTGCTGGCGCTTCCCGTCTATGTGGACGATCGCGACGTCGTTGAATCGGCTCTCCGATTGTACCGGGATCACCACGACAACTGGCCGGATTGCCTCGTGTCGGCTTACGGCCTGTTGCGGGCAGAAGGCCACCTTCTTTCCGACGACCGGCGGTTGCGCCGAATCCCGTCTCTCGCGCGTTTCGAGCCGCCGGTGGCTGCTTTGTGAGCGAACCGCGCTTTGCCGCCCGTTGTGCTTTCCTGCGGATGACCCTCGATTCGAACCACATGGGCACCGTGGTGAACATCTGCCAGCACATCATCCGCGATGGCAGCGAATGCGTCGGGCCGTTTCTAGATGACACGGAGACGCACTGCGGCCTTTGGGAAGAGAAGCCCGGAGCGCGGCCCGTTGCCGCCGCTATCGTCGCTCAGCCGCCCGGCCGGCGCCCTTAAGTTAGCTTTGTTCCCAGCGTCGCCTGGCTTAGGCCTGAGATCAGCCCGGGCGTGAGGTGCGCGGTTGATGCGGCTCCGAGGAGGACGAATCCGCTGTGGCCGACGTTCATCGACGTGATCGAGCCGTTGGCGATTGGAGTCGGCACCACGCGATCATCATCCGTCGCTTCGCCAATCGCGACGCCGATTGCGATGTAGTGCGAGACGACCACGAGGTTGCCGCTAGCGGCCTCGGTCACGAGGGCCATCTCCAGCAGCGCCGACACCACGCGGGCGCGCCAATCGCGCAGGACCTGTGGCTGGTCCGCCCACTTGCCAGCCATGAACGGGCCGATCATCGCCTTGCGCTCACCGGAAGGCATCGATGGGTCGAACACCTCCGCCACTTCGTTGCGGATCTCGGGGATCAACCCCAGCGCCGCAGCGATCGGGTCGGCCGTTTCTCGCGTGCGTTTCAACGGCGAGACAACCAGGCGGGCGGCGCCGTGAACCCGCAAAGCCTCGGCCGCTGCGCGCGCCTGAGCGTGGCCAAGTTCCACGAGTCCGGGATCGAGGTCGTCGACGCCAGAGGCGGCCAATCCGTGCCGAACGAGATAAACAGTCACCTCCACACACTACTGGTTTCGGAGTACATGGACACTCAAATGCCCCGGACGGCGTCCCGGGCCGGTGATTGTCTGTATCTCTGTGATGCAATCGCCGTAGACTTGGCGCATGCCCGAACCCTTGGACCGCGCCGCCATCCTCGAAGAAGCCACTCGCATTGCCTCCGCACAACTCGGGGGCACGCTTGCCACGATGCACTCAGAGGATGGAACGCCTTATGTCACCTTCGTCCTCTTCCACCTCTGCGCCAGCGGCGAACTCCTCTTCGGCAGCGGCGCCACACCCCAGCACAGCCGGAACATGGCCGCCACGCCTGAAGTCTCGTTTCTGATCGACAATCGCGAAGTCGTCCGTTCCGACTGGGCTGCGTTCGACCGCATCGTTATCGAGGGCCTGGCTGAGGCTGTCCCCAGCACGGACGCTCGCTTCGCCGGGTACATCGAGGAACTGCGCGCCAAGAACCGGATGGCCGCCTACTTCACCGAACAGGGCCAACTCTTCTGTATCCACCCGCGGCGCCTGATCCTCATGAAGGGCTTCGAGCCCGCTCGCAACGTTGTCGACTGGGAGGGCGAGTAAACAACCTCGGAGCTCACGAGACGCACGATGGTTCCCAAACACGTCCTCGAGGCGTTCGGCGAGACTGGTTCCCCGACCCGGCTGGCCGGAGGCCAGGGCGATAGTTGGCGCGCCGGAGATGCGGTCTTCAAGCAGGCCAGCCGGGCCGATGAGGCTACGTGGTCCGCCACCCTGCTCAGTACCCTCAAAGGCCCCGGGTTTACGGTTCCCAAACCGAAAGCGACGAGTGATGGGCGTTGGACTGTCGATGGCTGGACCGCATCACAGTTCGTTGATGGCGAGCCCGCGGGTCGAAACGGCGGACGATGGCCCGAAACGATTGCCGCTTGCGAAGCGTTTCACACCGCGCTCGTGGGCATCCCGCGCCCTTCGTTCCTGGACGATCGCGACGACCCATGGTCAATCGCCGATCGGATGGCCTCGGGCGAGCTGCCGCTCGAGGCGCTGCCGCCATTGACCGAGATTGTGGCGCGACTTACAGGGCTCGTGACGCCGGTCGACCTGCCCTCGCAGGTGATTCACGGCGACTTCACTGCCAACGTCCTCTTCTCCCAGGGCCAGCCGCCGTGCGTGATCGATTTCTCCCCTTATTGGCGGCCCGCTGGGTTCGCGATCGGCGTCATCGTGGCGGACACCCTCACCTGGGCCGTCGCCGATGAGTCGATCTTTGGGTTGGTGGACCACGTCCCTGGATTCCAGCAGATGCTCATCCGCGCGGAACTGAGGCGAATGCTGGAATTAGACCAGCATGCCCGCCGCGGTCGCCAGGGTATGGCTCAACAACTCGTTGAACACTGGCGCACAGTTCGCACAATCGAAGGTCGCACAAAAGGGGCTCCCGGTTCCCCGGAAGCCCCTCGGTGACGGATTGCTGCACCGTTATTGCGCTAGCAGCACGGGTTCCTTCTCCGGCTCGGCGGCGTCGCCATCCCGCACCCGGAAGGTGAATTCGCCGTCCGCGAAGTCGACGACAACACACTGGCCGTCGTGGAACTCGCCGGAGAGGATGCGCCGTGCCAGTTCGTTCTCGATTCGGCGTTGGACTGTGCGGCGTAGCGGTCGCGCGCCGTACGCAGGGTCGTAGCCTTCCTCAACAACCTGGTCCTTCGCCACCGGCGTCAGTTCGAAGTCGATCTCGCGGTCGGACATGCGTTGCCGCACCTCGGCCACCAAGAGATCGACGATCTGCCGCAGTTCTTCCCGCGTCAGCGGTTCGAAGATGATGATCTCGTCGATGCGGTTGAGGAACTCTGGCCGGAAATGCTCACGCAGCGCCTTCTCGACCGAACCCTTCAGCACCTCGTGGTCCGACATCGTCTCGCTACGCTTTGTGAAGCCGAAGCTGGCGCGTTCCTGGATGCCAGTGCCAAGGTTGCTGGTCATGATGATGACGGTGTTGCGGAAGTCGACGGTGCGGCCGTGGGCGGCCGTGTGACGGCCAACGTCCAACAGTTGCAAGAGCGTGTTGAAGACGTCCGGGTGGGCCTTTTCGACTTCGTCGAAGAGGATGACGCGGTAGGGCCGACGCCGGACAGCTTCGGTCAGGCCGCCGCCTTCGTCGTATCCCACGTACCCGGGAGGGGAACCGATCAGGCGGCTGACGGTGTGGGGCTCCTGGAACTCGGACATGTCCAGCCGGATCATCGCGTCTTCGTCGTCGAACAGGTACTCGGCCAGCGCTTTCGCCAACTCAGTCTTCCCGACGCCCGTGGGCCCGAGAAAGATGAACGAGCCAATTGGCCGCGTTGGGTCCTTCAACCCCGCGCGAGCCCGGCGGATCGCATCGCTAACGGCGACGATCGCCTCTTCCTGCCCGATGACGCGCTGGTGGAGCTCCTCTTCCATCTTCAGCAGCTTTTCGCCCTCGGTCTCTTCTAGCTTCGAAACCGGGATGCCCGTCATCTGGCCGATTAGCTTGGCGATGTCCTCCGCCGTCACGCGCATGTCGATGTTGTGCTCAGCGGCCCACCTCTGGCGACGGCTGGCGTACTCCTGCTGCAGGCCGATCAGTTCCTGCTTGATCCGTGCGGAACCCTCGTAGTCCTCTTTCTGGACGGCCGCATCGGCTTCGTCGTTCAACTCTTCGAGCCTGCGTTGCAGGTCACGCACGTTGTCCGGCATCGCCTGCGCGTCTATGACGTGCTTGCTGGCCGCCTCGTCGATCAGGTCGATCGCCTTGTCCGGCAGCCGGCGCTCCGTCATGTAGCGGCTCGACAGGCGCGCCGCCGCCTCAATCGCTTCGTCGCTGATTTCGACCTTGTGGTGTGCCTCGTAGCGCGGGCGCAGGCCCCTCAGGATTGCGATCGTGTCTTCCACGGTCGGCTCGTCGATGTAGACAGGTGCGAAACGGCGTTCGAGGGCGGGGTCCTTTTCGATGCGTGTGCGGTATTCGTCCAGGGTGGTGGCGCCGATGGCGTGGAGTTCGCCGCGGGCCAGTGCCGGCTTCATCAGATTGCTGGCGTCGATCGCGCCGTCAGCGCCGCCCGCGCCCATCACGGTGTGCAGTTCATCGATGAACAGGATGACCTCGCCGGCGGCCTGCTTCACTTCTTGCATAACGGCCTTCAGGCGCTCTTCGAACTCGCCGCGGAACTTGGAGCCAGCGACCAACGCCCCCATGTCCAGAGCCAGCACGCGCTTATCCTTGAGGTTCTCCGGCACGTCCCCGGCGACGATGCGCTGGGCCAGACCTTCCACGATCGCCGTCTTGCCAACGCCCGCTTCGCCGATGATCACCGGGTTGTTCTTTGAACGGCGATTGAGGATCTGCATCACACGCCGCACTTCCAGGTCGCGACCGATGACGGGATCCAGCTTCCCCTCGCGGGCGAGTTCCGTCAGGTCGGTGGAATACTTCTCGAGGCTCTGGTAGCTGCTTTCAGCATTGGGACTGGTCACTCGGGCCTTGCCGCGAACTTCCTGGAGGGCACGGTAGATTTTCTCCTTGGTTATGCCGAAATCGGCCAAAAGCTTCGTCGAGCCGCTCTCTTCGTTATCGGCGATGGCGATCAACAGGTGCTCGACGCCGACATATTCGTCCTTCAGCCGATCCGCCTCGGCGTTCGCCACTTCCAGCATCCGCACCACTTCTGGCGTGGTGTAAATCTGGACTACGTCGTACTGGAGCTTGGGCAACTGGCTCAGCACTTTGCCGACCTGGGCCCGGAGGGCGGCTACATTGACGTCCAGCTTTTTGAAAATCTGCTCCGCCAGCCCCGCTTCGTTCGAAACCAACGCGGCGAGCACGTGAGGGACGCCCCACTGGCTGTTTCGCTGCTGGCGGACGATCTCCTGGGAGTCGGCGAGGATTTTCTGTGCCTGCTCCGTGAATCTGTCTTGTCGCATCATTTTTCAAAGTCCTTAGTGCTTGGTGCTGAGTGGGAGGGCGTTGGAGACTGGGTACTTAGCACTAAGCACTAAGCACTTCGGGCTGGGGCTACTCGGGAAGCGGCGTCCTCCGGTAGGGCGCGGGCAGCCGCGTCGACCTGAGGCGGTCGACTTCGTTTTGCATGAAGTTCAATTTTTCGTGCAGATCCTTGATCTGTTGGGTCATGCGAAACATGATCTCGGCGCCCGCGAGGTTCACGCCGAATTCGTCCATCCAGCGCTGGATCTGGCGGATCCGTTGGATGTCGCTGTTCGAATACATGCGGATGTTGCCGACCGTCCGCTTCGGCTCCAACAGGCCGGCACGCTCGTAGTACCGCAGGGTCTGTTGGTGCACGCCTACGAGGCGCGCCGCGATGGAGATGACGTAGCAGGGCTCATCATCCGCAACGCCGCTTGAATCAATTGGTTGTCCAGCTCGGGCCATGGCACGTCACCTCCTTTTTATTGGTTGACCGGTTGCGTTTGCGGTGAACGAAGCGCCTCCAGTTGGGACTTCTCTTCGGCTGTTAGCTGTTCCGGCAGTTGAACTTTCACGCGTACGTAGAGGTCGCCTCGGCGCGTGCCGCCGAGGACGGGCATGCCCTTCCCGGCCAGGCGAATCTGGCGACCGTTCTGGGTCAGGTCCGGGATGCGCAGGGCAACGCCGCGCTCCATCGTGCTAACGGCCACTTCGCCGCCCAAAATGCAATCGAGGTAGGGCACGGTGACATCGGTGTAGAGGTCATCGCCTTTGCGTTCGAAGCGCCCGTGGGAGAGGACAGTGACCACCAGATAAAGGTCGCCGCTAGGCCCCGCGCCGGTGCCCTGGCGGCCTTCGCCGGCCACCCGGACGCGCGATCCAGTCTTGACGCCAGCCGGAACCTTCACTTCGAGCCGCTTCGGCTTCACGAGTTGGCCCATGCCCTCGCAGTTGTGGCAGATGGCACCCGCGACTTCGCCTGTACCGCCGCAAACGCGACAGACCTCCGATGCCTGGAGTGTCAGCACTCGCGTCGTGCCGTGGAATGCCTCTTCAAGCGAAACCTCGACTGGCGTCTCAATATCTTGACCGCGGCGGTTCGCCGGCTGCGCCCGCGGGCCGCTGCGTTCGCGCCTGAAGATGCTATCGAAAATTGACCCGAAGTCGCCGTTGACGTCGACTTGCGGGCCGCCGTTTCGCGCCCAGGAGCCAGCCGATTGGCGTTTCTGCTGCTCTTCGATCTGGTCCGCCATCTCCCAACGGTCGCCGTACTTGTCGTACTTTTTGCGCTTCTCGGCGTCGGAAAGCACTTCGTAGGCGGCGTTCACCTCTTTGAAGCGCGTTTCGGAAGCCCGGTCGTTGGGATTCACGTCCGGGTGGTGTTTGCGCGCCAGCTTGCGGTAGGCGCTCCGAATCTCTTTTTCGGTCGCGCCCCGAGCCACGCCCAAGGCCTCGTAGAAGTTTTTCGCCATACGCACACCTTACGCTTTGGCAATCTGCCTGACAAGCGAGAGAAGGTAAACCTTCATAAAGAAGTTGTTAGGGTTGTTGCATTACCTATCAGGGGATGCTACGTTCGATCCAACATCACCAGGAGTTGCCAAGTGCCTACTTCCGTTTCCCGTTGGGACCCCGCCTCCGAATTCAACACCATGCGCACCCTCATGGACCGCTTCTTCGATCAGGGCCGCGGTCGCCTGCCGTTCCGCAACGGCGAAGACCTTGGGCCGTCCAGCCTCGCCCTTGACGTCATCGAAAGCGGCGACGAGTTCGTCGTCAAAGCCGCCGTCCCGGGGATCGATCCCAAGGATGTCCAGATCTCGGTCGAAGACGACGTCCTTTCGATTAAAGGCGAAGTCGAGCAGAACGAAGAGACGAACGAGGACAATTACCTCCGCCGCGAGCTGCGCTTCGGCAGCTTCCAGCGGACGCTTCGCCTACCGCCGACGGTTGATGCCGAACGTGCCCAGGCGAAGTTCGAACACGGGATTCTGACGCTGACCCTGCCGAAGAAGCCGGAGGCTCGCGCGCGTTCGATCAAGATCACCACAAACGGCGTGATCGACGGCCACGCCGAGCCTTCCGAGAAAGGCAGCAATTCACAGAACTGAGCGCGCCAAGGCGAACAGTTCATCGGACGCAGAAACGCCCCGGTCAAAGCCGGGGCGTTTCTGCGCTACCACCGTGGGGCGGCAGCTAGCTCCCGAACTTGTTGGGGAACTGCCTGGCGATGCCACCGGCCAGGACGTTCGCCGTCATCGGCATGTGGCTGGCAGCGATTCGTAGCTTGTCGTACGCGGTCCCATCCTTTGCGGCCTGTGCATCAATCGCGGCGAACAACGTCGCCACGTGAGGCGTCAGTTCATCGGCTACGGCCTGCTTCGGCAGGTTGGGGTTCGCTGAGGAGATGAACGCCCCGAAGTCAGCACGGTAGCCATCGAGGTCCTTCCGCGCCTTCTCCACCTTCGCCGTGTCACTCGTCGCCTTGCCTGTGGTGTAATCCACGAAGAAGCCGATGTGCTTGCGCCAGAGGTCGAGGAAGGTCTTGCCCGCGTCTGCTCCATAGACGGACTCAATCGACTTCGAAAGGTCAACCGAGTTCGCATCAAGGGCAGCGGCGGCGGCTTTGAATTCGTCCGTCCGGCCACCGAGCGCCGCACCCGTGGCGGTCGCCGCCAGGTACACGTGCTCTTGCAGTTGAGCGGTTAAGGTGGAACGAAGCGCGGAACCCGGGCCAACAACGTTGCCCTTGAACTTGTCGGGGAACTGCTTGGCGATGCCCCCGGCAAGCACATCCGCGGTCATCGGCATATGGCTGGCGGCGACGCGAAGCTTATCAAACGCTGTCGGGTCCTTCGCCGCCTGGGCGTCGATCGCGGCGAACAGGGTCTCGACGTGGGGCTTCAGTTCGTCGGCGACCGCCTGCTTCGGCAGGTTCGGGTTGGCCGAGGAAATGAATGCGCCAAAGTCAGCGCGATAGCCATCGAGGTCGGCTCGTGCCTTTTCGACCCTGGCCGTGTCGTTGGTCGCCTTCCCGGTGGTGTACTCCACGAAGAAGCCGATGTGCTTGCGCCAGAGGTCCAAGAAGGTCTTACCAGCGTCCGCGCCGTATACCGACTCGATCGACTTCGAAAGGTCAACGGAGTTAGCATCGAGCGATTTCGCGGCCGCCGTGAACTCGTCTGTCCGCCCGCCGAGGGCGGCGCCAGTAGCAGTGCCGGCAAGGAAGACGTGCTCTTGGAGTTGAGCCGTCAGCAGTGCCCGCAGGTTAGCGGCGCCGCTGTCGGTGGAGAGACCGGCTGCCGCACCGGTGGGCGAGGCCGCGCTCTGGGTGGGCGTCGCGCCCCCACGGGTCTCAATCGCCGCTGGCGTCTTGGAAGTGTCGTCGTCTCCGCCGCAAGCCCCAATTAGCATTCCCGTGAGTGCCAGCGAGCCTGTCGCCCCCAGCATCAGTTTTCGAAACCGGTTGTCTTTCATCCTCTTGCTCCTTGCAAAGTGTGTGTAGGTGCCCTCGTGTGAGGACAGATGCGGACCGCACTAACTCACATCGACTTCTCCGCGCATGCCGTTGTGACGGCTACAAAAGTACGAGTAGGTCCCAGGCGTGGTGAAGGCGAAAGTGAATGAAGTCCCTTGACCGTTCATGTCGCCGTTGAACTTGGCGTCTTCCTGACCAGGTGCACCAGAAGTGACGGTGTGCAATATCTCATCGCTGTTGGTCCACTTCACTGTTGCGCCAATTGGTACCTTCAATGAAGTTGGCTCGAATCGGAATATTTTTACGTTTACCTCAGATTTCGAAGTCTGTGCAGAAACCGATGTTCCAGTGGCGATGGACGGCGCTGTTGTAGGCGATGGATTTTTGGGCTCATCTGTACCACAAGCTGCTACCACCAACAGCACTAGTATTGTTACGAGGCCTAGCAGCGAAGCGCGGATGCGATGGTTAGATATCTGAAACTTGGTCACGTGAGGTCTTACGGCTTTTGGCGACGAGCTGATCATCGATTTACCGCAATGCGCTTGAGTCCGGCGGCTCAAAGAGAAAGAAGCTGGAAAGAGAAAGCTTCAATGTATGGCGGGATGTATACCTGCTATTCAACAAGCGCGAGCTTAACGACAGGACTCTGTGCACTCCGCTAACGCCGCCACAGCCAGCGGTTTCGACGTTCTGGCGCCCCGCCGGGAACAATTCAGCTCTGACCGGCGTTCTATCCAAAAAGCCGCCCTGAGGGCCGCCCTGGAGTTACGCCAGATGCCCGTCAGCCGTAAAGCCGCCACATTCGTATTCGGCGCAATACTCGCCACCCTGAGCTTTGCCGCATGCCGCTCCAGCGAGGATGTGTCAGTCATCGGCAAGGACACCGCTATCGGGGCCTCAGCTGCCACTCCCGGCGCTGAGGGCGCCCAGGGCGTTGGGTTCACCGAGAGCGTCGCCCGCAATTCCGCCGCCTCGCCCTCAGGAGCACCCGCGCCAGCCTCCGGCGACAAATCCTTAGGTAGATCCGGTGCTGGAGGGACTGGCAGTCTGCCCGATTCCAACGCGGAATTCGCCCGCAAGGTGATCGTCAATGCCAACATCTCGCTCAATGTTAAGGACGTGAGCGTCGCATTCGCTGAAGCGAATCGCTTGGCCCGAAGCGCCGGCGGTTACGTGGAGCAGTCCTCGTTCATCAACGTCAACAACAACAAGGACGCGCCTCAGCGGACCGCCAGCATCACGTTGCGCATCCCCTCCGCCCAATACGATGCCACCCTCGCTTCCTTGCGCGGGATGGAAGGCGCGAAGGTTGCCTCCGAAGGATCGAAGTCCAGCGAAATCACCGAGCAGTACACAGATCTGCAAAGCCGCCTCCGCAACCTGGAACGCAGCGAGACGCAGTACCTCACGCTCATGGAGCAGGCGAAAACGATCGCCGACATCATCCAGCTGAACGACCGGCTTGATGGCGTTCGCGGCCAGATAGAACAGATCCAAGGCCGCCTCAAGGTGCTCGACCAGCTTGTAGACCTTGCCACGATCGACGTCTCGCTTTCGCCCTACCCCACTGACAACGGCTCGGAAGGGGGCTCCGACGGCTTGGGAGACATCTTCGCCACCGCCTGGGAACATTCGCTGGACGCGGCTGGCTTCGTGCTCACGGGCGCGATCTACGCAGGAGTAGGCATCCTCTGGCTGGCACTGCCCGCCGGCCTCGTCCTTTTTATCTACCGCCGCGTAGTCCGCAAAGAGACCCCGCCAACCGCAGCAGCGTAGGCAGGAGACGAGGTCGGCGGAACTGGCGGGGCTTCTGTCGAGCGGCAGCCCCGCCGTGCTTCGGTAGGAGCGAAGCGTGTACGGAACCCGCTTTCCCTGTTCGATCATGCCGGGTTAGCATGGCTGGGCCGGTCTTTGCGCCCTCGGATCCCTCCCGGCTCCCTCCTATGCGCACCCTGAACTACATCTTCTCTGTCGTCTCCATCGTCCTCGGCATTGCGCTGATCTTGTTCATGCTCATCCAATCGACGGCGTTTAGCATCGGCGTCGCGATCGGCGTGGTGCTTGTGCTGAATGGCGCTGTACGGCTGTGGTTCGCGCAGGACGATCACAAGTGACATCCTTATCCAGCACACTCAGATTTGAGTAGAGGCCGCTCCCGCGCCTATGGCTACGCCGCACAACATCCTCGTACCGATAACCAACTCTCCGGCCAGTCTCGAAGCGGTGGCGATCGCCTGCAACCTGGTGAAACCGCGCAAGGGCCGCGTTTACGCTGTTCACGTGATCGAAGTGATGCGCTCGCTTCCTCTTAACGCAGAGCTTGAGAGCGAGGCACGGCGCGGTGAACAGGTCATCCGCCGTGCCGAAGAACTCGCTGACGAGCATGGCGTTCAGCTGACGGGGCAACTTCTGCAGGCGCGAGACGCTGGCCAGGCGATCGTCGACGAGGCAACCGACCGGCAGATCGACGCCATCATCCTCGGCCAGCCGTACGAACGGCTTGCGGGCTCCGCCACGCTCGGCCGCACGGTTACCTACGTCCTCAAAAATGCGACCTGCCAGGTATGGGTCGTCCGCCAAAGCATCGCCGGCACTGCACCGGCGCACCCGGAATGAGGAAGCCAGAATGAACGTGGTCATCATGGGCTGCGGCCGTGTTGGTTCCCGCGTGGCGGGGATGTTGGACGCCGCCGGCCACCAGGTTACGGTCCTGGATGTCAATCCCTCGGCCTTTCGCCGGCTTCCTGAATCGTTCCGCGGGCGGCGGGAGATCGGCAACGGCATGGACGGCCCGGCCCTCGAAAAGATTGGGATCCGCGAAGCTGACGCCTTCATGGCGGTCACCCAGGGCGACAACCGCAACTATTTCGCCAGCCAGATGGCGCGTGAGATCTACCACGTGAAGCGCGTTCTGTGCCGCATCTACGATCCCGTGCGCGAGCAGATCTTCCACGAGCTGGGCCTCGAAACGTTCAGCCCAACCAGCATTGGGGCCCAGATCATGTTCGATATGCTGCTCGGCCAGCAGGAGGCGAAGTAGCATGTACATCCTCGTCTGCGGCGGTGGGAAGGTGGGTTTCTACCTCGCGCAAGAGCTCCTGAACGGCAATCACGAAGTACTCGTCATCGAACGCGAACCGGCACGCGCCGGCCAAATCGCCGAAGAGTTGAGTAGCAATGTCCTCCAGGGCGATAGCTGCGAAGCGACGACGCTCGACCTCGCTGGCGTGGCGCGCGCAGACTTGATCTGCGCGGTCACCGGCGATGACGAAGACAACCTGGTGATCTGCGAAATCGCTCGGCGACGCGGTGTGCAACGCACCATCGCCCGCATCAACAACCCCAAAAACGAAGAGCTGTTCAAAAAGCGCGGCATCGAAACCACTATTTCTGCCACCCAGGCAGTGCTCGCCCAGATCGAGCAAGAATTGCCGACGCACGAAATCATCCCGCTGCTTCAACTGCACAGTGGCCTCGAGATCATCGAGATGCGCATCCCCGACACGTCGCCGGTGGTTGGCCGGTCGGTGCGCGAGGTATTGCTGCCCGCCGAATCGCTGATCTCGCTGATCGTTGACCCTGGCGGCGTGCCTCGCATGCCAAGCGGCGACACGCGCCTTAGCGCGGGGGACGCCCTGGTGGTGGTCACGCGCAAGGAGAGCCTGCCGATGCTCCGCGAAGTGCTCATTGGGTCGACTCACGGCCTGGATACTTAAGGCTTTGTTGACCCCGAGCACCCGCCGATGACCGCGCCAAGCGAGCCCGAAGCGTCCAAACGCGTTGCTTACCTTGGCCCGCCGGGCACCTTTGGCGAAGAAGCGGCCCGACGATTCGCGCCGAAGGCGGTGCTGGTCCCTTTTCCGTCGCACGCGGCAGTCGCGGCCGCGGTCGAATCGGGCCTCGCTGATGTGGGCGTTGTGGCTATTGAGAACGCGTTAAACGGCTCGGTCGCGGAGACGCTCGACATCCTCATTCACGAAACGACCCTTCATATCCAGGCGGAAAGCGTCCTCCCCATCGAACACAACCTAGTGGCCAAGCCGGGCACGCGCGCGGAGGACGTCAAAGTCATTTATTCGCACACCCAGGCATTGGGGCAGTGCCGAAGATTCCTCGAACGCTCCTTCTCGAAAGCCCAGGTTGAAGCGGCCCTCTCGACCTCGGAGGCCGTCGAATTGGCGATGCGCCGCGACGGCGACTGCGCGGCGATCAGCACGCGCCGCGCCGCGGACCTGTACGGTGCCGAGGTGCTGGCTGCGGGCATCGGCGATTCTGCGAACAACGTCACGCGCTTCATCTTGCTTGGCCGCGGCAAGCAGCCTTCAACCGGGCGAGACCGTACATCGATCGCCTTCACCTTCGCTGAAGACCGGCCCGGCTCGCTCGCGGGCGTGCTCAACGCGTTCGCGGCGGCCAACATCAACTGCACGAAGATCGAAAGCCGGCCCACGAAAGCGACCTTCGGCGAGTACGTTTTTCTGATCGACTTCGAGGGCCACGCGGATGACCTCCAAATGCGCGCCGTGCTGGCCGAGGTGGCGCCGCTCTGTTCCGCGCTGAAGGTCTTCGGTAGCTACCCCAGGTTTTAGCTTCCACGATCGTTTCACGAGCAATACCGCGCTGTTGAGGAAGCAATTGGGTATTTGCCCGTACGCACAGGACCTGACTTAGGTGTATAGTTAAACTCCGATGCCGGCTGAACTGGGCTCCACTTCCATCGCCTCACGCGTACGCATAGTTGCCTCCCCGGTGGTGGAGTTGGCCTTCAGCCTGTACATCGCCGAAAAAGCCGTCGCAGGCCCCCATGAGCCGTACCAGGCATGGGCCCAGCGGCTCGGTCGAGACAAGCCTGAACTGTTCCAACGCGTCGCCAATTTCTGGGCCACGCCGTTTTATCACGAATGGGCCGAGCTCATCATCTTCGCCCAACGACTCGGGAAGTTGTTCGCCGAACCAGATGACTTCCTGGTTCGCATGGAAGAGGTGGCCTCGCGGCCCTTCGTGGTCCCGGAGCTCGAATCCGAGGGGCCCGGCGTCCGGGAGATCCTGCAGGACCGCCTGGATCGCCTTGTTGCATCGCCGCAGCTCAGGGCTCAACACCTCGCCCTGGTCAGGGACTTCTGGGCGGAGCTAAAGCCCGAGTGGGAGCAGTCTGGCAAGGCGATCGCTGAGGAGATGGTGCACTCCCTGAATCAGCGGCTGGAACGGACGGATGACGTTCGTTCACTCCTCCCGCGAAGCCACTTTGCTTGGCGCGAAGGGCACGCGGACCTCGTCCGAACGGCCGCCGCCAACGGCGAAGCGGTGATCGTGCCGCTCGCCCTCGCGGGCGTTGGCACCGGGTTCTTCTCGCTCCCGCACTTCCTCCTGATCGCCTCTGGTCCGGATGCCGAAAAGCGCTTGGACCAACGTCGCGCCCGCTCCGAGAAGGCCGCTGCCCGCTTCAAACTGCTCTCCGATCCCACTCGGGTTTCAATCCTCACCGGACTCTGCAGGTCACCGTTCAGCATCGGCGACCTTGCTGTTGAGTACGGGCTTTCGCAGCCAACAATTAGCGTCCATGTGAAAATGCTGCGCGAGGCGGGCCTGCTTGAGTCGACGAAGACCCGTGGCCAGACTTTCTATCAGTCGTCGCCCGAAAAGCTTGTTGAGTTCATTGAACTGGCGAAGGCTGACCTCATGGGATTGTGATAATTCGTCGTTCCTTGGCCTAATTTCGTTACCACGAAGGCAGTGTCGCGTTCTCTGGGTGGAGGCGCTGGCGAGCGTGATATGAAGGAAAGTTCACAGAAAGAATAGGTCTGTCCTATTTATTTAGGCCTATACCTGTGTTTCTATATGGCTACGCACGAACAACGGTAGCAGAAACGAGGCACGCGCCATGGATCCCTTCACCCACGAGGTCCTCTACCAACAGCACGAAGAGCGTCTCGCACGGAAGATGGCGCGGTACGAAGCGGTCGGTTTTGCAGGCCCGGGCCGGCTTTCCCTCCGCCGGCCCGCGGCCAACTTCCTGCGCGCGGTAGCCAACCACCTCGCGCCTCAAGCAGAGCCAGCGAGCGCCCTACCCGCCGAGCCCAACCCGAACCACTACCCCATTCTGCCAACCGGGGATTCGCAAATTACGTCCAAAGGATGAGCGCCCGTCACCCTCGAGGCCGTTACGCCGGCCAGCGGCCCGTCCTTTAATTAGCGCATGCCCCCAGGCGGGCAGCAGGAGAACTCAGATGAATCAGTTGCCCGATCCCCAGACCGTCCTGGACCTCGCCGAATTCCGGCGCGCCGACCTTCGACGCTCCTTCTCGCGGCCGAAGCCCCCCACAAAGCCTCAGGCCGACGAGGCTCGCATCGTGGGCTTCCCCACGACCGCCCGCGAGCCGATCCGCCTGCGGTTCACCGGGTTCATCCCCGGCGCCTGATGCTCGCTCAGCCGCAACTCCAAGAAGGCCTGCATCCAGCGGGCCTTCTGTTTGCCCCGCCCTAGATTCGGATTCGTTCGCCTTCATAGACGCGGAGCCTCGTCCATTCGGAAGCCAGCTTGCCTGCCACTCTGCTGAACTCCCGTGAGGCAGGCACGTCGAAGTGCCGGGCCAACGCCGCACTGTCGGACCACTCTTCGAGGAACACCAGGCGCAACGGATTTTCCAGATCCCTGTGCACGCCGTGGGAGATAACAACCGGGCTCGTCGCGCGATCGACGCACGTGCTCAAGGCTCAGCCGTTCCACCGTCCATGGTTTCTGGACGGGCGGTGATGCTGCCGGTGACAACAATCATCTGTTCAACTCCCTACGTTGTGGCAGACGATACGCCGTTGATCTGGCTCGCTACGGCGCTCAATAGGAACGCGGCAGACCCAGTTCGTGCTGGCCAAGGAAGTTCAGGATCATCTCCTGAGTGACTGGCGCAATCTTCATCACTCGCACCTCGCGCCAATAGCGCTCCACGTCGAACTCACGGGCGTAGCCGAAGCCGACATGCGTCTGCAGCGCGCGGTCGGCCGCTTCGAAGCCCCAATCGGCCGCGAGGTACTTGGCCATGTTCGCCTCGGCGCCGCACGGCTGGCCGTTATCGTACAGCCACGAAGCCTTGCGGATGACCAGTTCGGCGGCGGCCAATTTAGCGTACGAGTCGGCCAGCGGAAACTGGATGCCCTGGTTCTGCCCAATCGGCCGACCAAAGACGACTCGTTCCTTCGCATAGGCCGTCGCCTTGCGCAGCGCGACTTTGCCCACACCGAGCGCTTCGGCGGCGATGAGGATGCGCTCCGGGTTCAGGCCATCCAGGAGGTGGTAGAAGCCGCGCCCCACTTCGCCCACAACGTCACGAGCCGAGACTGGCAGGTCGTCGTAGAAGACTTCGTTCGAATCCACGGCGTGACGGCCCAGCTTCTCGATTTCGCGGATTGTGACGTACGCCGGGTCGAGGTCGGCGAGGAAGAGCGTCATCCCGTCGGTGCGCTTGGCGCAGTCCGCCAGCGCGGTGGTGCGAGCCAGGAGCAGCACCTTGGTCGATTCCTTCGCCTTTGAAGTCCAGACTTTTTGGCCGTTGATGATGAAATCGTCGCCGTCGCGCCGCGCGAACGTCGTAATTGATGGCGTGTCGGAGCCCGCGTTCGGCTCGGTGACACCGAAGGCGACGTGCAGCCGTCCGGCCGCGGCCTCCGGCAGAACGCGCTGGCGAAGCTCCTCACTGCCGTGCTTCACCACCGGGTTCAGACCAAAGATCGTGAGGTGCAATGCGGTCGCACCGTTCATCGCGGCGCCCGACGCAGCCACTTCTTCGAGCAAAATCGAAGCCTCGGTGATGCCAAGCCCGGCTCCGCCGAACTCCGTGGGAATCGCAATTCCCAACCAGCCGGCATCAGCGAATGCCTGATAGAAGCCCCAGGGAAACTCATGCTCCTTGTCGCAGCGCCGCCAGTAGGCGTCGTCGAAGCGGGCGGCGAGCGCCCTGGCCTGAATTCGCACCTGTTGCTGCTCTTCCGTTGGTTCGAAATCCATCACCCCTCCACGCCCGGACGACCATCGCCGCGACGACCCAATCTTAGCCCGCGTGGTCGCAGCGTCGATCGCTGGCAACGGCGGCTGCACAGACAAGCCCAGTTGGACGGAGTACCCTTCGCCCAACATTCCCGCACAGGAGACACCTATGACAACCGAGGCCACGACGACAATCGATGGCGTTATCAGCGGCCCACTGCGTCGCTCGATCAACGGGAGTCACGATGCCAAGGGGAGCATCCACGACGACGCGACGGCATCGAAGCTTGGCTTCCGCGGCGGCACGGTGGCCGGTTCCATCCATATGGAGCTCTTCCCGCCGTTGCTGGTCCAGGCATTCGGGCAGCGCTGGTTCGAACGCGGCACGCTGAGCACCTACTTCATCAACGCGACAACAGACCGCGAAGCCGTACAGGCCTACATGACCGCGCCGCCCGCGGGCGCCACTGACGCCCAGGTCGATGTTTGGGTGAACCGCGAAGACGGCATGCGCGTAGCTGAAGGCACCGCTTCGGTTGGCAGCCCAGGGGAGCCGACGGCACTCCTTCGCCGCCCGTTGGACCGATTCGATGCGGGCGAGTTACGTCTCCTGGCGGGCATCGAGCCCGGCCGGAAGTTCGAACCCGTGGACGTCCGTCTGAGCACCGAAACGCAAAGCGAACGCCTCGATCGCATCACCGAAAACCTACCCTGGTACGGCCAGCCATCGCCGTGGGGCAATTCGATTGCCACCCCTGCGGCCATGGTCCAACTGCTTTATGCGAAGTCGGTGGAAACGCTGCGTGGCAACATCGGCTCGGCGGTTGGCCTATTCGGTGCGATCGAATTGCGCAATATCAACGGGCCGGTACAGGTCGAGACGGATTACACCGTCAATGGACACGTGGTGGCGATCGGCCAGAGCCCAAAGACCGAGTACATGTGGTTCGAAACACAGATGGATGATGCCGGCGGCAAGCGCATCGCCGAGATGCGCATGCTTTTGCGCTGGATGAAGGCCTCCTCGGATCGGTACCCCGAGCTTCAGAAGCAGGCCTAGCGCCGGACGCCAGGGCCAAGCCGTAGAATCCTGCTCAAGACAAAGCAGGAGACGCAACGATGGCAGGACGATTGGCAGGCACAGTGGCGGTAATCACCGGCGGAGCGAGCGGTATTGGGCAAGCTTGCGCGGAACGCTTCGCAGAAGAAGGTGCGAACATCGTGGTCGCCGACCTGGACGAAACGCGAGGCGCGGAGACCGTGGCGCTTGTTAAAGCACTTGGCGGGAAGGCCATCTTCGTGCGCACCGATACCAGCGTGGAGGGCGATTGCGAAGCACTCGCCGATGCCGCGATGAGCACGTTTGGGCAGATCGATTCGCTGGTAGCGGCCGCCGGCATTTCCCACGCACGTTACGTGAGCGGCTCCGGCGCCCACGAAGCGCGCCGCGACCGCGAGGAAGGCCGGCCTTCGATCCTGACGAAGCCAACGGAATACTGGGAGAAGGTGCTCGCCGTGAACCTCACGGGCGTGATGATGACCGATCGCGCGATCGCTCAGCGGATGATCGCCAGCGGACGGCCCGGGTCCATCGTCAACATCGCGTCCGGCGCGTCCAAAATCCCACTGCCCGGCTCAGCCGAGTACTGCGTTTCGAAGGCGGGCGTCTGGATGCTCACCAAGGTGTTGGCGCTTGAAGTGGCCGCCAATCAGATTCGCGTTAACGCCATCGGCCCGGGTTTCATCGAAACGCCAATGACCGAAAGCATGCGGGCGGACGAGGGCCGGCTGAAGCGACTCGTCGCGGGCGTGCCGCTGGGACGATTAGGCATGCCAGTGGATATCGCGAACGCCGCGCTCTTTCTGGCCAGCGATGAATCAAGCTTCTTCACCGGCGAAATCCTCTTCCCGGACGGCGGTCTGTTCACCGGCTGACCGCCCGCTACTCGACTCGGTAGAGCCAGCCCTCCTGCCAGCCGAACGGGGCACCGACGAGATCTTCGAGCCTCGCGCCGTTGAGCAGACAGTCCAGCGCCCACTTGTTCGCCGAATGCGAAATGACGAGGATGCGTTGGCGGTCGCGTTCGGCACGAAGGTCACGCAAGAACGCCGCAGTCTCCGTGACAACGTCACGATAACTTTGACCATTCGGAAACGGCACCTCGATGCGCTTCGCACGCTCGGCCGCGACAACCGAGACAAGTGCGCCGTTCAAATCTCCATAATTGCACTCGCGCAGTCGCGAATCTTCGAAAACGGGTACGCCGCTCCCATCGAACGCAAGACGAGCGGTCTCAACCGCACGGGCGAGGTCCGAAACGTAGACTGCCGCGATTCCGTCGGGCCTGCGGCGCGCGCCCAACTCAATGGCTAGTCGCCGACCTTCGGCAGAGAGCTTGCCCGGCAGCCACCCCGTGGCGATCCCCGCCTCGTTGTCTTCGGTCAGGGAGTGCGTTTCGTAGACCAGTTCAAGGGCCATCGCTCACTCTCCTGCGGCGGAGACTACGGGCCGGGGGATTTTTGCCTTGAGGAGCGCCGCCTCGGGCATCT
>JBBQGT010000005.1:0-47991 GCA_038323265.1 Tepidiformales bacterium
ATAGGCGGCCTGGTTGGCGGACTGGGCGGCGCCGTCCTCTTCCTGTTCATCGCCGCGGCGATGAACTTCTTCGCCTATTGGTTCAGCGACAAGATGGCGCTGAAAATGGCCGGCGCGCACGAAGCGAGCGAAGCGGATGAGCCACAACTCTTCGCCATTGTGCGCGAAGTTGCGGAACTTTCGAAGATGCCGATGCCGCGCGTCTACGTGATCCAGACGGACTCTCCGAACGCTTTCGCCACCGGGCGCAACCCTGAGCACGCGGTGGTTGCTGTGACGACTGGCATCCGGCGCATCCTCACAGATCGTGAACTGCGCGGCGTTCTTGGTCATGAGATGGGCCACGTGAAGAATCGCGATATCCTCACGAGCTCCATCGTGGCGACCATCGCAGGCGCGATTTCAATGATCGCCCAGGTGCTGATGTTCAGCCAAATCTTCGGCGGGCGCGATGAGAACCGGAACCCGCTGCTCACACTGGTGGCGATTCTGATCGCGCCGATCGCGGCGACGCTAATCCAGCTCGGCATCAGCCGACAGCGTGAATACGCCGCCGACAAGACAGGCGCGGACGTCACCGGTGACCCCGAAGCGCTGGCCAGCGCACTTGAAAAGCTGCAACGCGGCGTTGAGCAGCGGCCCATGCAAGACACGCCGGCGCAAGAATCGGTGTCGGCGCTGTACATCGTGAAGCCGTTCGCCGGCGGCGGGATGTCGAACATGTTCAGCACCCATCCTCCGCTGGAAGAACGAATCGCCCGGCTGCGTGGCATGGTCCAGCGGTAACCACGGGGAAGGCGTAAAGAATGGCCGAAGACAAGAAAGCTCTCCTCCAGCACTATCGCGAGTCGCGGACCGAATTGCTGGCGGCGCTCGATGGCCTGAGCGATGAGCTGATGACGGAGCCTGCCCTTGACGGCTGGTCGGTCAAAGATCACCTGGCGCACCTCGCGCTGTGGGACGACATGCGGGCGAGCGAGGTGGCGCGCATGTCGGCTGGTCACGTCTCTGCATGGCGAGCCACTGAGGAGCAGGTTGGGGCTTACAATGCCCTTGGCTACGAGCTGCGCCGAGGGCTGTCGCTCGAGCAGGTGCGGTGGGAGCTTGAAGATTCGCGGCGGCGGCTGTTGGATGCGATCATGGCGGCGACGATCGGTGCAATGGACGGCTCGTTGTACGGCGAGGCGGGTTTGTGCAGTGACCATGAGGCGGAGCACGCCGGTTGGCTCAGGCGATACCGGGACTCGAGGCTGGCAGGCCGCTAGAGCTAGACCACGCCTGCGGCTACCGCCGCCGGTGCGGATTCGCCTTTGCTAAGGGTGACGGCCGCACGCACGAAATCGCGGAAGAGCGGGTGCGGGCGATTCGGGCGACTGCGGAGTTCGGGGTGGAACTGGGTGCCCAGCATGAACGGGTGCCCCGAGAGCTCGGATATCTCTACCAACGAGCCGTCCGGCGAAGTGCCGCTGACTCGCAGACCGGCAGCTTCGAGCGGGGCACGGTAGAGGTTGTTGAACTCCCAGCGATGTCGGTGGCGCTCGCTCACCTGCGTTGTGCCGTAGGCCTTTGCAGCAAGCGAGCCGGGCGCCAGATCGCAAGGATAGCTGCCGAGGCGCATTGTGCCGCCTTTGTGTACCACGCCGGCCTGTTCTTCCAGCAGGCTGATCACGGGGAATGGGGATTCAGGGTCGATCTCCGTGGTGTTGGCGCCGTCCATGCCGCAGATGTTGCGGGCGAACTCGGTGACCATGACTTGCATGCCGAGGCAGAGCCCGAGGTACGGAATATTGTTTTCGCGCGCCCAGGTGGCGGCTTGGATTTTGCCTTCCCAGCCGCGCTCACCGAAGCCGCCAGGGACGACAACACCGTGGACGCCTGCCAACACATCGGCGGCGGCGCGAGACTCGAGAGTCTCGGCGTGGATCCAGCGAATATCGACTTCGACCGAATTCGCGATGCCCGCGTGCGCGAGCGACTCCTTCATCGACATGTAGGCGTCGTGCAATTCGACGTATTTGCCGACGACGGCCACTTCAACGACCCCAGACGGATGCTTCAGGCGGTGGACCATCTCACGCCACTCGTTCATATTGCGGGCGCCGGCCTGGAGGCCAAGCCGTTCGATGACGTAGTCACCGAGCCCGCGCTCTTCGAGCCAGAGGGGCACTTCGTAGATCGTCGCTGCGGTCTCCATCGGGATCACTGCGCGAGGCTCAACGTCGCAGAAGAGCGCTACCTTTTCGAGAATCTCGCTGGGGACCGGGTGGTCGCTGCGAGTGAGGATGACGTCTGGCTGGATGCCCTTGGATCGGAGCTCGCGCACTGAGTGCTGCGTGGGTTTGGTCTTCAATTCGGCGGTAGCGCCGACCCATGGGAGGAAGGTGACGTGGACGCTGAGGCACGTATCGCGCGGCTGCTCATGGCGGATCTGGCGGATCGCTTCGATGAACGTCTCACCCTCGATGTCGCCAACCGTCCCGCCGACTTCGCAGATGACGACGTCGCACTGGGAGGCAGCAGCCACGTTGTAGATGCGGGCCTTGATCTCGTTCGTGAGGTGGGGAACCTGTTGGATGGTACCGCCGAGGTAGTCGCCGCGGCGTTCGCGTTCGAGGACCGAGAGGTAGACCTGGCCACTCGTCACCGAAGATGCGGCGGTGAGGTCCTGATCGATAAAGCGTTCGTAGTGGCCGAGGTCGAGGTCTGTTTCGGCGCCATCGCTTGTGACAAAAACCTCACCGTGCTGATATGGCGACATAGTGCCCGGATCGACGTTGAGATAGGGGTCAAGCTTTTGGATGGAGACGGAGATTCCGCGAGATTTGAGGATTCTGCCGAGACTGGCGGTGGTGATTCCCTTGCCAACTGAACTGACAACGCCACCGGTAACAAAGATGAACTTCGGCATGGCCCCCCGCGAGTGGTTGTGCTCCATCGATGCTACGTGCGGTCCTTCGAGGTGTCAACGAACATTTGTGTTAAACGAGCGCGCAGCTTGGTCACGATCTCCGTCCCACATGCACTGCCGTGCAGCACATCCTCACCAACCTGGACCTGAGTGACGGGGAGCGGATTGCGACCCTCGGCGGAACGGCGAGCAGTTGCTCGGAATCGAGCCTAGTTCACACGGACAACGATCAACCCGGAGGCCGGGCGGGCGTTCGAGACGGGGACGGGAACCGCGATGGTGCATCTTCAACGATCTCGTAGACGACGAGTCCGCAGAGGCCGCAGTACGAGCGGTCGGGCCGCGGCTCAACGGCGCCTTCGTAGACGCGTTGGCGTTCTTCGGCAGGGTGCGAACAGGCCATGGCGCGCAGGTTGACGCGCCGGTTGGACTAACTCCAAGGCCAAGATGTCACCGTCAGCGGGCCATGCCGTGGTATTCGGCGTTCGGCAATACGCCTGCGGCAGACATCATGCGGTTGGTGTAGTTGAACATGGCGGCCACTTCAGCAATGTCCCAGACGTCTTCGTCCGAGAAGCCGAGGCCGCGGAGGTCTTCGACGTCTTCTTCGGAGCAGGTGACCGGGTCGAGCGTGAGTTTGACGGCAAAGTCGAGCATGGCCATCTGCTTTTCGCTGAGGCCGGCACGGCGATAATCGAGCGTTAGGCGATCGCCCTTGACGGGGTCCTTCAGGAGGGCGCGCAGGGCGAAGCCATGGGCGGTCAGGCAGTAGAGACACTGGTTCTGCATGGAGACGACGACGGAGATCATCTCGCGTTCGGCCTTGCCGAGGCCTGGGGAGGGCTGCATAAGGTCTTCGAAGTGCACCCGCCATTTGTTGAAGCGGCCTTCCCGCCAGGCGAACGCCCTGAAGACGTTGGGGACGAAGCCCAGCTTCTCTTCGACCTGGTCGAACAGGGCGCGGGTCTCGGCGGAGACGGTGGAGCGATCGGCGATTGGGAACCAGGAGATGCGGTCTTCCATGGGCGACAGGGTATCGCGAGCGAGTGAAGAGTGCTTGTCGCCAGATACGAGGCGCCGAGGCTCGGCCCCCTAAACTGGCGCCGGGCCGTCTGGCGCGTCTGGGCCGTCCGGGCCGTCTGGGTCTGGTGGACCCTGGCCCAGGCCCCCGAAGCCGGGGAGGTCTTCGCCGCCTTCGCGCAGACGTTCGAGGATCTCTTTCGCCATACTGTCCATCTGGTCCGGCGTGATGCCCATGCGTTCGAGCGTGGTACGCATAAGGCGCTGGACTTCTTCCATGTCTTCGCGGATCAGCGCGTCGGCCATCTCCAGTTGCGTTTCGACGGCGAGGAATCGCTCGCGGCGCTGCGATTCGTTTTCGGTGGTGAGGATGGTGGACATCAGGCGGGTGAAGAGCTGGGTAGTGCGGGCGATGCGGATGCGGTCGTCGTGGTGCGGGGGGAACTCACCGGTGACGGCGACTTCGAGCCCGGTGCGCTTATCGGAGGCTGCGTACTGTTCTGGCATGCGTCTTGGACAGGTTAGCGCATGCGATCGGCTCACGCCGCACGCAAAGAAGGCGACCAGAGCATCTAGCCGTAAGAGGCGCGGTCTGGGTGAGAACCCTGATCTTTGGCGATTTCAGGCGACAACACCACGAACAGTGCGCCGTGTTCGATCCGCGGATTGATAATGGAAGGCATGAGCATTGTCAGTGGTCCCTTATGGGGGGTGGGTTGTTGAACGTTTGGGTGGCCGGGGATGTGCTTGCCAGGTTCGGTGACATGGAGCGATGGGTAGGCAACGCGGGCTTCGCGGTTGTGAAGTCGGTAGACGAGGCGGACGTCACGGTCGGCGCCTTCGCGTCGGTGGGGGTGGGTTTCTATTCCATCGGACTTACCGAGGACGGCAGTGCCGACGTTTTGCGAGAGATGCTCGCCCGTGGATTCGACCAGGTGCTTATTGAGCCGCCGAACGAGGCTCGTTTGACGGCTGCCCTGGTATTGGCTGAGGTACGGTCTATGGGCGCCCGCGGGCGCGAGCTGCGCGAGATACTGAATTCGACACCGGACTTGATTTCACTAAACTCCCTCGAAGGCAGGATTCTGTGGGCGAACCAGGCGCATGAAGAGATCTTGCAGTACTCGCCGTCTGACATGGTGGGCAAGACGAGCTTCGACCTGATCCACCCGGACGATGCGGCTCGAGCGGCGGCGGCGCTGGCTAACCTGCTGGCGGATCAGCCAGTGAACGAGACAGAGGTTAGGCTGCGCCGCAAAGACGGCCACTACGAGCAGATGGAATTGAGCGCCCGCGTGCTGCCTGGCGCCCGGCCCCGGTTGGTAGTCGTTTCCCGGCCCTTGGCGGATCGGATGGAGTCTGTGCGGCTTCTGCGCGAGAGTGAGGAGCGGTTCCGCACCGTTGTTGACGTGTCGCCAGACCTCGTCACGATCCTCGACGAGGAAGGCCTCGTGACGTTCGCGAACCAGGCGCACCGCAGCCGACTAGGGCTTGACCCCAAGGAGCTGCTCGGGCGCAACTCGGCAACATTGATCCATCCCGATGACCGCGCGACCGCGTATGGAGCGTTCCAGGCGGTGGTGAGCGAGGGTCAACCAACGACCACGAGCCTGCGACTGGGTCATGCGGACGGACGGTGGCTGAGGTTCGATATTGCCGCGGGCAGGTTCAACGGGCCTGGCGGCAGCACCGGGCTGGTTGTGATTTCGCGCGATGAAACGGTGCGAGAGACAGCGATGGCCCAGCTGGCGCGCCTCTCCACCACGCTCACAGCGCAGCAAGAGAACTCGTTAGACGGCATCCTGGTCGTGGACGAAAACCGCAAGGCTATCTCCTATAATCGCCGCTACCTGGAGATCTGGCGGATCCCGGCGAGCGTTGCCGATGAGGGACTCGGCGAACGAACGGCACACGTCCTGGAAGCGCTCTCCGACCCGGAAGAAACGTTGAGGTTGGTCTCAGAGGTTTACGCGGACCCGGGGCGCACGTTCTCCTCCGAAGTATTGCTTACGGATGGGCGCCGTCTTGAGATGCACACGGCGCCGCTGGTGGGCGAGGATGGCACCAACTACGGGCGGGCGTGGTACTACCGCGACGTCACCGCTCGAAGGATGGTCGAAGAGGCGCTAAAGGAAAGCGAAGAGCGCTACAGGGAGCTAGTCGAAAGTTCGCCAGATGCGATTGCGGTGCACGACGGCGAGACGATTCTCTACGCGAACCCTGCGGCAGCGCGGCTATCCGGGGTGATTGATCCCCAGACGATGGTGGGCCAACTTTGGACAGACTTCCTCGCCAACCCGCCAGCGGACCAGTTGGCGGAGCGCATTATCCGCGTCAGGGACAAAGAATCGTATACGGTGGAAGAACCGCGGTTCATTGTAAAACGCAAGCTGACGACGCAGCTGGAGATGTCCATCGCGCCAACCATGTTCAACGGTCAGGCGGCAATCCAGACGGTGATCCGTGATGTCAGCGGGCGGCGCCGGGCCGAACAGGAACGACTGACGCTGGAACGGGCACTGCTTGAGACGCAGAAGCTTGAGAGCCTGGGCGTAATGGCCGGCGGGATCGCGCATGACTTCAACAATCTGTTGGTGGCGATCATGGGAAACGCCGGACTGGCGACCATGGAACTGCCCAAAGACTCGCCTGCGAGGGATTACCTGCACGAAATCGAGACGGCGTCACAGCGTGCGGCGGACCTCGCTCGCCAGATGCTGGCCTATTCGGGCAAAGGCCACTTCATCGTTTCCTGGTGCGAACTGGGCGAATTGGTAGAGGAGATGGGCAACTTGCTGCGCGCTTCGCTTTCTCGAAAAGTGCGGTTGCACTACCAGTTGGCAGCGGACTTGCCGCAGATCCAGTGCGATGCCACGCAGATCCGCCAGATCGTGATGAACCTGGTGATTAACGCCGCCGAGTCGATCGGAGACCGCGACGGCGTGATCACCGTCACTACGGGGGAAGTTGAGGTGCAGGCGGAGGACTACGCCGCTCCGGGAGAAGAGCTGAAACCAGGACGGCACGTCTTCCTCGATGTGCGAGACACCGGAGTGGGGATGGATGAAGCGACCCGGGCGCGCATTTTCGAGCCGTTCTTCACAACGAAATTTACAGGTCGCGGCCTGGGGCTAGCCGCGGTCCTGGGGATCGCACGCGGGCACTCCGGGGCTATCCGGGTGGAGAGTTCGCCTGGGGCCGGAACGACATTCCGACTGCTGTTGCCAGCGAAAAGCGGCGCGCCCTCTCCGGCGCCCGCAGCTGGAAATTCGGCGACGCCGACGCGCGGCCGCATCCTGGTAGTGGACGATGAAGAGAGTGTGCGAAGGGTGGCGCAAGGGATGCTCCAGCGCCTGGGTTACGAAGTAGTGGTCTGCAGGGACGCTACGGAGGCGCTGGACGCCGTCGCTCAATCCGCAAAGCCGTTCAATGCGCTGCTGCTGGACATGCTGATGCCCGGCTCAGGTGGGAGCGATGTGCTGCGCCGGCTGCGCGAAGCAGGAACCGCATGCCCCGTGGTTTTTATGAGCGGCTATAGCGAAGATGAGGCGTTGGACAGCCTTCCGAAGGGGACGCCGGCCGCGTTCCTCCAGAAGCCCTTTACGCTCGATGAACTGCGCGAGGTTGTAGAACAGGTGACGCCCAGCCGCGAAGGCTAAATGTCGAGGTTTTTCACCGAGGCGGCGTTCGCCTGGATGAACTTGCGGCGGTGGGCCACTTCGTCGCCCATCAGTTCGTAGAACAAGATGTCGGCTTCGGCGGCGTCATGGACGTTCACCTGCAGGAGGGCACGGGTGTCCGGCTTCATGGTCGTGTCCCACAGCTGTTCGGCGTTCATTTCGCCAAGGCCTTTGAAGCGCTGGACGTTCACGTTCTGCTTCTTGCTTTTGCGGAAGTCCTCAAGCTGGCCGTCGCTGTAGAAGTACTTGATGTCCTTGCCGGCAGCCGCGCGGTAGAGCGGCGGCTGGGCGATGTAGAGATAGCCGCCATCGATCAGCTCTGGCATGTTGCGGAAGAAGAAGGTGAGCAGGAGCGTGCGAATGTGGGCGCCGTCCACGTCTGCGTCGGTCATGATGATGACTTTGTGATAGCGCAGCTTCGAAACGTCCCACGTCTCACGGATGCCAGTGCCGAGCGCGGAGATGACGAGGCGAATCGCTTCGTGGCTGAGCATCTTGTCTGGGCGCGCCTTCTCGACGTTCAGGATTTTGCCGAAGAGGGGGAGGATCGCCTGGTTACGGCGATCGCGTCCTTGCTTGGCCGAACCGCCCGCGCTATCGCCCTCGACGATGAAGATCTCTGACTCTTCGGGGTCGCGGCTTGAGCAGTCGGCGAGTTTGCCAGGGAGCGTGCCGCTTTCGAGGGCTGACTTGCGATGCACGAGGTCTCGCGCTTTGCGGGCGGCTTCGCGGGCGCGAGAGGCCATGAGGCACTTTTCGATGATCCGGCGACCGTCGTTGGGGTTCTCTTCGAGGTGGTGGCTGAGGGCTTCGGAGAGCACGCTCTGAACCTGGCCGGAGACTTCGGGGTTGCCGAGGCGCGTCTTGGTCTGGCCTTCGAATTGCGGCTCAGGGAGCTTGACCGAGATGACCGCAACGAGACCTTCGCGGACGTCATCGCCCGTGAGGTTGGGGTCGTTGTCCTTGAGAATTTTGTTTTTGCGGGCGTAGTCGTTGAGAACGCGTGTGAGGGCCATACGGAAGCCAGTCAGGTGGCTGCCGCCGTCGATCGTGTTAATCGAGTTGGCGAACGTGAAAACGGACTCGTTAAAGCCGTCGTTGTACTGGATTGCGCACTCGATCGCGTTGCCGTCGACTTCGCGGTCCACGTAGATCGGCTCGGGGTTGACGGCCTCGCGCTCGCGGTTGACGTGCCGGACGAAGCTCTTGATGCCGCCTTCGAAGTAGTAGTTCACTTCCTGGCCGTCGCGCTCGTCGAGCAGGTGGAACCAGACGCTCTTTGTCAGGTACGCGTAGAGGCGCAGACGTTCGGATTCGATCTTAAAGTCGAAATCGACGCTTTCGAAAATGGTGGAGTCCGGGAGGAAGCTGATGGTGGTACCGCGATGGCGCGTGGCGCCATTGAGGCTGATGGGCCGGAGTTCGTTTTGGGGGGCGCCGCGCTTGTACTCCTGGCGATAGATGCGATTGGCGTGGTTATCGCCCTGTGCTTCGGCGTCTGGAACGACCTCGACCCAGAGGTCTTCGGAGAGCGCGTTGACAACGCTGGCGCCGACGCCGTGGAGGCCGCCGGAGACTTTGTAGCCGCCGCCGCCGAATTTGCCGCCGGCGTGGAGGACGGTGAGCACGGTCTCAACGGCAGTTTTTCCGGTCTGCTTCTGGATATCTACGGGGATGCCACGGCCGTTGTCGCTTACCGTGCACCAGCCGTTCTTATGGATGACCACCTCGACACGGTCGCAGAAGCCGGCCATCGCTTCGTCAACGGCGTTGTCGACGAGTTCCTTGATGAGGTGGTGGAGCCCGGACTTGTCGGTGGTGCCGATGTACATGCCGGGGCGACGCCGGACCGCCTCCAGGCCTTCGAGTACTTGAATATTTGCTGCGGTATAGGAACCGGGGGAAGCTTCTTGCGTTGTCATAAAGAGGTTTGTTCTGCCCTCGGCGGGGGCCCGCGCAGATGCTGGGCTGAAACCGCTTGGATACCTGATCAGTTTACCACAGGTGGGTCGTTTTTGCCAGTGTTTTGAATCTGTGGGCCGGTAGCCTCGGCGCTATCGCGCGCGCGACTGGAAGCTTGGGGTGCGGCCTTCGAGGACCTTCAGACAGGCCGGAAGCAGTAGTTCAAATTTCTGATCGACGTTCTCGCGGTGGCCGCGGGCGTCGCGGTGAAACTGGTCCGATTGCAGGTGCTGTTCGAGGATCGGGCGCGTGAGGTAATGGGGCTGATCGGCGCCCACGTAATCGACGTGGAGATCGGCACAAAGCCGTTGTAGCCCGCGGTGAACCATCAGCCGGCGCGCTTCCAGGCGCCGCCGAGTTTTTTCGTCCGAGCTGCGATCGCTGATGCCAAATGCACAGGCGACGAGTACCTGGGCGTTCTCGTTGCGAAGGGCGACGCGGATGCACTCGCCGAGCCGCAGGACGACTTCGTCTGGTTCGAAATAGTAAGCGCCCTGAACGCGGCGACGGATGAAATCCCTCAGGCGGCGGAAGGCGGAGTTGTGCGCCAGCCACCCCGTGCCGTTAGCGCGGAGGCTGGCCCTCGCAACCGGCCGTCCCAGGGGCCCAAGCATCCGTTCGATGCGAAGTGGCACCGATTCGTGGTTAAACCAGAACTGGTTTGCCTTTAGGTAGACCAGTTCTGGCTCGAAGCGTTCGAGCCAGCTACTGAGGACCTGCGCGGCGTCGGGTTTGGGCCAGAGCGGGCGGGAGACGATTTCCACCGGCTCACCGAGGGCCTCGGCGAGGCGGGGTTCCAGCAGCTTGTGGCGCAGCTGGCCTTCGGAAACTTCCGCGCTTGCTCGATCGTTGCTGTTGCCCACCCAGAGGATCTTCACTTCGCGAATGTATCGAGCCCGCGGCGTCCGGTCGAACGCTTTCCGGTACACTCGGCGGAGATGAGTGACGGTGGAAACGCGCGGTTGCGGCCTTCGATCGACGACTACCTGATGGGCATCGCGATTGCCGTGCGGGCGCGGGCGAACTGCAGCGGACAGCGGGTGGGCTCGGTGATTGTGCAGGATGGCCGGGTCGTATCGACGGGCTACAACGGCACGCCGCGCGACATGACGAACTGCGAGGACGGCGGCTGCCATCGATGTTCGCATCGCTCGGAATTCATCTCTGGCACGGGCTACGACCTGTGCATCTGCGTCCATTCGGAGCAGAACTCGCTGCTCGCGGCGGCTCGTTTCGGCATTTCGGTGGACGGCGCGACCTTCTACACGACCACCCGCCCCTGCTTCGGCTGTACGAAGGAGATGCTCCAGGCGGGCATTGCGCGGGTGTTCTTCATTCACGATTGGTTGTATCCGGACGAGCGGATGCGGGCGGAATACCAACGGCTCCAGACGAAGCTGCCTGGCGGCATCCGGCAGTTGCAGGTGGCGGACGGGGATGCGGCGTGGGCGACTGGCGGGCGAGTGTTGCCGCCGGAGAGCATTGGGCACTGAGGAAAGTATTCACGATTTTCGATTCGCTAAACGATGGACGCAATCGACGGCGCTTGGCAAATTCCGAATGAGGTTCGCGCTGGGTTTCGGGATCGCCTAGACTCGGGACACTTTGCGGGGGGAGATGTGATGGGACGGCTACAGGACAAGATTGCGGTGGTTACCGGGGGCGCCAGCGGCATAGGCGAGGGGACAGTGCGGTTGTTCGTGGCCGAGGGAGCGAAGGTGGTAATCGCGGACGTCCAGGATTCGCGCGGGCAGAAGCTGGCCGAGGAGTTGGGCACTAATGCGGCGTACGTCCACACGGATGTGAGCCAGGAGGCGGAAGTGCGGGGAAGCATTGAGGCGGCCCTATCGAAGTGGGGGCGATTCGACTGCATGTTCAACAACGCTGGCTTTGGCGGCGTCACCGGGCCGATCGAGGAACTCGATATGGAGGCGTTTGATCAGACGATGAGCGTGCTCTTCCGCGGGGTCGTTCTCGGCATGAAGCTCGCCGCCCCGGTGATGAAGGCGCAGGGCTCCGGCAGCATTATCAGCACGTCGAGCGTTGCTGGCGTGGGCATCGGGTATGGGCCTCACATCTACAGCGCAGCGAAGGCGGCGATCATCCACCTAACGAAGTCCGTCGCGAACGAACTGGGAGAGAGCGGCGTGCGCGTTAATGCCATCTGCCCCGGCGGAATTGCGACGCCGATCTTCGGCAAGGGGATGGGCCTGACGGCGGAGCAGGCGGACGGCACGGTCGAATTCATGAAGGTGGCGCTGGCCAAGAGCCAGCCGATCCAGCGCACCGGGATGCCCAGCGACATCGCTGAAGCTGCGCTGTGGCTGGCGAGCGACGCATCGAGCTTCGTTAGCGGACACGCGCTTGTGGTGGATGGCGCGCTGACGACCGGCCGGCTGTGGTCTGAACGGCAAGCGATGGCGGAAGGGCGGGCGGCGGACCGGGCGGCCGCTGGCGCGCAAAGGGCGGGCGCATGACGAGCCTCGACGGCAAGGTGGCGGTGATTACCGGCGGCGCCAGCGGGATCGGTGAGGGCACGGTGCAGTTGTTCGCCGAATCAGGCGCGCGCGTCGTCATCGCCGACATCCAGGACGAACGCGGGCAGCAGCTCGCGGAGGAACTGGGGCCGGTCACCACCTATCACCGCACGGACGTCAGCGAGGAGGCGGATGTCGAGGCAGCCGTGCGGCTGGCGGTGGAGAAATGGGGGCGGCTCGATTGTATCTTTAACAACGCTGGTTTCGGAGGGGTGAGCGGGCCGATTGAGTTAACGGACATGGACGGCTACGACCAGACGATGGCCGTGCTGTTGCGCGGAGTGTTCCTGGGGATCAAGCACGCATCGGCGGTGATGAAGGCGCAGGGCAGTGGCAGCATCGTCAGTACGGCGAGCGTGGCCGGGATGCAGGCGGGATTTGGACCGCACGTTTACAGCGCGGCGAAGGCGGCGGTCATCCACCTCTCCCGCTCGGTCTCTATCGAACTCGGAGAGTTCGGGGTGCGGGCGAACTCAGTCTGCCCGGGATTCATCGCCACCAACATCTTCACCACGCCGTTCGGGCTAACGGGCGCGGCGGCCGAGGCAGCGCTCGGCAGCATATCGTCGGCGTTTGAGGACTGGGCGCCGCTACGGCGCGCGGGGCAGCCGCGCGACATCGCCCAGGCAGTGGCCTGGCTGGCCAGCGACGAATCCAGCTACGTCACCGGTCAGCACATCGCGGTTGACGGGGGGCTAACCGCGGGCCGGGATATCAACGAGATGCGCGAGCGGATCGCCCGTGCCTACGGGGTAGACCCGGCGGAGATGACCGCTCGGGCACAGGCGCAGCGGTAGCGCGTGTTCTGGCGGAGGAAAAAGGAGGAGGCGTTCGTTCGGCCCGAAAGCCCGCGCGAAGTGACGCTCATAGCCCTTGGCTGCGTGCGAAACCAAGTCACCAAACCCCGTCCGCTCGGCTGGGAAGACGTGGAGAGCACGCTCGTTTTCGAACCGGCAAATGTGGCCATGCTGGCCGGGCTGGCGAGCTACAGCCACGTGATTGTGACGTTCTACATGGACCTCGCGGCGAGCGCGCCCGACAAGCCGGAGCAGGTAACACTGAAGAGCGGCCGCCGCTACGGCATTCTCGCCACGCGCAGCCAGTTACGGCCCAACCACCTGGGCGTTTCGGCTGTGCGGCTGCTTGGGGCGGAGGGCGGAAACGTGCGCGTCGTCGGCCTGGACGCTATCGAGGGGACGCCCGTGCTGGACATCAAGCCCTACCTGCCGGAGTACGACGCGCACCCCTCAGCCACGATCCCGAAAGAGTGATGCGCGAGGTAGTATGCAGAGGATGAAGCCGCTGGTCGCAGTCACCATGGGCAGTTCGCCGGGCGATGGCGGGAGCCGTCCAGCGCGTGCGACCCTGAACTCTGCCTACTTGCGAGCCCTCGAAAACGCGGGCGCCGTGCCCGTGATGCTCGCGCCGGACATGGAACAGGGGACGATCGAAGCGTTGATGGCGAGCGTCTCGGGACTGGTGCTCACCGGAGGCGTGGATATCGCCCCTGCGCGCTATGGCGAGGCTGCACACGAAAAGACGACTGGGGTTTCACTAGAACGCGACGAAATGGAAGACGTGGCGACGCTCTGGGCGCTGGAACGCAACGTGCCGATCCTGGCTATTTGCCGGGGCTTGCAATTCCTCAACGTGGCACTCGGTGGTTCGCTCCACCAGCACTTGCCGGATGTTGTTGGGGAAGGCATTCAACACGCACAAACGGAGCACGGATTTTCGCGCTCCGAGGCGACGCACGGCGTGAGGATGGAGCGCGGGAGCTGCCTTGCGGCCCTGCTGGGGGCGGACCGCTCGACGGTGAACAGCATGCATCACCAGTCGATTAATCGGCTCGGTGCAGGGCTGGTGGCTACGGCGTGGGCCGATGACGGCTGCATTGAGGGGGCCGAACTGCCCGGCCGGCGGTTCGTCGCAGGCGTTCAATGGCACCCTGAAGAGATGGCTGCGCGGTACGAACCGGCGCGGAGGCTTTTCTCGGGGTTTGTGGCGGCCGCAGCCCGCCCCCAGACCTGATGCCAGGTCCGGAATTCTACTGGGTGGAGTGTCCCGCCCCGGGCCGCCTTGCGGTGATCAGCCGGCCCCGCGGCAGCCTCTGGTTGGCCGATGACATGCAGCATCTGCTCAGCGCCGGGGTCAACACGGTCGTCAGTCTGCTCGTCCAGGGCGAGCTGCGAGAGCTGCACCTCGATGAAGAGGAGACGGCGGCGAGGCAGGCCGGGCTCTCGTTCGTTTCGCTGCCGGTGCCGGACCTTTCGACGCCTGTTGACGAAGCGTCGATCATGCCGGGCCTGCACGCCCTGCGTGACGAACTGCTTGGCGGGCGCACGGTGGTTGCGCACTGCCGGATGGGGGTTGGGCGCTCGCCGATGTGCGTGGCGAGCTTGCTGGTGCTGCTGGGCGTACCGGCGCGCGAAGCGTGGGCCCGGATCACAGCGGTGCGCGGCCGGGAGGTGCCGGACACCGCGGCACAGGGACGGTGGGTTGAAGCGCTGGAGATGCGACACATCTCCACCCAGCCCTAAGGCAGCAGCGACCTGCGCCCGGCCGCTCGCTTTGCCTCGAATCGTCCGATGTTCACAGCGCTCCATGTGCTGCGCGCCTTGCGAGGCGTCAGACGGTGCATGAGAACAAGCAGGTGGAGTTGGACGCCGATTCTCGCGACGCGTTCGAGGCGGAGGAAACGGCGTGGGGATCCTGTTCAAGCGCGCCCGGACGTTCTCCGAGTTAGCCCGCGGCGGGACGGGCTCGGGCTTTCGTGCTGCTTCCCGGCTGTTGGAGCATCCGCGAATCACGCGCACGACGAAGGCCGGGGGCGAACGACGGGCGTAGACGATTCCGTTGCGCAGCGCGGATGATGTGGATGAGGTGGTCCGGACCTGGTTGGCGGAATCCTGGGCCGTTTCGGGACCTGAGCGAGGCGCAGGGGTGACGGGTCCCGTATTGCGAGCGTGTCGCCGCCAATGGTGGCTAACTCGACTCCCTAAGCCTCACCGGCGCGATGAACGAGGACGATCGTGCCAACGTCCCCGGCACGCAGTTCATGCTCGGGTAGGTCGACGCGAGGGCTGCCAGGTCGAGTTCGCTTAGGCCGGCGATCACGCCAGCTTTTTGATCTCTTCTATCAGGGCCGGGATGATCTTCTTGTAGTCATCGACTATGGCGAACTTGCTGACCTTCACCATGTTCGCATCGGCGTCCTTGTTTATCGCCACGATGTTCTTCGAACCCGCCATGCCGGCCATGTGCTGGCTGGCGCCGCTGATGGCGACCGCGATGTAGAGGCCGGGCGAGACGGTCTTGCCGGTGAGGCCGACCTGCTGGGAGGGCGGGTACCAGCCAAGGTCGCAGGCGGCTCGGCTGGCGCCAGTCGCACCCTTGAGGAGCGAGGCGAGTTGTTCGAGCATGGCGAAGGCGCTGGGGTCACCGAGGCCGCGGCCGCCGGACACTACGACGGGCGCTTCTTCAAGCTTGATGCCCGTGCTTTCGGGCTTGGAAGTCCCGAGCACCTTCACGCGCGATTCGCCGGCAGCGTCGATCGCGCTGACCGCGCCGCTGCGGCCAGCGTCGGCGGGCAGCGCATCGAAGGACTTCGCCTTCACTGTGACGATCTGGAGCGGGGCGCGGAAGGAAACCTTGGCGCGAGCGTTGCCGCCATAAGCCGAGCGCACGGCGTGAAGACGCCCGCCTTCGACGTGCAGTTCGACGCAGTCCATGGCGACCGCTGTCTTGTTTTTGAAGGCCAAAGCGGGGCCGAGGTCGCGACCGAGGCTGGTCTGGCCGAGAAGCACGATATCGGCGCCGGACTGGGCGATTGCGGCCTCGACGGCGGGCAGGTAGGCGTCTGTGGTGCCGCTGGCGAGGGCGCCATTGGTGGCCGCGATTGCGGAGTCCGCACCGTAAGCGACCAGCTCTTTGGCCTGCGCTTCCGTACCGGCGATAAAGGCGGTAACAGGGCCTGCGCCGGCATCGGCCAGCTGGCGCGCCGCGCCGAGCAGTTCTTGGGAAATCGGGGCGATGCCGCCCTCGTTGGCTTCTGCGATTACCAGGATTCCAGCCATCTTGTTCTCCTTGGCGCCTAAATCAGCTTCGCGGCGCGCAGCTTCAGGGCGAGGTTGCGGGCCTTCTCTTCAGGCGTATCGCCTTCGATGATTTCAACGTTGCTCTCAACCTTCGGCACGTAGAGCGCTTCAAGTGGGAGCCAACGATTGGCCGAACCCGTCTCATCGGCGCCGAGTCCGAGGTCTGCCGCGCTCCAGACCTGCACGGTCTTTTTGGCGGCGAGCATGATCTGGCGGAGCTGAGGATAGCGCGGCTCGCCGAATTCGTTTGAGATCGAAATGACCGCCGGTGTGTTTACTTCCACCTGCTGGAAGCCGTCATCGAGCACGCGGTCCACTTTCAGGGTGGCGCCGTTGGCCTCGATGGCCTTGGCGAGCGTAACCACAGGCACGCCGAGGATCTGGGAGACGCCGGTTGGCACGACGCCCATGTCCCAGTCGGCGGAGGCGCGGCCCATGAGGATGAGGTCGAATTCACCGACCTTCTCGATCGCTTTGGCGAGGGCAACGGCAGTCTGGAAGTTGTCGATGCCATCGAGCGCCGGGTCGGTGATCAGGACGCCCTCATCGGCTCCCATGGCGAGCGCGTGCTTTATGGCGTCGCGCGCGGTTTCAGGGCCGAGGCTGATGACGGTGATCTTGCCGCCACCAGCCGCGTCCTTAAGGCGAAGAGCCGCCTCGGTTGCCTGCGGGTCGTAGGGGTTGACCACGGGGGCGATGCCCTGGGCGGGGATCACCTTTTTCGCCGCTTCGTCCACCCTGAAGGAGGCGGACGGCGTTTCCGGGTCCGGGATCTGCTTAACACAAACGATGATGTTCACGCGGTTGAATGGCCTCCTGCGCACGTCCGCGGGGACGAAGGCGGCCCGCGGCGGTCTGCACAACTGGGAAGGGTGGTAGGGGTAAACCGGGAGCAGTGTAGCACGCGTCCCGCGATTGTGAAATCTCGCACGGAGTCGGGGTCAAAGCGGCCTTCGCACCGCACCGGCCACGGTCCGGTCGATCGAACGGGAAAAGCTATGTTCTGCTGTTCATCGTCCGGTTCCCTTCACGAGTACAGAGGCTGTCTTTAGAAGTTCGTCGATATCGACTGCTCGGCCTTGAACGAGCGTGAGTGTTGAATCCTCTATCACTCGGACTTCGAGCGCCACCTGTGAGGGCTTACCAGGAGCTTGATGCTGTATCACAGCAGGTATTCCCTTTACGTCACTAAGGGTGTAGCTCTCATTCGCATCCATTGAATACTTAACGAGCTGAACCGAGCAATCCGGGCGTTGGATCTGGCGCATAATGGTGATCGGGAAATAGTCGTTGCGTTCGTACTGAAGCGAGAACAGCGAATCGGTGCGTGACCCATCTGACCAGATGATGGTTTCGGCGTGAGCCTCGGTCAATGCCCATCCTGCGGGAAGATACGCCGGTTCGACGAAGAGTCCGTGGCTTGCGAATTTCCGAAGGTCCGTCGACTCGGAGACTTCTACCCTAACTTGCTTCGCTCCGGTAGGTGGCTGAATGCCGCAAATCTGAGGCACGCTGCCAGCGGGAAGAATTTCGAAGCGGCCGTGTCTAAACGTGGCCGGGTCCGCCTGAGGGACCGGGGTGCCGGGAGGAACTTTAGTGATCTCGCTTGGCTGAAGGGCTCGAGTCGCCGGGCCTACCGGATCGTGAGGGTCGTCGGCTCGGCTAATCATTGCCGCCGTTGTGGCGGTTGCGCCGATTAGGACGAGAAAGAGTGCGGCCATTATGGCTTTTGGTCCGTGCATTACTGCTCCTGTTTTCTGTTCCCCAATTTGGGACTGTCTACAACCTAGGGATTCAATGCAGCGGAAGGCCAGAAGAACAATGTGGCGCGCGAGCAGAGCTTACGGGGAAGTTACGCGGCCTGAATGCAGCAGTGGAGGTGGTCCTTTGCCCAGGCGACTACGCGCCGAGGGCCGCTGATGCCCGTGCGGTCATAGAACCGATGCAATCGTGAACGCACTGCAGCCTCGCTCAGGCTGAGTTCGGAGGCGATTTCCTCGTCGGACTGGCCGCGCGCGAGGATAGCCAGCACTTCTCGCTCCGCGGAGGTGAGTTCCACGTGCCCGCCAAGGCCCTCGATCGGCATAGCTGCTCCACGCGGAAGTGTGCCACCGGCGGCTCGGCGCCAGGCTCTCGCGACTACCATCTTAGCTGCAACCCGGCACCTCGGGTGTGCGGTCCAGTCGGAGGGCGAGGTGAGTCTCGGCAAGCGAGGGCGCGGGCGCGCGGGGTATGAGCGGGCGCGTCACGGCTGCCGTAGACTCGGGCCTTAATGCTCGCACGGCTGCAAGTCCGTCTGCCCGCTACGCGTCATCGCGATTTCCGCGCTCTTTGGGGCGGTGGCGCGTGTTCGAGCATTTCGCTCTGGACGCTGCTTCTGGGCAACGCGTGGATCGTCTACAAGCTCAGCAATTCTTCATTCTGGGTAGGGGTTTCGACGTTCGCATCGATGTCGCCGTACCTGGTTGCGCCGGTGGGCGGGATGATCGCAGACCGACTGGAGCGGCGTTTCCTGGTGCGTGCGACCCGGGTGGCTACGTTTGGCGTGACCGCGGTGTTGTTTCTGCTGGCCTTCGCGGACGTATTGGAAGTGTGGATGGTGGTGGCGATGGCGTTCGCGCAGGGGATGGTGCGCGCAGTCGAAATCCCGGCCGACCAATCGCTGCTGGCGAACGTGGTTCCGGCCGAAGACCTGGCGAACGCGGTGACGCTGACGAGCATGAGCCAGCAAGGCTCGCGCGCGGTTGGGCCGCTGCTGGCCGGGCCACTGCTGGCGACTATCGGTGTGGAAGGCGCCTACGCCATCTCGGCGATCTTCGCATTGCTGGCGTTTACTTCGGTGCGGCGCGTGCAAACGTCCTCGCGAGGCGGAATCGTGAGCCTCGGTGACGTCGTCGAGAACCTGCGGGACGGGGTCACTTACATTCGCCAGACGCCTGCGGTGCTTGCGATATTCGTGCTCGTGTTCGCGCACTGCTCGTTGACGATGTCGTTCGACGCGATGCTGCCGGGATTCGCCGAGACCGAACTGCACAGCCCTTCGGGCGGGTTCACGATGATGACCTTCGGCGTGGGCATTGGCGCACTGATCGGCACGTTCGTGCTAGCGATGACGACCGGGACTCGGCGCGGGCCGCTGTTGCTGGCAACGTCGTTGGCGAGCGGGCTTTCGCCGCTGGTGATGGCGGTGGCGATGAGCCTCGCGCCGGCGGCAGTAGGGGCGTTGTTGATGGGCTCATCGCAGGCGATGTTTATGGCCTTGAGTGCAGTGCTCCTCCAGGAAGTGGTGCCTGACGCCGTTCGGGGCCGGGTGATGAGCCTGTACTTGATGTCCGCGGGCGGGATCATGGCTGTCATGAACCTGGGCTTCGGGACGCTGGCCGACCGCACTGGCGCACCAATGCTCTTCCTGTTGCCGGGCCTCGTGTTCGTGGCGATTACCGGAATAAGCCTGTTGACCCCACAGTTGCGGCGCATCTATCGGACCGGACGAGCAGCGGAATTGGTGACCGCAAGGCTACCCGTCTAGCGCCCGAGCCTGGCGACCACCGCTTCGCGGCCACAGCCGAGGATGCTTCCCTTTAACGGTGCAACGGGGCCGGCCGGTTCAAACACCGGGAATCGCTCGACGAAGCTGCGGAGGGCGATTCCAGCTTCGAGACGTGCCAGTGGTGCGCCGATGCAGAAGTGCAGCCCCCAACCGAAGCCGAAATGAGGGTTGGGGTCGCGCATTGGGTCGAACGTGGCAGGGTCTTCGAATGCCGCTTCATCATGGTTGGCGGCGCCGATGCAGATATAGACGGTCTGGCCGCGCTCCAGGTGTTTGCCCCCGCGTTCGTGGGCGGTGGCAACCTTGCGCACCATCGAACGGGCCGGACCCTGGGTGCGAAGGAGTTCATCGACAAACGTGGGGTAGGCCTCCGGATGTTTTCGCAGCCAAGCAAGGAGGTCCGGCCGTTCAAGGAGCGTGCCCGCAGCGGTGTTGAGCAGCGTCGAAGTCGTTTCGTGGCCGGCGAACAGGAGCAGGGTACAGGCGCCGATCAGCTCCATGTGGTCGAGGCTGCTTGTCTCCATGTTGGCAATGGCGGAGAGGATTGTGCCCGAAGGTTCAGTTCGCTCGCGGTCAATGAGGCCTGAGAAGAAGGAGGTGAAGCCAGCCGTTGAACGCGCGACAGCGCCTTCCGGAATGGAGCCGGGCGAAGTGGAGAAGACGATGTGGGCGAGATCTCGCGACCAGCTCTGAAACTGCCGGCGATCCTTGTGGTCCACGCCGAGGATGGCGGCGATGACGTACCCGGGAACTGGCGCAGCAAATTCTTCGCGAAGGTCGACTTCACCATCCGGAAGGCCGTCGAGAACTTCATCAACGATAGCCTGGATACGCTCTTCGAAGGAGGCGACTCTACGCGGAGTGAAGGCCGCTTTGACCGGCTCGCGCAGGCGAGTGTGAGTCGGCTGGTCGCGGAAGATCATCCACCCGCGCAGCAGTTCGACGACTCGCTGGAAAGCCTCTGGCTGTCCGTGGGCGATGCGCTCGAGGGGCCCGACGCGGTCTGCGGAGAGGGTTTCGGCTTCGCGGAAGGCGGCTTCCACCTCTTGGTGGGAGATGATCATCCAGCCGTGCTGGGCGTCGCTCCACTGCACCGGCCCATCTGCTGCCCGTGCCTCCGCAAAGTAGCGCGTGGGGTCCGAAGCGGATGGCTGGTCCGCGAGGTCAATTTGGGTGCCAGGGGTGGACGGCATGCGGGGATGTTAGCGGATTTGGGGGGTGCACGTAGAACGCTAACTTTGCGCCGGGTCAACTACCTGAAGACCCGAGAAATTGGCCGAAAGAACCCGCGTTCGCGGGTGAGCAACCGATTGGCCTGTTCCATTGCGTGGGCAGCAATGAGGAAGTCACCGTGGAGCCTGGTGCGCGATCCGCCGCGCGCCCGGTAGTTGCGCCACTCGGCTCCCGCCTTTTCGGCAGACACGAGAGTGATAGGGCTGAACATGATGCCTGCGCGCTCCATTCGGCGCCGAATCTCAGCGGGGGCGCCAAGCGCTGCAGAGAGCTCCGCCCATACGATTTCGCACGCGACGAGCGATCCTTCGGTACGACAGCGCCGTAGGGCAGCGGAAGACGCCTCGACGAACTCAGAGCCACTGAGGAGGACGTCGTAGAGCACGCGCGAATCGACCGCGGTAATCAAGGGAGGTCTACAGGCCCGCGAAGCTCTTCAATCCATTCGTCGCTCGATAGGTGGCTCGTAAACGCTCCCCGCATTTCCGTGATCGGATCGGACTGGTCGCACTTAACGAACACCAGCCCTCCCTCCTCTTCCTCAAAATCCAGGATCTGCCCGGGGCGGATGCCGAGGCGATCACGGAGGCGCTTCGGGATGGTGACCTGAACGCTTCTCGGAAACGACAGCTTTCATACTTCGATAGTAGGAATTCCTACTTGCGTCGTCTACCCAACCCCGGGCGGGATTGCTACGCCACCGTCTTGCATCGCCATGACGGCTGGTTTGACGCTCACTTCAAGCAGTTCGGCGATGTCGTAGGCGCGGATAGAACGCTTCTCTTCGTCTGGCTGGACGGCGGGAATGCCATCTTCAAACATCTGTATGCAGAAGGGGCACGCGGTGGCGACGATGCTGGCACCGGTGTTGGCGGCTTCAGCAGCGCGCAGATGATTGACGCGTGTGCCAGTTTCTTCCTGCCACATGTTTCCTCCGCCGGCCCCGCAGCACATACCTTTTTCGCGGTTGCGCGGCATCTCCACCAGGTTGACGCCGGGGATCGATTCGAGCACTTCGCGCGGGGCATCGTAGATGCCGTTTCCGCGGCCCAGGTAGCAGGAATCGTGGAAGGTGATGGTCTGGCCGTTCATCTCCTTGGGCTTCAACGTGCCTTTGGCGATGAGCTGCTGAAGGAAGTCGGCGTGGTGGGTGACCTCGTACTTGCCGCCGAAATCCGGGTATTCGTTTTTGAAGGTGTTGAAGCAGTGAGGGCACGCCGTAATCACCCGTCGCACGCCGATCTCGTTGAAGGTCGCCGTATTGCCTTCGGCGAGAGTGGCATAGAGGAACTCATTACCGAGGCGGCGAGCCGGGTCACCGCTGCAGGTCTCGGTCTGGCCGAGGACGCCGAAACTCGTGCCCGATTCGATGAGGAGCTTCACCACTGACTGAGTGATTGGGACGTTGCGTTCGACGAGTGCGCCCGAGCAACCGACCCAATAGAGGTAGTCCTGTGTGCCATCGAAGATGGGAACGTCGATGCCTTCGCGTTGGAGCTGTTCGATCCAGGTTTCGCGGGTGAGCTGGGTTCCGCGCCACGGATGGCCGCGCTGCTCGATGTTCTGGAGGGCCGCCTGGGCGGTAGCCGGGACGCGAGCCTGCTCCATGGTGAGGTAGCGGCGCATATCGACGATCGATGGGACGTGCTCGATCATCACCGGGCACTCTTGGACGCAGGCGCCGCACGTGCGGCAGGCCCAAAGAGATTCGTCCTTGATGTAGTCGCCAACGAGTTCGCCCTTGAGGTGGGTCGCCGGGTCCTTGCCAGCGATGAGGAGCGGGCCGGCGTGGTTCATGTACGTCTTCATGTCCTGCACGATAGCCATGGGGGAGAGTGGCTGGCCGGCGGTCCACGCTGGGCAGACGGCCGTGCAGCGACCGCAGCGCACGCAGGTGTCAGCATCGAAAAGTTGCTTCCAGGTGAAGTCCTGGAGCTTGCCCACGCCAAGGCTTTGGCCCTCTTCCATGAGCTTTTCGAAATCGCCCATGGGCGCGAGGTAGAGCTGGGTGGCAGGGCGCTTGAGGAAACCGTTGACGGGGGCGAAGAGGATGTGGCGAAACTTGGTCATCGCCATGAGTGCGAGGAGTGTGAAGGCGCCCACCACGTGGAACCACCAGACCACTTTGTGGATGTTCAACGCGGTGTCTGCACTTACGCCGCCGAATGCCTTGGCGAAGAGCCAGCCGGCGGGCGACCAGTACGACCAGTTTTCGTGGCCCGCTGGAATTTCGTTGCCAGCGATGCGCAGGCCCTCGACAAAGATGCCGGAGAAGAGGACGAGCCCGAGGAGGCCGACGATAAGGCCGTCTTCTGCCTCCCTACGGTCCCAAGTGAGCTTGGCGGGCGGCGCAACATAGCGGCGATAGACCGCCATCGCGATGCCGACCAGCCCGATGACGCCAAAGAGGTCGCCAACGAGGCTGTAGCCGAGGTAGACGCCGCCTTTGAGGAAGGCGTGCTCGGCATCCTGGCGAAAAATCAGCGGAAGGTAGTCATCCAGCGCAAGGAGGATGGTGACGATAAAGAGGACGACGAAACTGGAGTAGATGCACCAGTGCATGACTCCAGCGAACTTGTCGTTCTTCACGCGGCTGGTGCCGGCGCCCATGGTGAGCATGTTTGTGATGCGCGCGCCGAAGTTGTTGAGCACCGGCTGGGGCTTTCCCAGGCGCCAGATGCGAAGCCGCTGGATGAAGGCGCCAACGATGACCGCGATGCTGATCGCGAAGACGAAGTACATGAGCCAGGGGAGGTTGACGTTGAAGAAGACCTGGCGCGAGGCGCTGGTGGTGCGGGCGGTCTCAAGGGCGGAGATGCCGCCGAGGATGACGAGAGGGATGAGCAAGCCGCCGAGGCTGCCCCGCAATCGCACAGTGCGTGATGGCGCGGCCGCGCGAAGGTCGCGGACCGCCTGGCCGGAGACGTTCTCGGCGGACTGTGGGGACGGGGTAAGCGGCTGATCCATCGGCTGGCGGTTCCTTTGCAATAGCCACCTGCGCGGGCGACCTGCCCGGATTCTAAGCGCCGACTGGTAGATCGCGCGACCGCCGTGCGTCCCAGCGGACGTTCTTCGTCAGCGAGTGGCGTGGGCGATTGATCGGCCCGAAGTCTCCCAGGCGTTCATTCCCCCGTCGAGTTCAACGACGTTGGAGTACCCCAGTTGCACGAGCGTGGCGGCTGCTTCGGTGCTCATCCGGCCGGAGCGGCAGTAGAGGAAGAGGGGCGCAGTGCGATCGGCGGGGAGCTGGCTGGTCAATCCAGCGATTTGGTCAAACGGCAGGAACGCGGTCGTCCCGGCAATCTCTCCCTCGTAAGGTACGTGGACGTTGATCAGCGGGACGTCGCCCTTCGACTCAATCAGCTTCGCGAACCCTTCTGGGCCAACGCTGCGGAAGGCGCCCCCGGGAACGCTGACGCTGGCTGCCGTCGCGCCGCCAGGAATAGAGGCCGTCTTGGCTTCGCCACAAGCCAAGACGAGGAGCGCGAGGGCCAGCAGCAGCAAAAGCCTCGCGCCGACGCTCCAAGCTCGCCGGCCGCGGCGACGATGCTTCGATGCGTGCGCTCTCCAGGCGACCAAACTCGACATTGTTCGCTTCATATGACTGCTGCGCTTGCACGTTGGCGGGCGCTCAACGAGGGTGCGCCGCGTCTACTGCTGTACCAGGACGATCTGGTTGTCTTCGGGGTCCGCGATCCAGGCGAGCGTCTGCCCGGTGGGCAGGTCGAACGGTTCACGCAGGATGGCGCCTCCAAGTCGAACCGCGCGGTCCAGCGATTCGCGAAGTTGAAGGACCTGCACGTAGAGCACGACACCGGGCCTGTCGTTCTGACGGATGTGCCCACTGATCGCAGGCTCGGGAGCGCCGATGCCGGCCGGGATGTTGGCGATGCGGCCCTCGCCAATTTGCCAATTGAACATCTCCGCGTAGAACTTCTTGGACTTCTCCCCATCCTTGGCTTGAATCTCCCAGTGGACAACGGGCCGGGCCCAGTCTCCTGCCATGCGGTTCTCCTTGGTGCGTTTAAAGTTTCGCGTTACACGCGTTCGAGGATGACGACGGGAATCGGCCTGTCTGTCTTCGTTTGGTACTCGTTGTAGGCCGGCCAGATCTTCGCCATCAGGTCCCAGAGAGCGGGCTTTTCGGACTCAGTTGCAGTGCGCGCCTTCGCATCGAACTTGTCAGCCTTCACTTGCACCTGGACCTCAGGATGAGCGACGAGGTTCTTGTACCAGTCGGGGTGCTCCGGCGTGCCGCCGCGCGAAGCGACGACGAGGTAGCGGTCCGCATCTTGCCCGTAGATCAGGGGGAGCTGGAGCGGCTTGCCGGAGCGGCGGCCGGTGGTGGTGAGAAGGAGGGCTGGGGCGCCCCGGAACTCGTGGCCCTTCTCTCCATCGGTGGCCAGGTATTCTTCGACGTGCGCTTTGACCCAGCCGGGCAGTTCTCGGCGCGGCTTAGCTTCGGTCATGTTGTTTCTCCCATTGAACGCGGCCCACGCGTTGACTCGGCTTGTATTGTGCGCCCCATGATAAAGGGAACCTCGGCCAGGACGCTCTATCGGATTTCGTTGTGAGATTCGGAGGTGGCGCGCTATTCGCTGGCGACGCGGAGCCGATGATTAAGTGGAACGGCGCGTGCTGGTTGGTTGACGTGGGAGACGCATGGACTTGATTTTCCTGGGCACATTCGCGTTACTCGTCTGCACTTTGTGCGGGCTCACCGCCGTCGTCCTATACGCGATCTCGCTGCGGACGAGAATCGTGGAGCTCGACGCCGAGATTGTCGTGCTGCAACTCGAACGCGCAGAGCGCGAGGTAAATAGACCGGACCCGTACCGCTTGTTAGAAATCGAGTGGGATCGGCTGAAATCGCGATGGCACCGCCACGGTGAACCGTTCGCGCTTGCCCTGGTGGACCTGGGCGATGCGCTCCGACCGCAGGTCGAGCTACCGACTGCGGTGATGACCAAGGCGCTTGCAGCCATCGATGAAGCGCGGCGGACTGAAGATTGCGAGTTTCAACTCGACGGACGGACCGCGGCAGTGTTGCTGGCGGGCAGTTCGAGCGAGGGGGGTTGGGCGTTCGTCGACCGCCTGCGGCGCGTCCTTGGCACCGCGCCCATCGTCCACGCTGATGGGGCGGCGTACTTGGACGTGCGGGTGGGCGTGGCCGAATGGTCTATTCAACTGAACAGCCTGACGGACCTCATCGAGGCCGCCTACCGCGCGCGCAAGGACTTCAGCGGGGAGATTCAGGAGCAACGCGGGGATTTTCAGCCAGGCGCACGGGGCGCGGCGAGCGGGCGCTAACGCTCCAACCTTTCGCCGCCTGAGCTATGTGGTAGGATTCGGCGCGGCCCCGACCCGGACGAAAGTGGGCGTTGGCCGTCACCTTTTAGCGGAGACTCACCGTGCCCGGACCACTCGATGGGCTGACCATCTTGGACCTTTCGGAAAACATCTGCGGGCCGTACGCGACGAAGCTGCTGGCCGACTTCGGCGCGGACGTAATCAAAATCGAACGCCCCGGTGGCGACCCCGGGCGCGCGCTGGGCCCGTTTCCCGGCGATGTCCCGCACGCCGAAAAGAGCGGCACATTCTTCTACTTCAACACCAACAAGCGCTCCATCGAACTGGACCTGAAGACCGAAGGAGGTCGGGAGACCTTCTGGGCACTGGTAGACCGGGCGGACACCGTGGTCGAGAGCTTTCGACCGGGCGTGATCGAAGAACTCGGCATCGGATGGGCGGCGATCCATGCCAGGCGGCCGGACTTGCCGCTAATTTCGATCAGCAACTTCGGCCAAGAAAGCCCTTACCGGGACTACGCCGGCTCCGAACTGACGCTCTTCGCCATGGCAGGCGAGATGTACACGATGGGGATCATCGAGCGCGAACCGGTGACGATGTTCGGCGCGGCCTCGCTCGTCGAATCGGGGTCTGCGGCGGCGGTAGCGATTTTCGCGGCGATCCTGGCGAGCAAAGAGCAGGGCATCGGCCAGCGCATCGACTACTCGATTGCGGATAGTCACTTCCTCGGCGCGGACCGTCGACATGTGGCAACCATCGTCTACGAGTTCTCGGGGCGCCGGACGCCTCGGGCATCACATTTCAACCGTCCAGCGCTGACGGGCGTCTATCCGTGTGCGGACGGCTACGTCGAGTTCTCCGCGGCCGGCACCCGCATGGACCGATTCAACCAGATGATGGGCGAACCCGAATGGCTGAAGGACCCGAAGTGGTACGAACGCGGGGCGCTGCTTGATGCGGACAACGTGGCCGAGCTGGATGCCTACTTCTTTGCCTGGCTGAGCGAGCGGACGAAGCGCGAGATATGGGAGGCAGCGCGCGGCGCTAAGGTGCTCTGCGGGCCGCTGTTCGACGTTGCCGACATCGCGGCCGACTCGCACTTCCGCGACCGCGGATTTTGGGCGCAAGTGCAACACGAAGCGTTGGGCGAGGTGGAGATTCCCGGGCGGCCATTCACGATGCCGAAATCGCCGTGGTCGATGCGCCGTCCGGCGCCGCTGCTGAACGAACACGGCGACGAAATTCGGGCGGAACTCAAGGAGCCGTCCCCCAGCGAACGAGGGCCGAAACGCACCGGCACGCCGCGGCTGCCGCTCGAAGGTTTGCGCGTGCTGGATCTCTGCGTGGTGTGGGCCGGGCCGTTTGCGACGCTGTTGTTGGGCGATCTTGGCGCCGAGGTACTGAAGGCCGAGAACTCGCACGTAATGCAACCGATGACGCGCGGGACGATTGCGCGCCCATCCAAGGAGCTAATTGCGCGCCTCCCACCGGCGGCTGGCGGCTATCCGAACAACGACCCCGGCGCACGGCCCTGGAACTACAACCCGACCTTCGTCCAACTCTACCGCAACAAGAAGAGCTTCACCGTTGATCTGCGCACCGAAGAGGGGAAGGAGATCTTCGGGCAGGTTGTGGCGCGATCCGACGTGTTGGTGGAGAACAACGCCACCGAAACGCTCGAGGGGCTGGGCATCACGTATGACTGGCTGCGGAAGTACAAGGACGACATCATCATGGTGCGCATCCCTGCGTACGGTTCCACAGGGCCGTACAACCAGGCGCGAGCACTGGGGGTGCACCTCGAAAGCGTGATGGGCCACACGCTGATCCGCGGGTACGCGGACTCGGATCCCTCGGACAACTCGCCGATCTACTCTGGCGATTACCTGGCAGGGGCACAGACGGCGCTGGCCGTGATGATGGCCGTCTGGCACCGCAACCGCACGGGCGAGGGCCAGCGCGTGGAGATTGGGCAGGCGGAAAACGCTTCGGCGATGCTGGCGCAGGCCTTCATGGACTACGCCCTGAACGGCAGGGTGGCGGAGCGCCACAGCAATCGCTCGATCTTCGGCTACGCGCCGACGGGCATCTACCCGTGCGCGGCCGCTGGTCCGGCGACGGATTGCGGCGACCGCTGGATTGCGATCACCGTGAATTGCGATGAGCAGTGGCGGAGTCTGCGGGCGCTTTTGGGTAGCCCCGACTGGGCGATGGACCCGGCCCTAGAAGCCACTGCCGGGCGGCTGGCGGCGCACGACGAAATCGACGCGCGGCTAAAGTCCTGGACAGCAGATTGGGACGACTACGCCCTCTTTCACCTGTTGCAGGGCGCGGGGATCGCCGCTGCGCCGGTGTTGGAGGGCTCACGAGTGTTCGACGACCCGCACGTGCTGGCGCGCGGGTTGTATCAACCACAGACCATGCACGGCGGCATCGGGCCGTTCCGTTTCAACACGCCCTTTATGCGCTTCTCCGAGACGCCCCTGACGGTTCGGCAGGCGCCGGCGGCACTCGGCGAACACAACGACTACGTGTATCGCGAACTGCTGGGCGTAGATGAGGCGGAATACGAGCGGCTGGTGGCCGCGGGGCATATCTCGATGGACTTCGACGCTTCAATTCCGTAACTCGATTCAAGACGGAACCGATCGCTCAGTGGCGGTGTACCACGTTCAAGACTCCGGGGAGGGTTGGACGATGGCTCAGGCAACAGGCATTTCGATCGAGCGGCGACGCGTTTGGGCGGGCTGGGCCCGCATAGCGTTAGCCGGATCCGCAGCGGTCGTTGTTGGCGCGTACGTAATGGCCACACGGGGCGGGGAATCTTCTCCGGCGGCACCGATCCCCGTGATCGCCGTGCCTGCGCTCGCCGGTGGTGGCACGATCACCTACGAAGTGACGGGAGCGGAGCTGTTCACCGCCGATTCGGCGGGCAAGCCAACCGGGTTGACCACGTACGACAAGCTAGCGCATGACGGCCGCGTTGCGACAGCCACCGACGCCGTGGTCTCACCGGACAGGGCGATGGTCGCCTCCATCGAGCGCGTACCAGACGGCGTCTACCTGGCGTTGACGAAGAGCGGACTAACCAGCCGCATCACGCAGATCGCGAGTTCAGGCGACCCGGCGCTTGTCGCTGGGGGAAAGGGTGCAGCGCGGGCGGTCGACGGGGTGCCGCTGGTGATGGTCTGGGCCCCTGATTCGAAACAACTGGCCTTCGGGAGCATCACGGGTGACCCGTATTTCCTTACGCTGCTGAGTCCAAGCACGATTCCGTCCGTGCAAGGCTACGAGGTGAGCGGCGGTTACATCGGAGAGTTGACGTTCTCGCCCGACGGCCACTACCTCGCGGTGTCCACCTACGCGATGGATCGCAGGAGCCACACTGTGCTAATGGTGAACCTGCTGCAGGGGAAGCTCACGCGCCTAATCGATGGCTGCCACATCACGTGGTCGCCGGATAGCAGGTACGTGGCGATTCATCGCGACCCGGGCGTGGAATCTGGCGCCTGGGTAGTCTCGGCGACGGATGCGAACGACCGCTGGGCCATTTCGAATGAAGCGCAAGCCTTCCCACTAACGTGGGCGCCATGAGCGGTGCCTAGCGGACCAACCGGCGCAGGCCGCGCAGCACCACCCACGCGGTGAAGCCACTGGCAAGGATCACCGGCACGAAGGACATCGGGTCGTTGATGCGTTTGAATTCGGCGAAGCCGTCGTGGACTTCGATGAAGCCGATGGGGGAGGCCATCACTCCGCCTCCGCCCCCCGAGCCTTCGTCGTGCTTCGGGCCATCGCCTTTGTCCGAACTATCGCTGCCGGAGCCGCCGCCAAAGCCGTACCGCACCTTACTCACGGGGACGATGGTGACGCCGCCCTTCTCGACCGGGTCACCGAAGATGGCGCCGGCGTGGGCGTGGAAGCCGACGCGCTCGGCCAGCCCTTCGACGAAACTTGAAATGCGGCCATTAGCCGCTTGCTCTGCTTCTCGCATTACTCTGCTCGTCTCGCTATCCATTGGATTGCCTCCGTAGTCTTGTACATTCACCTTGCTCCTTTCCAGTCGGTGCCCGCAAGCGGTTCGCGGACAGTTATACTTCGCGCGAAGCGAAGCTTTTTGAGGAGCCACCCCATGCGCTACACGTTCGAGCCCGATGTCGAAGCTTTCCGCGAACAGGTGCGGGACTTCATTGCTGCCGAATTGCCTGCCGCCGGTGGTCCTCGGGGAAGGGGCGCCGTCAACTTCGAGGGCCACGGCGAAGAGTATTCGGCCACCATGGGCTTCCAGAAGAAGCTTGCCGAGCGCGACTGGCTGGCGATGGCCTGGCCCAAGGAGTACGGCGGCGGCGGCGCAAGCCATCTGCGCCAGTTGGTCTACAACGAAGAGATGTCTTACGCCGGGGCGCCGCACTACAGCATGGGCATCGCCTGGGTGGGGCCCAGCCTGATGCTGTACGGCACCGACGAGCAGAAGCAGCGTTTCATCCCGCGGATCACCGGCGGCGACGACTGGTGGTGCACGCTCTACAGCGAGCCCGGCGCAGGCAGCGACCTTGCGGCCTTGCAGTCTCGTGCGGTGAAGGACGGAGACGACTACATCATCAACGGCCAGAAGATCTGGACGAGCGGCGGGCACCTTGCGGACTGGGGCTGGATGGCGGCGCGCACCGATCCGGACGCGCCGAAGCACAAGGGAATCACGATGTTCATGCTGGACATGAAGACGCCGGGCATCACAGTACGGCCGCTGGTCAACATGGCGAACCGTGAAGGCTTCAATGAGATCTTCTTCGAAGACGTGCGCGTGCCGGCGAACCAGGTGGTGGGCGAGGTGAACCGCGGCTGGTATCACATGGCAGTGGCGCTGGACTTCGAGCGCAGCGGCATCCAGGCGTTCGCTGGTGGACGGAGGACGGTGGAGGGGCTGGTTGCCCTGGCGAAATCGAAGCCCGAACTGGTGGAGCGCCGCCCGAGCGTTCGCATGGAGCTCGCCGACCGCGCGGTTGAAGTGAACGTCGGCACGTTCCTCGCCTATCGAGTAGCGACGATGCAGGCGCGCGGCATGGTGCCGAACCACGAAGCAAGCGCCAGCAAACTCTTCGGCAGCGAAATGGGCCAGCGCATCGCCAGCACTGCAATGCATCTCCTCGGCACCGCGGGCCAACTGCGAGACGGCTCCCCGCACGAAATCACTGATCAGGCGAGCAGCTACCTACAGGCCGTCTCCGGCACCATCGCCGCCGGGACCAGCGAGATCCAGCGCGGCATCATCGCGACGCGCGGGCTGGGGCTTCCGCGGGGGTAGCGCGCGGCTTGACACCCCCTGCCCTGAGTGTTCCGCTGTTCGCAGTTCAGGAGGCGGAGTGAACACCATGAGCTGTGGGTTAGACCAACACCACGAGATCGGCGAGTTGGAGCGCCCAGTACTCGTGCTGCTCGCCGAGGGCTTGACCGACGGAGACATAGCGGATCGGCTTGGAGTCAGCCGTCGGGCGGTTCGGGCGCGCCTCTCCCGCTTCTACGATCGCACCGGCGTTCGCAGCCCTCGCCTCTTGCGGCCTGGTGTGGAAAGCACATGGAGTGTTGCCTCCCTGTAAAATGTACGTAAATAGGTCCGCGGAGGTTTACGCGTCACCTTCTTCTGTGTGAGGGCTTCGACGTAGCGTGGTAATTGAGCTGCGGTCAGGCCGTGGACTAAACTACCTACAGGAGTTGAATGGTGCGAATCACCGAATTGTCCTCTCGGACGATTGGTTTCGCGGTCGTTGCGATCGTCTCCGCTCTTCTGGCTTTTGGCCTTGACCAGAAAGCCGTTTACGCGGACTACACATTGCCTTCTGGGCCTTACTCGCATGTGGTCGGGCCAAATGGTACATACCTCCTCGAAGACAGTACCGTCCTTAACCCAAGCGATTCGTCGTCTTACTGGAACAACGCTACCGGATTCTCCCGTGTCGTGATCCCGTCGAGTGGGGTTGACTGTGGGCTGTACGACGGTTGCGTGATCTTCGACACGGAGTCGACCTCGTTGCTCGGTGTCGCGACTTGTACACTGCCTGCTGTCTCTCCGTATGCTGCATTGTATATCGACACAGACACAGAGTACAACCTTCCGGATCCTGACTGTCACGGCATCGGATCCGATTATCATCCAACCTTCGTCCTCGTTCTCGATTCATCTGTCCCATCGGGGGCTTACACTCACATTCAGAGACATGAGGTTGGCCACGCGCTCGGACTGAACGACACAAGCACATCGTGCTACACGGAAAATTCAACCTATTACCCTCTGATGAACAACGGAACTTCTGGCACCTGCTCGAACTACCCGAACAACATCACAGCCACGTCGAACGAAATCCAGGGCGTGATTTCTCGTAACAGCTGGTTCTAGACACATTTCTACAAAATGGAGCAAATAGTATGATTTCGACCAAAGTCCATTCCTTCCTCATCGCCGGAAGTCTGCTCCTGGGGGTGACCGGTCTGCCAGCAATCAACGCGCTTGCACAGTCGTCGTCTGACACGCTGCGCACCGACAAGCAAATCTACGTGTTTGGAGACGACTCTAGTGTATCGTTCGAGGGCAGCGCACCCGAATGCGCAGGCGCACAAGTTACACTCGCGTTCTACAAGAAAGGGCCGGCGAGCCGCGACAATTCGGTCGCGGCCGGTCTTCCAAACGGCGTCGTTGGCGTTGGCGCCGATGGAAGCATCCGAGGATCCGTCTCGCTGGAGGGGAACGCTGTTCCCCAGTTGGCGACGGTCTGGGCCGCCGCCTCCGGCAGCTGCCTAAAAGTCCCGCTTTTCTCGAGCGGCGGGCCCGTTCTCCTCGCCAAGCGCGATCCCACGCAGACCAAGGACGGTTCAAGCAGCATAGTCATTCCGGCTTCAGTGGTAAAAGCAACAGGAACGATCGCCAACGGCAAGACGCTCGGGGAGTCCATAGGTTCGCTTCGAGTGCTAGCCGATGGCCGCCCTTGCACCGAGTCGTCCCTGACATCGGCGGCGGATCAGGACTCTGAGGGCAACGTGCTCCTCCACGTCGGAGGCGCCAGCCAACCAGTGGATTGTTCGCGAGCTGGGGCGCTTCTCACGTTCGTCCGCGGCGACGGTCAATTGCTCTTCGAACAGCGCAGACTGATTCCGGGCGTTAGCCAGCCGCTAGCAAATCTCGCTCCGCAAGCACCGGGATCCGGTCCTTCCATTCCAGACGCGCCGAACACGGGTAGCGGAGCAATTGTGGATTCCCATGATTCCGGGCCTAACCGTCCACTACTGGCGGGCGCAGTTTCACTTGCGGCCTTGGCCCTCGCGGCTGGAACATTCCTGCGGCGACGGGGTACTCGCTAAGTCATCCCCTCGAGCCCGCGACTGGCAACGAGGTGCGCATCGCTGCCAGTCGTGGCTGTGCTTGGACTTACGCGGTCGCCTTCTGCGGCTTCTGCTGCCCGAGGCCGTTGGCCCCGTTGCTCCCGTTGCTTTCGGCCGCGGTCTCCGCTTCTCTTTTGAGCTCATCCTCGGTCTTCCGCATCGGCCGGCGGATGCTCCAGCGGCGAAACTTCTCCTCGATCGGCTTCTCCCCCTCTTTCGCGACCGTCTCTTCGCGCTGCTTAATGAAGTCCTCCCGCGTGCGCCCGCCCACCTGGCTGGCATGGCAGACGATCGCGTCAATCTTGGTCAGCCAGTGCTCTGAAATGTCGACCACGTAGTCGGGTTCGTCTGCGCCCGCGAGGAGCACTTCGTTCACCTGATGCGCCTCAAGCCCATCCTCTTCGTCGCGCTGATAGAACAACCGGTCGCGCACAATCGGATAGATTGCGTCGGAAGTCACCGTGCCGATGTTGCGATGGTCGCGATGGTTGAAGCCCTTGCGGAAAGCGTCCCAGGTGATAACCACGTCGGGCTTGTGGAGGCGCAGGAGACGGACGATCTGGCCACGCAGTTCGTGTTCGTCAACAGTGAAGCCGTCCGGGTAGCCGAGGAGGATGCACTCCGAAACGCCGAGGCGGCGGCAGGCTGCGCGCTGCTCCTCTTCGCGGATGGCGGCGAGCTTCTCCGGGTGCATCGTGGGGTCGTGGGTGCCTTTGTCGCCGCCGGTGACCACCACGTAGCGCACCTCCCAGCCCTCGGCGCACCACTTCGCCACGGTGCCGCCGCAGACGAACTCGGCGTCATCGGGGTGGGCCATGATGACCATCGCGCGGCCTGGGCCTTCAATCGGCGGAGGCGCTTCCTGTTGGGCCGAGCCGATGAGGGCGGCGGCAGGCGCTGCGGAGATGAGCGTGCCGCCTGTCTCACCACCCTTGAGCGCGACCTTCGCCTTCTTCAGCTTCTTTAGGTCCTTTTTGGACAGTTCCTTGGTTTTGCTCATGCCGCCGTGCCTCGTCTCGTTACCAATTCGGAGCCACGATCGTAGGGGTCGCGGGCAGGCTGCGCCACCGAGAGGGGCGATTCGCGTAGAATCGCGTTCGTGCCGCACGATCAGCCCTCGCTCGACCGTCTCTTTCGCCCGCGATCGATCGCGGTTGCTGGAGCGTCTACCAATGTGGACAGCGCGGGCCACGACTACGTTGTTTCGCTGCGGGATTTCGGGTTCGATGGTCCGGTCTACCCGATCAATCCGAAGGCGGACGAAGTTGCTGGCTACAGGGCCTACCCGCGGCTGGCGGATGTGCCCGGCGATGTGGACCTGGTGATCTCCTGCATCCCCTCGAATGGCGTTTTGGATCTTGTCGCGCAATGCGCCGGGCGCAACGTGCGCTTCCTGCACCTGTTCACCGGCCGTTTCAGCGAGACAGGCGATGAGGGCGCGGCGCAGCTCGAGCGCGATATTGCGACGAAGGCGACGGCCGCGGGCGTGCGCATCCTTGGGCCTAACGGCATGGGGCTCTACCACCCGTCGGGCGGCATCAGCTTCCGGCCAGACTTGCCTCAGACAAGCGGCACGGTGGCCTTTCTCAGTCAGAGCGGCAACAACGCGGTGGAAGTCATCACCCGCGGAGCAGCACGCGGACTCGCCTACGGCAAAGTCGCGAACTACGGCAACGGGCTCGATATCACGCCCGGCGTGATGCTCCGCTACCTCGCGAATGACCCCGAGACCACCGTGATCGGGGCGTACGTGGAAGGCGTGCCGGACGGGCGCGGCTTCTTTGAGGGGCTGAAGGCGGCAGCGGCAACTAAGCGCGTGATCATCCACAAGGCGGGCCGGACGCAGGCTGGAGCGCGATCGGCGGCTTCGCACACGGCGGCGCTGGCGGGGACCGCTGAGTTGTGGTCCACCGTGCTGCGCCAAGCCGGAGCGATTGAAGCGCGCAGCCAGGAGCAGCTGCTAGATCTGATGATCGGCGCCTCTTTGCTCAAGCCCTCGACAGGTCACAACGTGGCAGTGGTTGGTGGCGGTGGCGGGCGCAGCGTGCAATCGGCGGACGCCTGCGAGGAGTCTGGGCTGGTGGTCGTTCCGCTGCCGCACGACGTTCGCGAGAAGGTGCGCGCCAAAGCGCCGCAACTCGCCGATTGGATTGGCAACCCGGTGGACCAGTCGATCTTGGCCGGGAGCGGACTCTCTTCGAACGGTCTGCTCGAACTGATGCTCGCGAGCGAGGCCTACGACATCGCGATCGCCAATGTCGGCGAGGACTGGTTCTTCGGACGCCCCGACGCGGGTGAGCGGCTGAGCCACGCGTGCAGCCGGTTGGCGACTATCGCCAACGAGGCCGCGAAGCCCGTGGCGGTTGTGCTCGGCCCCACCGAGACGACGAACGATGAGCACCGGGCGCTCGTCGACCGCGTCCGCGACGACATGGTGGGCAAGGGCATCGCGGTGTTCCCGAGCGTGGAACGCGCGGCGTTCACGATGGGCCGGCTGGCGGGGCGGTAGGCTGCCGACGGTTGGGGCAAGCGAGTGATTCTACGGGAAGGAATTGCTGACCCGGCTTGAATGTCGCGCCGGGTCGAAAGCATCGAACGCGGCGTTACCGATTGCCAGCAAGCCACGCTGAGGGATGAGGAAGTCGCCGAGCTGAGCTTGCGGCCTAAGCGGGCCCGGTTGGCTGGGCGCGCGGTCGCCAATCCTGAGTTGTGCTGATTTGACCACCCAGATTTTACGGGGGTTGGCGATGAACGACTGGCCGTTCGGGGCGACGCCAGCCATCGAAAGCTTTCCGGCGCCGAGCATTGGGCCAGCAACCATCGCGGTCAGCCCCAGCATTCGCGGACTGTGCCAGGCCCACTCGGGGAAGCCGGCGGCGATGACGTTCATCGCGCGGCTGGCCAGCGTCGGCCCGACCGTGATGTCACACACAAGCCCGGCCTCGGGGACGGCGACGTGAAGCTGGTCGTCGCCCGTCCATTCGAATAGGACAGGGCAAACGACAGCGCGTGATACGGCGCTGCCAAAGAAACGGGTGCAGGCCGATTCGGCCGGGGCGTCGGCATAAAAGGTCCACTCTCCCGCGGGAGTGCGATACCAAACGGATGAATAGCCTAGACTGATGGACGACGCTGGGAACCGGCGAGTCGCGAGCACGTCGCCCGACTGGAACGGCAGACCCATGAGTCCCCAGCCGCTGAACCGCTCGTTGACGCCGGGCAGGAGCGTTGCCGCCTTTTCAGCGGCGAGGACTGGTTCTCTCGCTGACGTCATTTCGCAACCTCCCGGATTTGTGAGGACGATAAAACCGTCTATTCACTCCATCAATGAAGGATTACACACTTGGGCTATCGTCCATTGAACTGGGCCTTTCCGAGCTATTTCAGCGTTATGCCGCCGTCTACCGAGATTGCCTGGCCCGTGATGTTGTGGGCAACGTCGCTAGCGAGGAAGGCGACGAGGTGCCCGATGTCTTCCGGCGTCTGCTCGCGACCGAGGGGAACGCCGCGCTTCACCACGTCGAGGAAGATTTCCCGCGGGTCGCGATCCTTGAGTTCGGGGACGGCCATGCGCATCCCTTCGACCATGCCCTGCCAGGCGCGCGTCCAGAGGAAGCCAGGGCAGATCGCGTTGACGCGGATGTCGTTGGGTGCGAGGTCGATCGCCAGTGTCTTCGTTAGGGAAATGACGCCCGCCTTGGCGGCGGCGTAGGCAGGAAGGGTGGGCGCCGCGCCAAGTCCAGCGATCGAGGCGATGTTGAGGATCGCGCCGCCGCCACGCGCACGCAGATGCGGAATCGCAGCCTTCGTGGTGACGAACGTCGTCCGCAGGTTCTGCGAGAGCTGCTCGTCCCAAGATTCGGCGGCCATATTTTCGACCTTGCCGCCGCCCGCCACGCGCATGATGCTCGGGTCCAGCGGGGCGCGGCCGGCGCCTGCGTTATTGACGAGGATGTCGAGCCCGCCGAGGCGCTTGGCGACGACATCAACGGCGGCGGCCACGGCGGCCTCATCGGCGACATCGCAGGCGATGCCGATGCAGCCGTTGGGCAGCGTGGCCGCAGTTTTTGCGGCCTGTTCGCCGTCGAGATCGAAGATTGCGACCTGGGCGCCGGCCTCGGCCATCACTCGGGCGATTCCTTCACCGATTCCGCGAGCCCCGCCCGTGACGATGGCCACCTTGTTGTTGAGCACAGCAATTCTCCGTTGATCAGTTGAGTGTTTTGTCGGCTGAGTTACTCGCCGATGAACGCCGGGTCCCGCTTTTCGACGAAGGCGGCGACGGCTTCGCGGGAATCGGCGCTGAGGCCGCTGAGCCGCATGTTCATCGCCTCCTGGTCGAGCAGTTCTTGCAAGGTGCAGGTTTCAGCAAACGTGAGGTTAGCCTTCATCCGGCCGTAGGTGGCCGTGGGGCCAGCGGCGAGCTTCGCGCAGAACGCGAGGCCTTCTTCGAGCAGAGAATCGTGCCCAACGACGCGATTCACGAGGCCCAGTTCGAGGGCGCGCTGGGCGTCGATCATCTCGGCCGTGAGGTACATCTCGCGGGCGCGGCCTACTCCGATGAGGCGCTGGAGGAAGTGCGAACTGCCAAAGTCGCCGGAGAGTCCGACGTTCTTGAAGGCGGTGCCAAAACGCGACTTGTCAGATGCGATGCGGACATCGCATGAGAGGGCGAGGCCGAGCCCGGCACCGACGGCCACGCCGTTGACCAGTGCGACCGTGGGCTTGGCCATGGTGTGCATCTTGAGGACGGTGGAGTCGTGCGAGGCGCGCAGTTCACGGACGGAGTGTTCGAGGCCGGGGACGAAGCTGCGAGGCTGCGAGGCTGGTGCGCTTCCCTGGTCGTTGCGGGTTTGCATGTTTTTCACATCGCCGCCGGCGCAGAAGCCGCGGCCGTTGCCGGTGAGGGCGACACAGCGCACCTCGCGATCGCGCTCGCATTCGCCCAGGTAGCGGCCGAGGAGGGGGATCAGGTCACCACCCATGGCGTTCAGGCTTTCGGGGCGGTTCAGGGTGATTACGCCAACGCCGTCGGGGCGCTTTTCGAACAGGACATCAGACATAGAAGACCTCTTTCGCACGGGGAAGGAAGTTGCACCGGAATAGTGGCGGGTTGGCGGGAAGGTGGCAACCGCCGGGTGAGCAAACGGGCCCCGGATAATCCGGGGCCCGTTGAATACATGCTCCCCCACCGTTCGCCGGGAGGCGATACGGTGATGAGCAACTGCTCGTTGGCCGGCACGCGATTCCCTGGTGCCGCTCCTGTGGGAGCGATTCCGGTACGCACTCACGTCGCGTGAGCTTTCGGCGTCCGGCGTTGCGAATCAATAGGGCTGGAGAATGGTGGCCGCGAGCAGTGCTGTGAATGGCCTGCTAAACGCAGACCTTAGCTCTGCACAATCCAGACACAGTATTTCACGTGGAGTTTCAGGTACATAAGCATGACCCTCCCGCACTATCTGCGGGCCGGGCCTGCCACCCGGCGCCCCTTTCAGGGGCCACACTCCGCAGTGCTTGAGAACAACGCTACACCCCGGTAGGAGATTGTCAATGACTTTGATGATGGTAACGATGGCGAGTTCCGTTAGTGGAACATCGCCTTGTACGCGGGGCTGGAAAGAAAGTCCGTGAGGATGTGGCGGGTGTGGGGCGGGATGTTCAGTTCGGCCATTTCGTCTGGTGCGAAGTAGCGCATCGCCTGGCCTTCGTTGACCTGGATCAGGTCTTCGTCGATGTCGGCGTCCACGTAGTAGATGTGGAAAGCGTCGGTGAGGGAGCTGGGGATGTCCGGGTCGCGGCGGTAGACGCGGTAGAGTTTGATGGATTCGAGCAGGTGGCCGGTCTCCTCTTCGAACTCGCGGAAGGCGCCGGCATCGGGCGCTTCTCCTGGCTCGAGGAGGCCACCGGGCAAGGACCAGGCGTCCGGGTAGCGCTCTGGGGGTAAATCGGAATCGCGCAGTTGGAGGAGGATACGCCCCCAGCGGTCGATTTCGATGATGCCGACGCCCACTTTGTACTTCGCTTTGACAGCCACGGTACCGCGATATGAGTCGCTGGCGAGGAAGGCATCGATTACGGCGCGCGTCGGGGGGTTGATGCGCAGTTCAAGGAGTTCCGCAGGTGACCAGTATTGGAAGTCCAGTCCCTCGTTGCAGACCATTTCCTCCCGCACGACTTCATCGTCAGCGAAGAAGATGTGCATGAGGCCCGCGGCGAGGCCTGGGAACTCTTCGCGGCTGGCTGTTCGCCAGGTACGGAGGCGGAGGAGCTTGGTGCCCGTCTCCTCCTCGAACTCGCGAAGGGCCGTTTCGCGGGGTGACTCCTCACCTTCGCGGCGACCGCCCGGAATTGCCCAGCGACCGTAGCCTTCGGGGGGCCAATCGTCGTCGCGCTGCTGTAGGAGGATCCGCCCTTCGGGGTCGATGAGGAAGACGGCGGACCCTTCCCATGTGTCCGGCGGCGGTTGGTTCATCAGGCCAACGTAACGGCTGGGGCGGGCGGTGGCGATTTTGGGCTCATCCGTCGAACGGGTGACTGGCACATCACCTGCCGATTTACCATCACTTACCTAAGGTAACCGCAGACTGCAGGGAATCAGCGTCAGGAATCGTGCGTGTTTATCGTCAGTTTCCTTTTCGGCGGGATCGGCCGGATCGTTTCGCTCGCCGTTGTGCTGCTCGTCGTAATTGGGGCCGGCTGGTTCTTTTTCATCCGCGAAGACAACGAGGTGCAGAAAGAGGCGGCGGCGATCACCGACGCCGTCCGTGCGGCCGCCAATGCCACTCAAACTGCGGATTTGCCCGTTGGGGCAGGAGCGACGCCAGGCGCGTCGACCACGGCCGTGGCGCCGGCAATCGGCGGCGGTTCGAACATTGTGGGCACGAGCTACAGCATCATCACAGGGCAATCGCTCGCCTGGTACCTCGCGCCCGAGAAGCTTGCGAGCTTGCCTACTTCCTCAGTAGCGAAAGGAACGACGAGCGACGTGAAGGGGACAGTGAACTTCACGTCAGAGGGGCTGGATCCTGCGAATCCGACGACGTTCACGGTTGGCTTGAAGTCGCTGAAGAGCAACGAATCACGGCGCGACGATCGTGCTCAGACCGCGCTCGAGACGAGCAAGTTTCCTTCGGCCACGTTTACCGCCAAGACCTTGACGGGCATGCCCAAGGAGTTCACATCGACGGACAGCGTGATGCAGTTGATGGGGACGTTGGACCTGCACGGCGTGAAGAAGGACGTCACGTGGGAACTCAAGGTGAAAAAGGATGGAGACATCCTGAGCGGCCTTGGCACGGCGAAGTTTAAGTACAGCGACTTCGGGATTCGCAAGCCGGATATCGGCGGGTTTGTGACCGTGGAAGAAGATGTGACGTTGCAGATTCAGCTGTTTGCCAAGGCGGGCTAGGGCTTAGCCGCCACGGTATGGCGGCAGTCGGATGTGCTCCCCGTCCATGCGGAAGACGACGAGCGCGCCCGCTGCTAGCGCCTCATCGCAATTCTGGAGGCTCGTAACCAGCTGCTCGCCGACATCGTGAGGGAGCGTTCCATCAGTTCGGACCAGTACGACGCTGGGGAACTTGGAGTTCGACCTGACGACGATCTCGCCGAGTCGAGATCAGCTGTCATCAGGACCGAGCCGTTTGTACGAGCCCATTCAAAGATCGTCTCATCCTTCGCTCGTCGCCTCCAACCGTCGACCAGTGTTGAACCTCAAATCCTCGTGGTGCGAGGTATTCGACCCAGAGCGGTGACAGGTTAATGTCGAGCAGCAGCTTCAAGAAGCTTCCGCGGTAACACTCGTGGCCTGGGACTGGTGAGCTGCCCAAGCCAGCGCGGCCAGCACATCCTCTCGTTCGAGGTACGGTAGGCGTTGAGCACGTCGTCAACGGCGTGGCCCGCGGCCAGTTGGCCGAGAATCATACCCACGGTCACCCGCATTCCGCGAATGCAGGGCTTGCCACCCATGACAAGGGGATCGAAGGTGATCCGTTGCTCAGTATCCATTTCACGATCGTTCCACGGGCGATCGGCCGGAATTAGGCCTGGAAGGCCAGCCTTAGCCCCTTGGTTGGCCAGTTGTCGAAAGCGATCATTTTGCCAGTGGTGCTGAGTGTGACGTAGAGCGTGCGCAAGTCTGGGCCGGCGAAGCAGGCGTTGGTCGTGAGGATGTCGGGGCAGGGCGTGTGCTCGGACTTCGAACCATCTGGCGCGAACGAGGTGAGGCCGCCGTTAACGAGCGTCGCCACGATGATATTGCCTTCGCCGTCCACGCAGAGCGAATCGCAGAGCGCGAGGCCGAGCGGAGGAGCTGAAGGCACAGTGCCCACGACACGGCGTCCGCCGATCTGGCCGGGGCCGGTGAGATCGAAGGCGTACAAACGGCCTGTCGGCGTTTCGGCGACGTAGAGCGTCTTTTCGTCGGGGGAAAGACCGATGCCATTAGGCCCCTCCATCGGGAAGACGATCTCCTTGATCATTTTGCCGTCTGGCGAGGCGTAGAAGACGCCGGTGCGGTCGCGGTCGCGCTTGCGGTTCTTGCCGTGATCCGTGAAGTAGAAGTTGCCCTCGTGGTCGAAGACGAGGTCGTTCGGGCCTTTGAGGCGTTCTCCCTCGCATTCGCTGTAAAGGGTGCTCACCTCGCTCCCGTCGGAGCTAACGCGCTGGATCTGGCCGCCGATGTAGTCGTGCGGTTGCTCGCCGGGTAAGAGGCCCATGCCGCCTCCGCCGGGCAGGGGGCGTTCGGACCATTCGAAGCCACCGTTCTGGGCGATGTAGATTGCGCCGTCTGGACCGATGGCAGAGCCGTTGGGCCCACCGCCGGTGGTGGCGAAGACGGATTTCGCACCGGTCGCCGGATTGATGCGGAGCAACGTACCGCTTTGGATGTCCGTTACGAGGATGTCGCCGCCGGGCAGTTCAAGCGGGCCTTCGGGAAAGCCAAGGCCATCGGCCACTTCGCGATAGTTCATGGGATACCTCCAGCAAGTGAGGCGAATCCTACGGAACGCTGGCACGCGGTGCTACGCTCGGGGGATGGAAGGCAGGGCATGCTTCGATTCAAGCGGTGCGTACCGGTACCGCTTGTGGCGCGAATGGGACGCAGCGTTGCCCTGCGTGGTGTTCGTGATGCTGAATCCGAGCACGGCTGACGGAGAGGGCGACGACCCGACCGTTCGGCGGTGCATCGGATTCGCGCGGAGTTGGGGCTTTGGGCGGTTAGAGGTGGTTAACCTCTGCGCCTACCGCGCGACGACGCCCAGCGATTTGTTCGGCGCTGACGACCCGGTCGGTCGGGATAACGGTGCGCACCTGAAGACAGCGGTGGACGGCGCTTCGCTCATCGTGGTGGCGTGGGGGAACAACGCGCGCAATTTGGCGACGCCTCGGTTCGACGGTGCGCACCACATTGGGTTAACGAAACTGGGGCAGCCACGTCACCCCCTCTACGTATCGGGTTGTACCCGTCCCACGCAGTGGTTGCCCGGGACCTGCCAACCACTGGCTGAAAAACTCGTAGACTAGCGACCATGGATTCAGCGAATCGCATGTCCTTCGTCCCCAACGGCGTCCCGTTCGCTATCGACCGCGCGGAGGGCTGCTACCTTGTAACGCCCTCCGGGCAACGCATCCTTGATGCCGGCGGCGGTGCGATTGTGATGAATATCGGCCACGGGCGGCGCGAAGTGGCGGAGGTGGCGGCGCGCGAACTTGAGCGTCTGACGTACATCATCCCGCCCTTCCAGACCGAATCCCGTACGCGGCTGGTCGACCGATTGGTAAACAATTGGCTCCCGCCTGGCCTGACGCGGGCGACGTTCACGAGCGGTGGCTCGGAGTCCGTTGAAGCAGCGTTGCGGCTGGCGCGGCAGCACCACGTTGCCGCCGGTCGGCCCGAGCGATGGAAGGTGATCGGCCTGGACCTGAGCTATCACGGCGTGAGCCTCGGTGCGCTCTCCGTGGGCCATCACCCGGCCCGGCGGGCAGGGTTCGAACCGATGCTCATCCCGTATCCCCATGCGCCGGCGCCGTACAGGGTGCTTGGCGCCGATCCAGGCCCGGACCCGATTGAGTCGCTGGAAAAGCTCATTCTCAGCGAAAACCCCGAGACTGTAGCTGGGTTCATCGCCGAGCCAGTCGTTGGCTCGTCGGGCGGCGTGATGCTGCCACCGGAAGACTACTGGCGGCGGGCTGTGGAAGTGTGTCGCAAGTACGGCATCCTGGTCATCGCCGATGAGGTAATGACGGGCTTCGGGCGCACCGGCAAGAAGTTCGGCGTGGAACACTGGGGCGTAACGCCGGACATCATGGTGGGCGGCAAAGGGCTGGCCGGCGGCTACTCGCCGATGGGCGGGCTGTACGCCACGGAGGCCGTGGTCGCGCCGCTCGCTGAAAAGGGCGAAGACCTGATGTTCTACACGTTCGCTAGCCACCCGGCCTCCTGCGCGGTGGCCGACAAGGTGCTGGAGATCATGGAACGCGAGGAACTGGTGGCTCGCGCTGAGAAGATGGGCACCTTGCTCCGCTCGCGGCTGGACCAAGAGATTGCGCCGCTGGCTAACGTTGGGGAAGTGCGTGGACTGGGGCTGATGTTGGGCATCGAACTGGTGAAGAATCGTGACACGATGGAACGCTTCCCGGTGGAATCGCACATGGTTAACCGCGTCATGGCCGAAGGGCTGAAGCGCGGGGTGTTCTTCTATCCTGGCGGCTCTGGTCCGGCGCGCGATGTGGTGATGTTGGGCCCGCCGTTCACCATTAACGGCGAGGACGTGGACACGCTGGTTGGGGTGTTGGCGGAGAGCATCACCGCGGCAGTTGCCTAGCACTGGGTCGGCGCAAACCGAATGGGCGGCGGGAAAACGAGTGGCAGAGCGTGAGCAATCGCAATCCATGTTATGAACAGCTGGGCTAGGCTTGTCAGTTGGCCTTGTAGGAAATGCCTACCTTGGCAAGGTTGCTCTCCAACTCGGAGGCGGTAAGTTCGCCGGTTTTGAAGGATTGCAGCACGCCATCTTTGTCGATGAAGAACGTAACGGGCAGCCCGCGGCCGACCCGGTAGTGGTCGGCGACGGCGGCGTTGGCATCGAGCACGGCGGGATAGGTGGCGTTGAGCTTATCGAGGATGCCAACCGCCTTGTCAGGGTCTTCGAGGTAGTCCACGCCGAGCACGACGAGTTGCTCGCCGAGCGCGTCCTGCGCCTTCTGGAACGCCGGGATCTCGCGTTTACAGGGGTCGCACCAACTGGCGAACCAATTGACGATGACGGCCTTGCCGCGGTAGTCGGAGAGCTTGCGCACTTTGGTGGTGTCGCGGGCATCGACGAGGGCGAAATCGGGCGCGCGTTCGCCTACTTTCGGGCGGTTTGGCTCGAGGACACCAGTATCGGGAAAGGCCGTGGGCACGCCGGGAAGCAAACTGACGGGCGTGCCATTGAGCGGACCTTTGTCCACGTTGGCGCCGTCACCGCTGGAAGCGAGAAAGTAGCCGATGGTGCCGACCGCAAAAATCGCTGCAAGGGCGAGGACTCCGTACTGCGCCAAGGGCCGGCGGTGTGGGGTTAGGTCGTCGGGCATTGTTCTCTCAATGAGCGGCTTGCGAGTGCAGCCTCACGGCAGCATCGTAGCAGGAGGGGGCGTTCACAGGTCGTTAATGCTCCCGGTTAAGGATCGACCGTAGATGGTGATTGCTGCGCCGCCGAAACCCAAGGTGCTTGTCGTTGAAGACGAAGAGACGCTGCTCTTCACGCTGGCTCACAATTTGCGGCGCGAAGGTTATACGGTGCTGACAGCGGCACGCGGCGACGACGGGCTGAAAATGGCTCGCGAAGAACAACCGGACCTTATCGTCCTGGATGTCATGCTGCCGGGAGTGGACGGGATCCAGGTCTGCCGGTTGCTGCGGCGCGATTCGACCGTGCCGATCATCATGCTCACTGCGCTCGGGGGGGAAGGCGACCGCGTGGCTGGGCTCGACACAGGCGCCGATGACTACATGCCCAAGCCGTTCGGCATGCGCGAACTGCTCGCCCGCGTCCGAGCGCTCTTGCGGCGGAGTGCACCGCGTGTGAGCGAGACGCCGGCGGCAGCGGCGGTCAATACCGGCGACCTTAGGCTGGACCCCGAGCGGCGCGAGGCGACGCGCGAGGGCAAGGTTGTTCGAATGAAGCCAAAGGAATTCGAACTCTTGATTTTCTTCGCCCAGCACCGCGGAAGAGTATTCTCTCGTGAACAGATCCTCGATGAGGTTTGGGGCTACGATTTCTTTGGTGGCCCAAGGACGGTTGATGTCCACATCCGCTGGCTGCGCCAAAAGATTGAGGCGGACCCCGGCAACCCTCTCCGGCTGCGCACGGTGCGAGGCAGCGGCTACCTGTTCGAGGGCTAGGCGATGTTGAGGCGCGACCTCGCGCTGCGTGGGGCGCTGATCGGCGGAGGAGCCGCGTTCGCTGGTCTGCTTGCCGATGCGTTGGCGAGCCCGGACCGGGGCATGTCGAGGTTCCTCTTAATCGTGGCCGTTGTGCTAAGCGGCGCTTTGCTTGGATGGCTGGCGTTGTTAGGCCCGGCGCTTGCTGTGCGCGGCGTTTCAAGGGCCGCCGGGCGAGTAGCCGAAGGCGAATTCGAACAACGCGTGAGCGTAGGCGGTGGGCCGGTCAGCGATCTCACGCATTCTTTCAATGTGATGGCGCTACGGGTACAGGCCTTGTTCGATTCCGTGGCGGCTGAGCACGCCCGTCTCGAAGCGGTCTTCGATGCCTCAACCGATGGAATGGTCGCCTTGGCCCGCGATACGCAGGTGCGCTTCCTCAACCCCGCCGCGGTGCAGCTGTTTGACGTTTCGATGTTACAAGCGATTGGTCGCCCGTTGATCGAAACGGCGCGAGATTACGAACTGGACGCCCTGGTGCGGCGAGCGATCGTCAACGGGCGAGTCGAGACTTCGGTCATCACCTTCGGGCCGCAACGGACGCCCTTGCGCGCCGGCGCGGTGCCGATCCCGGACGGAGGCGACTGGGCGGTGCTGCTGATGCTCACCGACCTGACGGAAGTGGAGCGCATCAACCAGATCCGCCGGGACTTCCTGAGCAACGTCTCACACGAACTGCGGACACCGCTGGCAGCAATCCGGGCGCTGGTCGAGACGATTCAGGACGGTGCGGTGGACGAGCCGGAGGAGACGGCCGAGTTCATGCGTCGCATCCACCAGCAGGTGGAGCGCATTACCACGCTGGTGAACGAGTTGCTGGACCTCTCGCGGATCGAGTCGGGCGCGGTGCAGCTAGTGCCCGAAGCGATCGACCTATCGCAGTTGATGCAGGAGTCGGCGGCGCTGCTGCAGACGCGGACGGACGCAAGAGAGGTGCAGATTTCGACGCCGGCGGGCGGGACGGAGGTGGAGGCGGACCGCTCGTCGCTGTTGCGGGTGGCGAGCAACTTGCTGGACAACGCGATCAAGTACAGCGCGCAGGGCGGCACGATTCACGTGGATATCCGCGACGAAGGCCAGCTGGTAGCCCTGTCCGTGCGGGATGAGGGGCCCGGCATCCCCGAGAACGACGTGCCGCGGGTGTTCGAGCGCTTCTACAAAGGCGAAGCTTCGCGTTCGAACCCCGGCACGGGGCTTGGCCTGGCGATTGTGAAGCACATCGTGCGATCGCACGGCGGCACCGTGAGCGCGGCGAACGCCAGCGAAGGCGGCGCGGTGTTCACTGTGCGGCTGCCAAAGACTTTCGTTGGCTCGCGACCCCCTCTTTCGCGCTGAGAGAAACTGGTGAGCGTTCCACGAACGCGCTGGCCGCGATTGGATCTGCTGGCGCAACTCCGAACGCTTACGATTCGCCGATGGACGACAGCACACGCAAGGCCCTTCTTCAGCGATATCGCGACGGCTACGAGGAAGTCATGGACGCCCTCGCCGGGATCACCCCGGCGGAGCTCGACGCCCGGCCAGACGCAGACGGTTGGACAGCCCGAGAAACGGTGCACCACCTGGCGGATAGCGAGATGACGAGCGCATTGCGCGTCCGGCGGCTTCTGGCCGAAGAGGCGCCGGAAATTACGGCTTATGACGAAGACCTGTGGCGGCGGAAATTGCGCTACGACAGGCGGCCGATTGAAGGTTCGCTGGAAGCGCTCCGGCTGGCGCGGCTGACGAGCGCCGAGGTTGTGGACGGGATCTCGGGCGACGATTGGCTGCGCGCTGGCAATCACTCTGAGAGCGGGCCGTATTCCATCGAGACGTGGCTGGAGATCTACGCACGCCACGCACACGACCACGCCGATCAGATTCGGCGGGCGCGCGCGGCGAAGTAGCACGCCA